>JBKBUP010000154.1:0-6764 GCA_046289795.1 Dietzia sp. | reverse complement strand
AAGCCGTCCGCGGGCGGCGGCGGCAAGGGCATGCGACGCGTGGAGCGGGCGGAGGACCTGCGCGCCGCGCTCGACTCCTCCCGCCGCGAGTCGGCAGGTGCCTTCGGCGACGACACGCTGTTCCTCGAGCGGTTCGTCGACACCCCGCGCCACATCGAGGTGCAGGTCCTCGCCGACACCCACGGCAACGTCATCCACCTGGGCGAGCGTGAGTGCTCCCTGCAGCGCCGCCACCAGAAGGTCATCGAGGAGGCGCCCAGCGCACTGCTCGACGAGGTCACCCGTCAGCGCATCGGCACCGCCGCGTGCGACGCCGCCCGCTCGGTGGGTTACGTGGGTGCCGGCACCGTCGAGTTCATCGTCTCGGCCAAAGCTCCGGACGAGTTCTTCTTCATGGAGATGAACACCCGACTGCAGGTCGAGCACCCGGTCACCGAGATGGTCACCGGCGTGGACCTGGTGGACTGGCAGGTCCGCATCGCCGCGGGCGAGGAGTTGACGCTGCGCCAGGAGGACATCACCCTCACCGGCCACGCGATCGAGGCGCGCGTCTACGCGGAGGACCCGGCCAAGGGGTTCCTGCCGACCGGCGGCACTGTCCTCGGACTCGAGGAGCCCTCGGGCAGCGGGATCCGCGTGGACTCCGGCCTGCGCGTCGGCACGGTCGTCGGCAGCGACTACGACCCGATGCTCGGCAAGGTCATCGCCCACGGCGCCGACCGCGGCGAGGCATTGGCCCGGCTCGACGCGGCGCTGGCCGGCACCCACGTACTTGGGTTGCGGACCAACATCGACTTCTGTCGCTTCCTGCTCTCGCAGCCGGAGGTCGTGGCCGGTGACCTCGACACGGGTCTGCTCGACCGCACGGTCGACAACTACACCGCCACCCCGGCGCCCGAGGGTGCACTGGTCGCCGTGGCCATGCACCGCACCGAGGAGCGCTGGGCCCGCGTGCCGGCCAACCGGCGGGGTCCGTGGGACGTGCCCAACGGCTGGCGGGTCGGCGGGCGCGCCGAGGTGTGGACCCGGTTGGACTCCGGTCCGGGTTCGGATGCCGTCACCGTCGGACTCAGGGGAACCCCCGACGACGCCGAGGTGAGCATCACCGACGCGACCATCGGCTCCACGGCCGAGCCCGAGGTCTCCTCCCGGCACCGGGCCAGGGTCGCCCGGGACGGCGGGTCGCTGCGGCTGACCGTCGACGGCACCCAGCAGCGCTGGACCGTCGTCCGTTCCCATGACCACAGGGCGGCGGACACCTACTGGGTGGCCGGCGACGGCGGCACCTGGGACCTGCGGCTGCTGCCGCTCATCGACTCCCGGATCCACGATGCCGGGATGTCGGACGGCCAGATCCTCAGCCCCATGCCCGGTTCCGTGATCGCCTGCTTCGTCGCCGACGGCGACGAGGTGACCGCCGGACAGAACGTCCTGGCCGTCGAGGCCATGAAGATGGAGCACGCGCTCACCGCACCTATCGACGGCGTGGTCCGCCTCAACGTCTCCACCGGCGAGCAGGTGCCCGCCGACCACCTGCTCGCGACGGTCGAACCAAGCACAGTCGAGCCCCACCCCTCCACCGAGGAAGCACAAGGAGAAACCGATGCCTGAGTTGGAAGAGCACTACCAGGACCTCAAGGTCACGGTCGCCGAGTTCGCCGACAAGGTCGTCGCCCCCGCCTCGGCCGAGCACGACCGCAACCACACGTTCCCGTACGAGATCGTGGCCAAGATGGGCGAGATGGGCCTGTTCGGCCTGCCCTTCCCCGAGGAGTTCGGCGGCATGGGCGGCGACTACTTCGCCCTCTCCCTGGCGCTCGAGGAGCTGGGCCGTGTCGACCAGTCGACCGCCATGACGCTCGAGGCCGGTGTGGGCCTCGGCGCGATGCCGATCTACCACTTCGGCACCGACGAGCAGAAGAACACGTGGCTCCCCGATCTCGCCGCGGGCAAGAAGCTCGCGGGCTTCGGTCTCACCGAGCCCGGTGCGGGCTCGGACGCCGGGGCCACCAAGACCACCGCGAAGCGTGACGGCGACGAGTGGGTGGTCAACGGCAACAAGCAGTTCATCACCAACTCGGGCACCGACATCACGTCGCTGGTCAACGTCACCGCGGTGACCGGCATCCGGGACAACGGCAGGAAGGCCATCTCGACCATCATCGTCCCGTCGGGCACGCCCGGCTTCACGGTCGAACCGGCCTACGACAAGGTCGGTTGGAACTCCTCCGACACGCACCCGCTGACCTTCGCCGACGTGCGGGTCCCGGCGGAGAACATCCTCGGCGAGGAGGGGCGCGGCTACGCGAACTTCCTGTCGATCCTCGACGAGGGCCGCATCGCGATCGCCGCGGTGGCCACCGGTGCCGCGCAGGGTTGCGTCGACGAGTCGGTCAGGTACGCCAAGGAACGCGAGTCCATGGGCCAGAAGATCGGCTCGTTCCAGGCGATCTCCTTCAAGATCGCCCGCATGGAGGCCCGCGCCCACACCGCGCGCTGCGCGTACTACGAGGCCGCGCGTCTCATGCTGGCGGGCAAGCCCTTCAAGAAGGAGGCCGCCATCGCCAAGATGGTCTCCTCGGAGGCGGCCATGGACAACGCCCGCGACGCCACCCAGATCCACGGCGGCTACGGCTTCATGAACGAGTACCTGGTCGCCCGGCACTACCGCGACTCCAAGATCCTCGAGATCGGCGAGGGCACCACCGAGGTGCAGCTCATGCTGATCGCGCGCGGGCTGGGGCTGTAGAGATGTCCGAGCAGCACGGAACCGAGACGCGCAAGGAAGTCCTCCAGCGTGGTCTGTGGTTCGAGGAGTACGAGGTCGGCACCGCCTACCTCCACCGTCCGGGCCGCACGATGACCGAGACGGACAACGTCCTGTTCACCACGCTGACCATGAACACGCAGGCGCTGCACCTGGACGCCGCGTGGTCGGCCGAGCAGCCCGGCTTCGGCGGGGAGCGGCTCATGAACTCCATGCACACGCTCTCGACTCTCGTCGGACTGTCGGTCGCCCAGCTCACGCAGGGCACCATCGTGGCCAATCTGGGCTTCTCCGAGGTCAGCTTCCCCAAGCCGATGCTGCACGGTGACACCCTCTACGCGGAGACCGTGTGCACCGAGAAGCGGGAATCGAAGTCGCGTCCGGGCGAGGGCATCGTGACCCTCGAGCACATCGGCCGCAACCAGCACGGCGACATCGTGGCCAAGGCCGTCCGCAAGACGCTGGTCCGCAAGAGTCCCGCCGATGGTCCGGCCGCGGGCGCGGCGGGGGAGGGATCGGCATGACCCCGGCCTGGATTCCGCCCGGCCCGGCGCTGCTGTTCTGCCCGGCCGACCGCCCGGAGCGGTACGGCAAGGCCGCCGCGCGGGCGGACGTGGTGATCGTCGACCTCGAGGACGCGGTCGCACCGGACGCCCGACCGGCGGCCCGGGAGGCGCTCCGGTCCTCCGACCTGGACCCGGAGCGCACGATCGTCCGCGTCAACCCGATGGGCACCGACGACCACGCCGCCGACCTCGAGGCCCTCGCCGACACCGGCTACCGGTGCGTCATGCTCGCCAAGACCGAGTCGGCCGCACAGGTCGCCGACGTGCACGCCGCCACCGGTGCGGCGGTCCTGGCCCTGGTGGAGACGCCGCTCGGCGTGATCCGCGCCGCGGAGATCGCCGCCGCACCCGGCCTGGCCGGGATGATGTGGGGCGCCGAGGACCTGCTCGCCGCCATGGGCGGCTCGACCAGCCGTTTCTCGGGCGTCGAGGCCGGCGGCCCCCGGGTCGCGGGGGAGTACCGCGACGTCCCCCGGCACGCTCGTGCGCAGGTCGCTCTCGCCGCGGCCGCGTTCGGTCGGTGGGCGGTGGACTCGGTCCACCTCGACATCGCCGACGAGGCGGGTCAGCGCGCCGAGGCGCTCGACGCCGTCGCACTGGGGTTCGTGGCCACCGCCTGTATCCACCCGTCCCAGGTGTCGGTGGTCCGGCAGGCCTACGCGCCCGACGACGACGAGGTGGCCTGGGCCCGGAAGGTCCTCGACGCCGCCGAGAGCAACCAGGGCGTCTTCCAGCTGGACGGCCGCATGGTCGACGGCCCCGTCTTCCGTCAGGCCGAGGCGACGATGCGTCGCGCCGCGGCCGTCACCACCTGATACTGCAACCCCCACTTCGTGGACCGACCGCCCCACCCGCAAGGAGCACCGAGATGACCACCACCGATCTCGATTCCACCCCACTGGACCCCGCACTCTCCCACACGCGTGGGGAGGCCGACGTACCGCTGCTCACGCAGACGATCGCCGACAACCTGGCCGCCACGGTCGGGCGCTTCGGCGACCGCGACGCCCTCGTCGACGTGCAGGCCGGGCGCCGCTGGACCTACACGGAGTTCCACGCCGACGTCCGGCGGTTGGCCTCGGGGCTGCTACGGCTCGGGATCCGGACCGGCGACCGCGTCGGCATCTGGTCTCCCAACCGCTGGGAGTGGGTGATGATCCAGTACGCCACCGCCGAGATCGGCGCGGTGCTGGTCAACATCAACCCCTCCTACCGCGTCCACGAGTTGGAGTACGTGCTCAAGCAGGCCGGGATCAAGGCCGTCGTCGCGGCGCCCCAGTTCAAGGACTCCGACTACACCGGCATGCTCTCGCAGGTCCAGCCGAGCTGTCCGGACCTGGAAGTGGTCGTGCTCTTCGGCGACGAGGAGTGGGAGTCGATGATGTCGGGGCCCACCGACGCCGAGGAACTGAACGGGATCCGCGCCGCACTCGAGCCCTCGGACGCGATCAACATCCAGTACACCTCGGGCACGACGGGGTTCCCCAAGGGCGCCACCCTCTCGCACACCAACATCCTCAACAACGGGTTCTTCGTGGGCGAGACGATCAACTATTCGGAGGTCGACCGGGTCTGCATCCCGGTGCCCTTCTACCACTGCTTCGGCATGGTGATGGGCAACCTCGCGTGCACCACCCACGGGTCCTGCATGGTGATCCCCGCGCCGGCATTCGATCCCGCGGCCTCGCTGCGGGCGGTCGAGCAGGAGAAGTGCACCAGCCTGTACGGCGTGCCGACCATGTTCATCGCCGAATTGGCACTCGAGGACTTCGACTCCTACGACCTGTCGTCACTGCGGACGGGGATCATGGCGGGCTCGCCGTGCCCGGAGGCGACCATGCGCCAGGTGATCGACACGATGAACATGGAGGAGGTGTCGATCTGTTACGGCATGACCGAGACCTCCCCGGTCTCCACCCAGACCCGTGCCGACGACTCGCTGGACCGCCGCGTCGCCACCGTCGGGCGGGTCGGTCAGCACCTGGAGATCAAGATCGCCGATCCCGAAACGGGCCGGACCCTGCCGCGCGGGGAGGCGGGCGAGTTCTGCACCAAGGGCTACAGCGTGATGGTCGGGTACTGGAACGAGCCGGAGAAGACCGCCGAGGCTCTCGACGCCGACGGGTGGATGCACACCGGCGACATCGGCGAGATGGATGACGACGGCTACGTCAAGATCACCGGCCGAATCAAGGACATGGTGATCCGCGGCGGCGAGAACATCTACCCGCGTGAGGTCGAGGAGTTCCTCTACACCCATCCCGACATCCTCGACGCCCAGGTGATCGGGGTCCCGGATCCGAAGTACGGCGAGGAGCTCATGGCGTGGGTCCGCCTCAAGCCGGGGCGCGACGACCTGACGGCCGACGAGGTGCGCGACTTCGCCACCGGCAAGCTGGCCCGTCACAAGATCCCGAAGTATGTCCACGTGGTGGACGAGTTCCCGATGACAGTCACCGGCAAGGTCCGCAAGGTCGACATGCGTAAGACGGCCATCGAGATCCTCGGCATCGCCTGACGATCTCCCCAGATCTGAGAAGGAGTATGTGTATGTCCAGCAAGATCATGACCGCGGCGGAGGCCGTCGCGGACATCTCGGACGGGGCGTCGATCGCCGCCGGCGGGTTCGGACTGTGCGGGATCCCGCAGGTCGTCATCGAGGCACTCGCGGCCCGCGACGTCGGGGACTTCGAGGTGTTCTCCAACAACGCCGGTGTCGACGGCAAGGGCCTCGGCATGCTCCTGGAGTCCGGCAAACTCCGGCGCATCGTCTCGTCGTACGTCGGCGAGAACAAGGAGTTCGCGCGCCAGTACCTGTCCGGTGAGCTCGAGGTGGAACTGACGCCGCAGGGCACCCTCGCCGAGCGGATGCGCGCCGGCGGCTCCGGGATCGGGGCGTTCTACACGCGCACCGGCGTGGGAACCTACGTGGCCGACGGCGGGATGCCGTGGAAGTACGACTCCGACGGCGGCGTCGCGCTGGCCTCGCCGCCCAAGGAGACCCGGGAGATCCGCGGCGAGACCTACGTGCTCGAGCAGGCCATCGAGGCCGACTTCTCGCTCGTGCGGGCCGCGGTCGCGGACCGCAGCGGCAACCTGCGGTTCAACCTCACCGCCCGCAACTTCTCGCCGTTGGCCGCGATGGCCGGCCGCGTGTGCATCGTCGAGGCGGAGAAGATCGTCGAGGTCGGCGAGCTGGCCCCCGACGACATCCATCTGCCCGGCATCTTCGTGCACCGCCTGGTGGAACTCACGCCGCAGCAGGTGGAGCAGACCAAGTGGATCGAGAAGACCACCACCAACCCGCCCTCGGAAGGACAGCGCTGATGAGCAGGATCGGACGCGACCGCAAGGCGATGGCCGCCCGCGCGGCCCTCGAACTCTCGGACGGCCAGTACGTCAACCTCGGGATCGGGCTCCCGACGATGGTG
>JBKBUP010000153.1:0-6767 GCA_046289795.1 Dietzia sp. | reverse complement strand
CGTAGACGTCAGCCCCGCGGTCGGCAAACGCGGCGTAGGTGTTGGTCTCGGCGTACCAGGCGATTCGCTCGCCGATGTCGAACCGGATCGTCGACGGCCTTTGCTGTTTCCACGACTGCAGGTACGCGGATGCCTTGACCTCGACCTTGATCCCGTCCGCTGTCTTGAGATCGAATGCATCCCACTCGGCTCGGTGATTATCCCCGATGCACTCCAGCGCCAGGCCAACGAGGAACTCGGCGAGCATCCCGCGCATCGTGTTGTCGAGGAGGGTGGACGAACTCCAGCGCCAGAAGTCGAGAAGGGTTCCGACAGGCCTGCCGTCCCCGTCCAGGACTTCTTCGCTCCCCGGTGAGTATCCGGCCACCTGGTCCACGCGAATATCCTTCAGCCCGCCGGATCGATCAGGGCGTCGACCGCGGTGAGTACCTCGGTCAGCGGCCGTCCGCCCTCAATGAGTTCCGAGGCCTTGAACGTCACCGCCATGACCAGCTCGGCGGTCAGGTCGGGGTCGGACAGCGACGCCTCGGAAAGCGACTGCCGCAGCGGGGCCGTCATGGCGGTGTGCATGTGCCCCAGTCGTTCCCGGGCGGGTCCGTCGGGGAGGTGGGCCGCCAGTGCGGTGAGGATCGCGTGCTCTCCCGCGGCAACCAGGTCCAGCGTGGTGTGCACATAGGCAACGACACCCCGGTGGCCACCCCCCGCGTCCTGTACAGACCTGGTGACCGTGTCGATCCACCTCGGCATGAGGTCCTCTGCCACGGCCACTATCAACTCTGCACGTGACCGGAAGTAGGTGTAGAAGTTCGATCGCGTCATGTCCGCGCGGGCGGTCAGTTCGTTGATATCAGGCGCGGTTCCAGGGTCCTCGGACAGCATCGCCCGCGCGGCGTCGAGCAGGGCCCGGCGCCGCGCGTCGCGGTGTTCGCCCACGGTAGGGGCATCGATACGGGGGATGCGGAGTCTCCTGTTCAGCGGCTGTCGGAACCGCCGATCATACGTGGGCGTGCAGGCGCCCGTCGGTCATCTCCAGCACCCTGTCGCAGTGCTCGAGGATCTCGTGGTCGTGGGTCACCAGCACGGTGGCCACACCGTTCTGGTGGGTCTCCTCCGCGAGCAGGCGCACCACGTCGTGGCTGTTCTTCCGGTCCAGGGCGGCGGTGGGCTCGTCGACCAGTAGTAGGTCGGGGGAGGACATCAGCGCGCGGGCGATGCCCACCCGCTGACGCTCGCCACCGGACAGGGTGGCCGGGCGGCGGCGGGCGCGGTGGGTCAGACCGACGGCCTCGAGCAGCTGGTCGGGGTCGCGCAGCCGGGACCGGTCCCCGCCGAGCGTTCCCACGAGCCGGAGTTGGTCGCGGGCGGTGAGGGCGGGCACCAGGTTGCCGGACTGGAACACGAAGCCGACGTGGTCGCGCCGGAACTTGGTCAGCTCACGGCGGCTGAGGCCGGCGAGGTCCCGGCCGCCCACCTGGACGGTGCCGGAGGTCGGGGACAGCAGTCCGCCGGCCACGGCCAGGAGGCTCGACTTGCCGGCGCCGGAGGGGCCGACAACGGCGAGGACCTCCCCTCGGGCGACCTCGACGTCGATGCCGGCCAACGCGTAGAGGGTCTGGTCGCCGTCCTGGAATGCCAACTCCACTCCGCTCAGGCGCAGGCCCGGGGTGGTGGTGTCTTCTGTGGGGGTGGAGGTGGTCATCGGTTTTCTCCCAATGCGCTGTGCGGGTCGACGGAGCTGATGCGGACGGTGGCGAGGGTGGCGCCGACGAGTCCCAGCACCAGGAGGAGGACGGCGCCGAGTGCGATCGGTCCGGCCTCGAGTGCGAACGGCATGCCGGTGCCCATCAGGAGCGAACCTGCTCCCACTCCGATCGCCACGCCGATCCCGATGGCGGCCACCAGCAGGATCAGTGCCTGGCCGACCGCGTCGATCAGCAGCCTGGCGGTGGAGGCGCCCATGGCTCGCAGGACCGCGATCTCGCGGGATCGCTGGACGGTGAGGATCGCGAAGAACGCGCCCACGACCAGTGCGGAGATGGCGTAGAGGAACCAGGTGATCATCGACATCGTCATCGTCTCGGCCTCATAACCGGGGGAGGAGTTGTAGGCCTCCTCCATGGTGCGCGCGGACGTGTCGGCCGTGGCGTCGCCGGCAGCGAGATCGGGGGTCTTGCCGTCGACGCCGGTCAGTGCGACCACGCTGTACTCCTCGCGGGCACCGGCGCGCGGTTCTTCGCCGAAACGGGTTCCCGAATTGACGTCCTGCCAGGTGGTCAGGGTGGTGAAGGCCATGTCGACGTGGCCGAACGTGTGCTGGTCGGCGGCGATCCCCACCACGGTCAGGGGGATCCCCAACCGGTCGACCGTCACCGTGTCACCGATCGAGATGTCCTCGGCGGCCGTGGAGCTCACGAGGATCTCGCCGTCCGCGTTCGGGGTGCGGCCCTCCGCAGCGGCGGGCACGAGCGGTCCATCCTGGTCGCTGCCGATGAGGGTGAGGTCGACCGGGGTGCCTGCAGAGGTTTTTGCGTTGATGATCGACAGCCCCATCGGGGAGGCGACCTCGACATCCGGGCGTCCGGCCCAGGCCTCGACCTGGTCGGGCCCCACCACGGAGCGGGTGAACGCAGAGTCGGTGCGGGTCTCGGGCGCAAAGGCGACGGCCTGGACCGGCATGCGTTGCAGCCCGGAGACACCGTCGTTGACCAGGCCCGAGGACAGGCCGGCGAGGAGGACCATCAGGACGCTGATGAGGGCTACGACCGAGCCCATCAGGGCGAAGCGGGATCGCGCGTGTAGGAGTTCGCGCCAAGCGAGGAACATGGAGGCCTTTCGGCGTTGTCGAACGGGTCGAAAATGATACTAACAACGTGTCGACAAGATCCTGACATTGTGTCGGTAAGGGGTGGTGGTAATCACTGACGGCGAGCTGTCGAGTGCGAGACGACGCGGGGTCAGGCCGTGGACTCGGTGAGGTAGTCCTCGATGGCGGAGCTGCCACCGAGTTCCTCCGCGAGCGCACGTGAATGGAGCAGGATGACGTCTTCGGCTGCGGCGAGCACGACTTCCAGGTGTCCCGGCCGGAAGGGTGAACCATCGAGATTGCCGGTGAGCTCGAGACGATGGTCGGTGTACTGCCAGTCGAACCCGGACGTGGGTAGCGTCGCGCGCTCGCCTTCGATCAGCTCGGGATCGGGGCTCGTGACGACCGGGCCAACGATATGCAGGCGCGGTGCCCGCTGACCGACCTCGACTGTGACCGAGAAGTTGGCGGCAGGGCTCTCGAGCCTTATCCCGGGCAGCAGAGCGGGGTGCGCCCCCAGGTCCTCGAGTGCGACGGTCACGGACGAGCGCAACTCCTCCAACGAGTTGACGTCTACCTGAACATGCGGCGGCAACTGCCGCCAGTCGTTCTCCGCGGCGGTGTCCCCGATCGAGAGCTCATCGAGGGAGCGCACCGAGCCGGCATCGACGAGCCCGCTCAGGCAGGCGAACGCGAGGTCGGGAGTGGTCGTGCTCGCCGACAGGACAAATCGGTCGGGCCCGGTCGAACCGATCGCGGGTACGGGGAGCCAACCGTGGCCGGCCATGTTCTCGAGCGTCTCGGGCGACATCACGAGCTCGGAGTCCCCCGCAGCGGTGATCCGCGCGAGGATGCCGGTTTCCAGGTATCGACTGACGGTGAGGACGGCACCCGGTCGACCCTCGGTGGAACCGCCGGTCACGACGAGGCTCTCGCCCGGCACGAGGGCCTCCATCTCGGTCTCCAGCCCATGGGCCCACGCCGAGAGGTGCTCCATTGCCTCGACGGTGGAACCCTCGTCGTCGTCGCATTGGTCTCCCCAGTACGCGGTCAACGCGCCGCGAAGTCGCGACTCGGTCTTCTCCCATCCCCACGACTCGTGCCTCCGCGCTTCGGCCTCGGCGAGGTCTCCCGCAGCCTCGGCCTCGTCCACACCATCCGCCCACGAGGAACTCTGCTCCCGGGCAAGACGGAGACAGCGCAGCAGGAACGGCCGGTCGTTGTGCATGAGAGCAGCGACGATGGCCGGAGTCAGCTCGACGGTCTGCTCGTCCTCCAGGCGGATGAGGGTGAGGAGCTCCTCTGGAAGATCATCACCCCGGCCCTCGTCCCGGCTCTGGCGATCTGTCGTCGCGGGCCCCGGTGGGCGGCTCCGCAGGTCGTCCCCCATCCGATCGCCGAAGAGGGTGGAACCGCCCGTGGCCTCGGCCAGATCCTCGTCCACCGCGTCGATCAGCTGACCCATCGTGGTGAGGATCGTGTACAGGTGTCGGGGGACGAACGGCAGTGCGGGGATGTCACACGTGGCGAGGATCGCGTCGCCCGCCACGCGGAAACGGACGTACAGGTGGTCGTTGAATCTGGCGAGCTCGTGCTCCGCGCGCTCCGGGTTCCGCATGTGCTGCACCACGAACGCCGCCACGGACACCTCGCCCTCATCGCCAGGGGTGACCAGCATCCCCGCGCTGCCGACTTTGACCGCGAACGCCCCCGACGGGTTGGGCGCACGATAGGTACCGAAGTGGTTCCGGAGGGACTGGGACACAGCCCAGGCCAGATCGTCAGCGGAGGTGGGGTGGTAGGCCTCGTCGGGGTCCAACGGTTCCTCACCGAAGTGCGGATCCTCGGCACCGCGGGTGAGGCCGTTCAGCTGGTCCTCCTGGGGTGCCGGGGCCAGGAACTGTGGATGAGGGATACCGAAGACCGACTGCAGAGTCTCCTGCGCACGGGCCACGACGACCTCGAGATCGTGATCCACCAGGTGGAAATTGGGGATCTGAGGCTGGTCCTTCGGTGGTGACGGTGGAGCCCACCCGATCCGCAGGAGTTCACCGATCTGCCCCGGTGTCAGTCGAAACCGGTCGGTGAGGACCTGGTTGCTCGAGACCTCGGACAGGACGATTCCCCCGTCTCCCTTGAAGAACTGCAGGTAGGGGCTCAGGTGGCCCTCGCCGGTTTCCAGGACTGAGAAGCTGGTGATCTGATCCGTACCGAGTTCTAACAGAGTGGCGTGTAGGTCTGCGCGAAAGGCCTTCCACGCAGCGGCAGTGGAGTGGTCACTGCTGAACTCGCCGGTCATAGGGAGACAGTAGAAGACGTCTCGGACATCCACTGAGGTCTGCCGCCCGAGTGGGAGCGTGTGACCGGAACGCCCGTGCGAACCCGCCATGTCTGGTGGGCTGAGGCCATGCCCCGCGTCATCCCCGACAACCCCGTCTACGGCCACCCCTCCGAGGCCCGGATCGTCGAATTGTTGTGTGATCAACTCGATGACGAGAGCCTGATCATCGTCGGCCAACGCGTCTCCACCGACGAGAAGGAACACGAGGTCGACGTCCTCGTGGCGATGCCCGGCGCCGGGATAGTCGCGATGGAGGTCAAGGCCGGTCAGATCACGATCGAGGACGGCCGCTGGCTTCAGGGAAGCGGCCCCAAGCAACACCTGATCGACCCGGTCAACCAGTGCCGCGACGCTCTCTACGCCGTGCGGGGTTACGTCGGCAAGGACCCGCGATGGCCCGCGCAGTACCAGCGGTGGACCCACATGCTGGTCTTCCCGCACGCCTCGATCCCCGACGACTTCGCGATGCCGACGATCCGACGCGACCGCATCGTCGACAGGGACCAGCTCGATCAACTCGCCCACCGCGCGTACCTGTTGGCGCAGAATTCCGGCCCGCAGGATCGTCCGTTCCTGTCCGTCGACACCGTCAACCGACTGGCAGATGTCCTCGGTGGCCGGGGGCTCCCGCAGCGCGACGTGGTGGCCCGCGCCGCGGAGAACGCAGACATCGCCGACGCGCTCACCCGTGAGCAATCGGTTCTGCTCAGGGCCGTCGATGCCCTGCCGAGGGTGGAGATCCGGGGTGGCGCGGGCAGTGGCAAGACCTACCTCGCACTCGAGCAGGCGCGGCGTCTGTCGAGGGCCGGACAGCGCGTGGCGTTGATCTGCTACTCGCACGGCCTCGCGGGCTACCTCAAGCGCGTGACGAGCGGATGGAGGAGACGAGAGCAGCCTGCGTATGTGGGGGAGTTCCACGCGCTGGGCGTCGAGTGGGGTGCACCCGTCGGTCCGGATGAACGGGTCCGGTCCGAGGAGACGGTGCGCTGGTGGGAGGAGGAGCTACCTCGCCTCATGGCGGAACTCGCCGACGAATTGCCCGACGGCAAGAGATTCGATGCCGTGATCGTGGACGAGGCCCAGGACTTCGCCGACAGCTGGTGGCGCCCGGTGATCGGGGCGCTGCGCGACCGCGAACACGGCCGACTGATGATCGTCGGCGACGCCGGGCAGAGCGTGTTCCAGCGGACCGGTCGGCCGCCCGTCGACCTGGTGCCGCTGGTGCTCGATCACAACCTGCGCAATACGCGCCAGATCGCCAGTGCCTTCCTGCCCCTGGTCGGACAGCGGATGGAGCTGCGCGGCGGCTCGGGGCCCGCGGTCCGTTACGTCGAGGTGCCGGAGGGGGCGGACCCCGTGGCGATCGGCGACGACGAGGCCATTCGACTTCTGGACGAGGGCTGGGAACCGGGTGACGTCGCGCTACTGACAACGGGGTCGCGACACCCGATGCAGGTCGAGCTTCAAGACGGCGGCAACGACGCCTACTGGGAGACCTTCTGGAGCGGAGAGGACATCTTCTACGGCCACGTCTTGGGCTTCAAGGGCCTGGAGCGCCGCGCGGTGGTGCTGGTGTGCAACCACCACGACGGCATGGACCGGGTCCGCGAGAGGGTGTACGTG
>JBKBUP010000152.1:0-6772 GCA_046289795.1 Dietzia sp. | reverse complement strand
GACGGTGATCTTGCCCGCGTGGGAGATCCCGTCCGTCGGCTGCGGGGCCGCGCGGAGTTCTCCGGTCTCCAGGGCATCGAGGGTGGCGACGAGCAGTCCCGCTCCGGACTGGGACAGCCGACCGAGCAGGTCGCCGGCGGTGTCGCGCGGTCGGATGGTCTCGGTCATCGTGCCCAGGACCGGGCCGGTGTCCATTCCCTCGTCGAGGCGGAAGGTGGTGGCGCCGGTCACCTCGTCGCCCGCCTCGATGGCAGCGTTGACCGGAGCGGCACCCCGCCACGCCGGCAACAGTGAGAAGTGCAGGTTCACCCACCCGTGTGCGGGGATGTCCAGGACGGGACGCGGCACCAGGTGCCCGTAGGCCACCACGGGGACCGCGTCGGGTGCGAGTTCGCGGAGTCGCTCGGCGAACTCCGGGTCGCGTGCGTTCGGCGGGGTGAGCACCTCGATCCCCGCGGCATCGGCGGCCGCGGCCACGGGACTCCGGGACAGGCTCCGACCGCGACCGGTACGGGCATCGGGACGGGAGACGACCGCCACCACGTCGTGCCGGCTACTGGTCAGGAGTGCCTCGAGCGAGGGAACAGCCGCCTCGGGGGTGCCGGCGAAGACGAGTCGCACCGGTCACCTCACCGCCATCGCGTCGGCGAGCCGGTCGTAGACGATCCCGGCGCTGATGGCGTCGCTACCGAACCAGCCGGACGCCCGGATCTCGGCCATCGCGGATCGCCGCCGGTCCGGGGCGAGGCGCTGGAGGAACAGGACCCCGTCGAGGTGGTCGGTCTCGTGCTGCACGGCACGCGCGAGGATCCCCTCGGCCTCGAAGCTCACAGGATCTCCGTGCATGTCGACACCACGGGCCACGACACGCGCGTAGCGCTCGGTGGGCTCGGAGACCCCGGGGATCGAGAGGCACCCCTCGTTGACGTGAGTTCTCTCATCGCCGACCGGCTCCCACTCCGGATTGATCAGGTGCCCCTCGCGACCTCCACAGGTGTAGACGAACGCACGGGTGGACACACCGATCTGTGGGGCGGCCAACCCGGCTCCGTCCTCGTGGCGCACCGTGTCCATGAGATCGGCCACGGTGCGCGCCAACCTCTCGTCGAACGAGGTGACGGGGTCGGCGGGGGTCCTCAGGACAGGATCGCCGAAGAGCCGGATGGGGTTTACGGCCATGCGGAACTGAACTCCTCCGGGACGGGGATACGGGAAACGCCCATTCTATGTGTTCCCCGGCCAGCACACCGCACGGGCCGGTCAGCCGATGTGGACCGGGTCGAGTCGGACCCGGACCGGGTCCGCGTTACGCCGACCCGACCGGGCCACCACGATCGCCCGGAGTTCCGTGGACACCGCTCCGAGTAGCGGCGGTGGAACGCGGAGCAACACCCGCTCGGGGTCTTCGATGCCGTCGTGGCCGGGCAGCTCCTCGCCCGGGGGAAGGTCCACCGGGCCGAGCACCTCGACCTCGTCGGGAAGCCTGAGTTCGTGGAGGATGTCGGCCAGGGCCGAGGCCGGGCCGTCCACCGCCATCATGTGGACGGCGGGTGGGAATCCCACCTCGGCTCGGTCCGCGAGCTCGCGCTCGGCCCATCCCTGTGGGTCCCAACGCACGAGCGCCTGTGAGACCGGGGACCCGGAGTCGGCGGACAGGAACACCCGGCCGCCGTCCGCGGCAGGCCGGACCAGTGAGGCGGCGCCTATCCAGTGCCGCAGGGCGTTCTGAACCGCCCGCAGGTCCGGGCGCCCCAGCAGAGCCCACGAATCGAGGAGCAGCGCCGCGCCGTACCCGCCCTCGGCCACCGGCTCCGCCCCGGGAGTGGACACGATGATGGCCGGGGTGGCGGGGACCGAGTCGAGGATCTCGCCTCCCCCGCTCGTCCGCACCCTCACCCCGGGGAACATCCGGCCGAGCTCCTCGGCCGTCCGGCCGGCGCCCACGACGCCCGCGCGGAGAGCACGGGACCCGCAGGCCACGCACCGGAATGCCGGCTCGGGGGCCCCGCACCAGCCACAGGCCAGATCGACGGGCCCGTACACCGCGTCCATCCGCCCCGCGCGGAGCGGGCCGTTGCACCGTCGACACCGTGCCGGGGTCCGACACGATCCACACAGGAGTGTCGGGATGTAACCCTTCCTCGGGACCTGGACGAGCACCGGGGCGTCCACGTCGATCGCCTCACGGGCCATCGTGACCGCCACGGCGGGCAGGCGGGTCCGTCCACCGGCCACATCGCGGGCCTGGGCCGGATCCGCATCGGTGAACGCGACGACGCGCGGTGCCAGCGCACGGACGAGCCCGGGTTCGGGCCGGATCTCGTGTGCCCAGCCGGACCGCACGTACTCGGCCACCTCCGGGGTCCGATCCACCGAGGTCAGTAGCAGCGGGGTGCCGTCCAGCACGGAGCGCTGCGCTGCGATCTCCCTGGTGTGCGGATAGGGGGCGCGGGGTTCGACGAAGGAGTCGTCGCCGTCGTCGTGGAGCACGATCAAGCCGGGCTCCGGAAGCGGGGCGAACACGGCGCTGCGGGTCCCCACCACGATCCGTGCGTGACCGCGGACGGCCCGCAGCCAACGCCGGTACCTCGCGGAGGGGCCGATCCCTGCGGACAGGTCGACCACCACGTCCCGTCCCGCGGCACCCCCGCCGACGATCTCCCGGCACTCCGCGGTCAGCCGGTCGACGTCCCGCTGGTCCGGGACGATCAGCAGTACCTGCAGTCCCCTACGCCTGACCGAGTCCGCAAGGGCGGCGAGTGCCCGCGCCCAGTCCCGGCCGGGAGGGACGGTCCAGACGGCCCGCGCCGGGACGCCCCCGGTGGCCGCGTCGAGGAACCGGGTCACCATCGGGTGGTCGGACCAGCCGACCGGGATCTCGACCGGACCCTCGGTCACGCCCACCGGCGGTTCCCCGTCGGGTACCGACTTCTCGGCCGCCGCGTGCCGCGGGGGGATCGCCAGGCGCAACACGTCCGAGCGCATGCCCACCCACCGTCGGGCCACGAGTTCGACCAGCCGCAGCAACTCCGGTGTGAGAACGGGTTCCGGCGAGATGACACGCTCCAGCCATGCGAGTTCCCCGCGGTGATCCGTCTCGTCCGAGCGCTCGATGAGGAACCCGTCGACCAACCGCCCGGCGAACCGCACGCGGACCCGGGTGCCCGGGATCGCCTGATCAGCCAGGGACTCCGGGACCTGGTAGTCGAATTCCCGGTCCAGGTGCGGGACCCCGAGCAGCGGCAGGACCCGGGCCACGGGGGCATCTGCCGCCGCGACCCGGGCCGCTGGGCGCGTCGTGGTCACGGCATCAGATCCTCGCACCCCGCTACGACATCCGGGGACGGTCGTCAGTGTCCGACGGCCTGCTTGAGTTCGTCGACGCGGTCGGTCTTCTCCCACGGCAGATCCAGGTCCGTCCGGCCGAAGTGACCGTATGCGGCCGTCTCTGCGTAGATCGGGCGCTTGAGGTCCAGGTCGCGGATGATCGCGCCGGGCCGGAGGTCGAACACCGTGCTGACGGCCTCCTGCAGGACCGCGATGTCGACCTTCTCGGTCCCGAACGCCTCGACGAACAGCCCGACCGGGGCGGCCTTTCCGATCGCGTAGGCGACCTGGACCTCGACCCGCTCGGCCAGGCCGGCGGCGACGATGTTCTTGGCCACCCACCGCATGGCGTACGCCGCGGAGCGGTCGACCTTGGACGGGTCCTTGCCGGAGAACGCACCGCCGCCGTGGCGGGCCATCCCGCCGTAGGTGTCCACGATGATCTTGCGACCGGTCAGGCCGGCATCGCCCATCGGGCCGCCCAGCACGAACCGGCCGGTGGGGTTGACCAGGAGGCGGAAGTCGGCGGTCTCGATCCCGGTCGCGGCCTCGGCGAGGACCGGACCGATGACGTGCTCGGTGAGGTCGTCGCGCAGCGTGGTCTCCAGATCGATCTCGGGCGCGTGCTGCGTCGAGATGACGATCGTGTCCAGGCGGACCGCACGATCGCCGTCGTACTCGATGGTGACCTGGGTCTTGCCGTCCGGACGCAGGTAGGCCAACGTGCCGTCCTTGCGGACCTCGGTCAGCCGGCGGGACAGGCGGTGCGCCAGGGCGATGGGCAGCGGCATGAGCTCCGGGGTGTCCGAGCACGCGTAGCCGAACATGAGGCCCTGGTCGCCGGCGCCCTGACGGGCGATCGCGTCCTCGACCGGGTCGGTGGAGGTGCGTGCCTCGTGCGAGGTGTCGACACCCTGGGCGATCTCCGGGGACTGCTGGCCGATCGAGATCGACACCCCACAGGAGACGCCGTCGAAACCCTTCTCGGAGGAGTCGTAGCCGATCTCCACGATCTTCTCGCGGATCAGCTGCGGGATCTCCACGTAGCCACTCGTCTTGACCTCGCCGGCCACGTGCACCATCCCGGTGGTGACCATGGTCTCCACGGCGACACGGGCTTCCGGGTCCTGCGTCAGCATCGCGTCCAGGATGGAGTCCGAGATCGCGTCACAGATCTTGTCCGGATGCCCCTCGGTCACGGACTCGCTGGTGAACAGCCGACGTGCCTGCGTCACAGTGGTTCTCTCTTCCTGGTGGGAGCGCGTGTGATCGGTCGATCGCGTGGGAACAGACTAGTCGGTGCGGTCCGTGTCGGTCCGCGCGGATGGCGCGGCGGCCATCGACACGACGGAGTCGAGGATCCGGCCGGCCAGGAGATCCTTGCTCACCCTGTCCACCGGCACCTCGCCGCCCCCGGCGTCGAGGATCCACCCCCCGTTGACGTCCTCGCCGAAGGTGGTGCCGCGTCCGACCTCGTTGACGACGAGGAGGTCGCACCCTTTTCGCGCGAGCTTCGCCCGGCCGTGCTCGAGAACGGATCCCGTGGAGTCGCCGGTCTCGGCGGCGAACCCCACCAGGACGCAGTCGGCGGGGATGTCCCCGGACCCGCGGGCCGCGACGAGCTCGGCGAGGATGTCCGGATTGCGTTCCAGACGGATCTCCGCCGGCTCGGACCCGCTGCCCTTCTTGAGTTTGGAGGACGAGACATCGGTGGGGCGGAAATCGGCCACCGCCGCCGCCTTGATCACTACGTCCGCATGGGCCGCCGCGCCGAAGGTGGCCGCGCGCAGTTCCAGTGCGGAATCGATGTGGATCGCCTCCACGGCCGCCGGCACGGGCAGATCGGAGGAGGTGACGAGGGTGACCTCCGCTCCCCTGGCCGCGGCGACCGCGGCGATGGCGTGTCCCTGCTTGCCGGAACTGCGGTTGCCCAGGAAACGGACCGGATCGATCTCCTCTCGGGTGCCGCCGGAGGTCACCACGACCCGCTTTCCAGCGAGGTCCCACGGGAGCCCCCCGCCGTCGAGCAGGAGCACCGCGAGGCGGGCGATATCGGCGGGTTCGGGCAGTCGACCCGCACCGGTGTCGGCACCGGTGAGCCGGCCCGACGCCGGGGGCATCACGTGGACGCCGTCGCCCCGGAGGGTGTCGACGTTGCGCCTCGTGGCCGGGTGTTCCCACATCTCGGTGTGCATCGCCGGCGCCAGGAGGACGGGGCAACGCGCGGTCAACAGGGTGGAGGTGAGCAGGTCGTCGGCCCGCCCGGAGGCCAGCCGCGCGAGCAGGTCGGCGGTCGCGGGGGCGACCACGACGAGGTCCGCCCGCTGCCCGAGGGCGACGTGGCGGACCGATGGCACGTCCGAGAACACGCCGGTGGAGACCGGGTTCCCGGACAGCGCCTCGAAGGTGGCGGACCCGACGAACCTCAGGGCCGCCTCGGTGGGGACGACGTCGACGTGGCAACCCGACTCGGTGAGGAGCCTGATCAGGCCACAGGCCTTGTAGGCGGCGATTCCGCCACCGACACCGACGACGACGCGCTTACCGCGCATATCGCCCCCGGAGGGGGTCACTCTCCCTCGGCGCAATCGAGCAGATCGGAATGGAGCTCGCGCAGCGCGATGGTCAGCGGCTTCTCGTGCAGCCCCGGGTCGACCAGTGGGCCGACGTACTCGAGGATGCCCTCCTCGATCTGGTTGTAGTACGAGTTGATCTGCCGGGCGCGCTTGGCGGCGAAGATCACGAGGGCGTACTTGGAGGACGCCCGCTCGAGGAGCTCGTCGATCGGCGGGTTGGTGATGCCGATCGGGGTGTCGTACAACGGGGTTGCCGCTGCGGCTTCGATGGTGGCCACTATGGGTTCTCCTCTGGGTACAGCCTGGGTGGTGCTCTTGCGTCGGGCTTTCGGCGTCAGTCTTGACCGACCAGCAATGATACCAACTCATCGACTGCGACCTCGAGTTCGTCGTTGACGACGACCTCGTCGAACTCCTCGCGGGCGTCCATCTCGACCTTCGCGGTCTCGAGCCTGCGGGCGACGACCTCGTGCGGTTCGGTGCCCCTGCCGCGGAGGCGGACCTCGAGTTCCTCCCACGACGGCGGGGACAGGAACACGGTCCGTCCCTCGGGTATGGACTCGCGAATCTGTCGTACTCCGGCGAGGTCGACCTCGATGAGAACCGGTCGGCCCTCCGCCAGAGCGCGACGGACCGGGTCGGCCGGGGTCCCCGAGAGTTGCAGACCCCGGTGGATCTCGGCCCACTCGAGCATCCGACCCTGGTCGACGGCCTCGCGGAAGTCCTCGGTGCTGACGAAGTAGTAGTCACGCCCGTCGACCTCCCCGGGACGTGGGTCCCGGGTGGTCATGGAGACGCTGAAGTAGAGATCCGGAACGCGGTCACGCAAGCGCGCCACGACGGTTGATTTGCCGACGGCGGAGGGGCCA
>JBKBUP010000151.1:0-6811 GCA_046289795.1 Dietzia sp. | reverse complement strand
CGACCGCGAGCTCCTGGAACAGGTCGTGGAAGTACAGGAACCACCCCAGATCCACCTCGGCCGGAGCGATGCCCGCCATCTCCCAGTCCAGCACGGCCGAGGGGCGCGTCCCCTCGTAGAGGATGTTGCCGATCCGGGCGTCGCCCCAGCTCAGCACGTCCGGGCCGGTCTCGGCGGGCCAGTGGGCCTCGATCCAGTCGAAGGCGCGGTCGATGACGGGGATTGTCAGTCCGTCCTCGCGGGTCGTCCACTCGTAGTAGGCGCGCTGCTCGTCCACGTGGGCGCGCAACGCGCTCATGCCGGGGGCGGGAGCGAGCGACGAGACCAGCTCGGCGGGGTTCGGGATCCCGTGGATCGCGGCGAGCACAGCCACGGACTCGCGCTGCAGCTCTTGCCGCTGCTCGACGTCCATTTCCAGCAGCCAACCGTCGAAGACGTACGGGGGATTGTCGACCGGGGCGCGGCCGCTGGCCCGGTCCATCACCAGGAAGGGTGTGCCGAGGACGGCGGGGTCCTGCTCGAGCCAGCGCACGCGAGGGACCGGCAGTTCGGTGTTCTCGCGGACCACTCTCATCACGTCGAACTGCTTCTGCAGGTCGTAGACGGGGAACACCGGAAACGCGTCGTCCTGCGGGCACATCCGCGCCACCAACTCCGCGGACTGGCGCTCGGTCGAACCGGCCGGGGTCCAGGCGGCGTCGAAGAGCACCGAGATGTTGGACATCCCCGAGCTCTCCGGCCGGCTCACCGCAGAGACCTCGACCCCGGCGTCGGAGTCGACCTCGTCCCGGCCGGCCAACCAGAGGGTCAGGCGCTCCCGGAACTCATCGAGGTCGGCCTCGCCCGAGGTGATTCGTTGGTTGAGTGGTTTATCTGAACGCGTCGATGTTGAACTGGACTCGGCGGACGTCGCCTGCGACGCGTGGTCAGTCATCTGGTCGAGACCCTTCGTGCGGACCTGCCGCGCGGGCGATACCCGCACTCGGCCCAGTGTGACCCACGGCATATAAGGAGGAGCTCGAAATGCCCATCTCGAGGCTGCGATCGCTGGAGGGGAGGTGCGGCTCGTCGTCGTCGTCAACCAGGCGCAAACATGGTCCGACCAACGTCACCACGGCGGGGGTGGTGCTCGCACGCGCCGGGGGTCGGTGATCCGTCACTGAAATGCTGGCGTCGGTAGCCTCGGGGCTCGGGTCGCGACGGCCCGAACCTGTGACTGTGAACTACTGGTAGCAGTGAACGTAGAAAAGGTGTCTGTTGTCCGTCCCGTTGAGCATTCTCGATCTGGTCTCCATCTCCGAAGGAGCGACCGCGCGTGAGGGCATCGCCGCGTCGATGGAGTCCGCCCGCCTGGCCGACCGGCTGGGATACCACCGGCTCTGGTTTGCCGAGCACCACAACACCCCGAATCTCGCGTCCAGCGCCACGGCGCTGCTCATCTCGCAGGCGGCCTCGGTCACTGAGAAGATCCGCGTGGGCTCGGGCGGCGTGATGTTGCCCAATCACGCCCCGCTGATGGTGGCCGAGCAGTACGGCACGCTGGCGAACATCCACGGCGACCGCATCGACCTGGGTCTGGGCCGCGCCCCCGGTACCGACGGCATGACCGCGCAGGCGCTGAGCCGGTCGTCGGCCGAGCCGCAGGCCTTCGCCCAGCACATCTATGACCTGCAGGCGTGGTTCGGCGAGACCGGCACCGCGCACAGCACCCCGATCCTTTCGTCGGCCTCGCAGGGCATGGAGGTGCCGATCTGGGTGCTCGGGTCCACCGTCAACGGAGCCTCGATCGCCGGGCAGTTGGGGCTGCCGTTCTCACTGGCCTCGCACTTCGCGCCCGACCAGATCGACGACGCCATCCGCGTCTACCGGGAGTCCTTCAGCACCGAGGCGCCCACCGCGCGACTCGATAAGCCCCAGGTGATGGCCGGGATCAACGTGATCGTCGCCGATACTGACGCCGAAGCCCGCCATCAGTTCACCACCCTCCAGCAGATGTTCCTCGACCTGCGGGCCGGGCGCAGCCGCAAGATCCAGCCGCCCGTGGACCCGGTGCAGTTCGCGGGCAGCTCACCCGGGATGCTCGAGATCAGCGCGGTGGGCTCGCCGGCGACGGTCAAGGCGCAGCTGGACGAGTTCGTCGAGCGCACGGGCGCGGACGAGCTGATCACCGTCACCTACGCATTCGATCCGGCGGTGCGGAACCGGTCGATCGAGCTACTGGCCGAGCTCTGGTTCTAGTCGCGAGGAGCTCTCGGCGGAGGCGCACGCGCGCGGGACGAGGCGGGTTACGTTCGTCTGACGCCAGTTGAGTGCAATGGTGGCGCCGACAATGTCAGTCAACGGGGCCTACAGGGACATTGTGAATCTCGGGATGTTCGTCAACGATGCGACCGGCCCGATGCTGGGACCGGTCGATCGAGCTCTTGGCAAAGCTGTGGTTCTGAGACTGGGCTGGTTTGCAGACTGAACTGGTTCTGAGTCCGGTGGGGCCCGCGCCGTGGCGCTGATAGAACGGGGTATGGCCATCGACGCATTCGAACCCCACCCCCTCGTCCGCCTGCTCGGCACGCCCTCGGCCGAGTTCACCGCCGCAGCCCTCGTGCGGGCGGTCGAAGAGCTGGGACTAGAGCAGGTGAACCTGCGCTACGTCGGCGGCGACGGCCGTCTGAAGACCCTGGCCTTCCCCATCAACTCGCGCGACCACCTCAACGAGGTGCTGACGCGAGGCGAGCGCGTGGACGGCTCGAGCGTCTTTCCCGGAACCGACACCGACGCCAGTGACGTCTACATCGTTCCGCGTCACCGCACCGCCTTCCTCAACCCCTTCGGCGAGCGGACCTCGCTCGACGTGCTGTGCTCCTTCTACAGCGAGGACGGGACCCCGCTGCCGTACGCGCGCGAGCAGGTCGTGCGCCGCGCCGCCGAGGTTCTGACGCAGGAGACCGGCATGACGCTCGAGGCCTTCGGCGAGCTGGAGTACTACCTCGTCGACCGGCCCGAGGCGATCTTCCCCGTCGAGGAGGAGCGCGGCTACCAGGAGTCGGGGCCCTTCTCCAAGCACGAACGCGTCCGGGAGCAGGTGTTGGGTCACCTCTGCGCCATGGGGGTGCCACTGAAGTACGCCCACGGCGAGGTCGGCAACATCCTCGAGGAAGACCGGCAGCTGGTCCAGCACGAAATCGAGCTCCAACCCGTGCCCCTGGAGCAGGCAGCCGACAACCTCGTCCTGGCCAAGTGGGTGGTGCGCGAGGTCGCCTACGCCCACGGTCTCGAAGCGACCTTCGCCCCTCTGGTGAGCGGCGAGGGCGCAGGAAACGGCCTGCACATCCACAGCCGGCTGGTGCGAGGCGGCGCCAACACCATCGTCAACAAGGCAGGGATCAACGACACCGGGCGACGGTTGATCGCCGGCTACCTCTCGGCGGCCAGGGCGCTGGCCGCGTTCGGCAACACGGTCCCCACGTCCTACCTGCGGTTCACCGACGGTGACGAGTCACCCGAGGACATCTGCTGGGGGGAGAAGGACCGCACCGGTCTGGTCCGGGTCCCACTGGCCTGGGGTGGGGACGTGCTGACCGACATGGTCGCTCACGCCAATCCCGGCAGCACCGAGCCCATCCCCGAACCCGCCACACACCCCCAGACAATCGAGCTCAGGCTCGGCGACGGTTCCGCCGACGTGCACCTGCTCCTGGCCGGCATGGCCGTCGCAGCCACGCGCGGGCTGAGTGATCCCGGGAGCCTGGAACTGGCCGAGCGGCTCAGCGCCGACAACCACGACGACTTCGAGCAACTGCCCTCCTCGTGCACCGAGGCAGCCGACGTACTCGAGGCCGAGCGCGAGATGTTCGAAGCCGACGGCGTCTTCCCCGGCATGCTCATCGACGCCGTGCTCGCGGGCTTACGCGACACCGACGACGAGGCCACGGCGGGCGGAGATTCTGCGAAGGACGAAGCTAGCCGGGAGGAGCTCATCCGCCGCCACTGGCACATCGGGTGACGGCGGAATAGCGCGCGGTCGGGCGGGGTTGGACGGGGCATGACAGCTCAACCGACCCTCGCCGTCACGGGAGCCACCGGAGCTCTGGGCGGCTCGGTCGCACGACGTCTGGCCGAGCGTGGGCTCGCCCAGCGCCTGATCGTCAGGAATGCGGAGCGGGCGCCGTCGTTGCCGGGAGCGGACGTCGCGGAGGCGTCATACGAGGACGGCGAGGCCCTGGCCACAGCCCTACGCGGCATCGAGACCGTGTTCTTCGTGTCCGGCCACGAGGCCGCTAATCGCGAAGCGGTGCACCGGTCCGCCGTCGAGGCGTTCGAGGCGGCCGGCGTGCGCCGGGTCGTGTACACGTCGTTCCTGGGAGCCTCCCCGGAGGCGAGCTTCACCTACGCGCGGACGCACCACGCGACCGAGGAGATGATCAAGGCCGCGGGGTTCGAGTCCGTCTTCCTGCGCCCGACCTTCTACCTCGACTATGTGGCCGACTGGGCCGATGCCGAGGGAGTCATCCGCGGACCCGCCAGCCACGGCCGCATCGCGTGGGTCGCTCGGGAGGACCTCGCCGAGGCGGCGGCGGTGGTCCTGTCGACCGAGGGACACGACGGCCGGACCTATGACCTGACCGGCGACGAGCTGCTGACACTGGAGGAGACCGCGACCCGGCTGGCCGAGGCCACGGGCACGGCCTACCGGTTCCAGAATGAGTCGATCGACCAGGCCTACGCCTCCCGACGTGAGGGCTTTCCCGGCACGCCGGACTGGGAGCTCGACGGGTGGGTCGGGACCTACCTGGCGATCGCCCGCGGGGAGATGGCGGTGACCAGCCGATCGGTCGAGGAACTCACGGGACATACGCCCCAGGGCATCGCGGACTTCTACGGCAGGTGAGCTGCGGGAGGACGCACCACGGCGTCCACCGCCCCCGGGGCGAACCACTCTGCGGCGTGACGCGTGAACTCCGCGGGATCCAGTTGTCCGGCGCCCGCGGGGACCCGGCCGAGCACCGGAACCCCGGTCAGACGCGGCAGATCCTCCAGGTTGCACCGCTCGGCGAGGTCCGGGTCGTGGGGCCAGGACCCGATGACGAGCCCGGCGCACCGCAGCCCGGCGCGCTCGATCGCGCGGACGGTGAGCTCGGTGTCCGACAGCGTGCCCAACCCGGCCCGCGCCACCACGACGACCGGAGCGTCGAGCGCGGCCGCCAGGTCGAGCACGGTGAGGTCGGTGCCCAGCCGCACGAGCGGACCGCCGGCGCCTTCGATCAGGTCCAGCCGACCGGCCTCGGAGGTGGTGTCCTCTGCGGCGCCGAACCACCGGCGGATTGGCCCGAGAAGCTGCTCGAGCGTCGACTGCGGAAGCCCCGCCACCCGCGCGGCGGTCTCCGGGGCCAACGGATCGGGAAGGCGCCGTACCTCGAGCACGCGTCTGGCCCCCGACAGTCGCGCGGCCTCGTCGGCGTCGCCGGGCTCACCGGGGGCGAGCCCGGTCTGGATCGGCTTGCAGATGCCCACGTCCAGGCACTGCGACCGAGCCAGCGCGGCTAGCGCGGCGGTGACCACGGTTTTGCCGACGTCGGTGCCGGTGCCGGTGATGACGACCGGGGCGGGCGCGGCGGTCATGCGCGGGCCCCAGCGGGGACTGCAGAGCGTGAGGGGTCGGGGAGTCGGTGCCCGTGTTCGTCGAGCACCTGCGCCAACACCTCGCTCGCCCGGTCGAGATCGGCCTCCGAGATGTCCGCGCGCGCGGTCAGCCGTAGGCGCGCGGTGCCCTCGGGGACCGACGGCGGCCGGAAGCAACCCACCCGCAAACCCAGCTCGGCGCAGCGCTGCGCGGCCGAGTAGGCGCGGGCCGGGTCGCCGAGGATCACCGACACCACGGCGGAGTGCGGGCGGTCCGCGCCGGTCACCGCGGCCAGGTGCTCGGCGACCTCCAACACGCGGGAGGCCCGCTCGGGCTCGCGCCGCAGCACAGCCAGCGCCGACCGCGCCGCCCCGACGCTGCCGGGGGCCAGGCCGGTGTCAAAGACGAAGGTGCGGGCGGTGTCGATGAGGTGCTCGCGCACCCGCTCGGAGGCCAGGACCACCCCGCCCTGCGAGCCGAGCGCCTTGGACAGCGTCGCCGTGACCACCACGTTCTCGTACGCGGTCAGACCTAGCTCGTGCACCAGCCCGCGCCCGCCGTCCCCGCGCACGCCCAGCCCATGGGCCTCGTCGACCAGCAACACCGCGCCGTGCCGCTCGCACGCCTCGTGAAGTCCGGTCACCGGCGCGAGGTGGCCGTCAGCGCTGTACACCGAGTCGGTCACGACCAACGCCCGCTCCTCGGTGCGCCCGGCCAGGACCCGGGACACCGCGTCCACGTCACCCCGGTCGACGACGACAACCCGCGCCCGCGACAACCTGCACGCATCCACGAGCGAGGCGTGCGAGCCGCCATCGGAGACGATGAGCGATCCCCTCCCGGAGAGCGCGACCACCGCCCCGAGGTTGGCCGTGTAGCCGGAGGAGAACACCAGCGCCGCTGGCGTGCCGGTGAAGTCGGCGAGCTCGTGCTCCAGGGCGGCATGGTCGCTGGTGGTGCCGGTGACAAGACGCGATCCGGTCGAACCAGCGCCCCAGAGTCGGGTCGCCTCGACCGCGCCGTCGATCACCTCGGGATGTCCGCCCAGGCCCAGGTAGTCGTTGGAGGCCAGGTCGATCACGTCGTCATCAGCGGTCCGCGGCCGCAGTACGCGGTGCACGTGCCGAGCCGCCCGGTCCTCGGCGGCGGCGTCGAGCCAGTCCAGGGCCGGTGATCGGACTGCGGACCGGCCGG
>JBKBUP010000150.1:0-6833 GCA_046289795.1 Dietzia sp. | reverse complement strand
GAGCCCGATCGCCACGACGCCGCCGGCAGCGAGCAGATTGGCCAGCCCGCCGGCGAGGTAGGAACCGAATGACCTGCTGGGGGCGCGATGCGATCCCGTGGGTCGGCTCAGGGTTCCGCTGTCGGACATCGTTGCTGCGGTCTGCATCGCCATCACCTCTCGCGTGTCATTCGTCGGTCGTGCTGAAGGGCCCTAGTGCGATCAGGCGTCGTCGCTCTGCGCGTCGAAGTTCCAGTACACGGGAGCGGGCGCGATGCCGGCGGCGTCCAGTCCGGCGTCCCCGGCGAGCTCGGCGCGGAAGCACAGCCACTTGATGTCGTTCTTCTCCACGCGCGTGGTGCTGGTCGTGGGAACGGCGAGCGTGCCGAGCGTCTTGAAGTTGGTAGCAGCTGAGGAGCAGTTGGACGGCGGGGTCGAGCCGCCACCGAGCTCGGCGATCGACACGGCGACCTGGCTGGTCAGGCGGTTCGATTCGACACTCTGCTGGGCGATGGTGACGCCCGCGCCGAGCTTGCCCTTGGTCTCCTTGAGCCCCACCAGCTGGTAGACGGGCTTGCCCGGAATCAGGGCCTTGGAGGTGGCGCCGAACTGCATGGTGCCGGCCTTGTCCTTGGTGAGGAACTCGTCCCATCCCTGAGTGGTGTTGAAGTGGGCCTGGATGTTGAAGTCGCTGTCCGCGGTACCGAATTCGCTCACGCCCCACGCGGTGTCGGACCAGGCGGCCAGGGTCACCGCGGCGCCGATGCCCAGCACCAGACCGGAGGCCATGATGGCGCGGGCCTTCTTGCGGCGGTTCTGCTTGGGCGCGGCGGTCTGGGGGGTCTGGGGCGTGGTGCTCATGGGTGGGCCTTTCCGGTGGGAGTGGAGGTGGGCGCCAACAGTCTTTGTTGACGAGTCTCATTTATTATCGTTTAGCTACTGGCCAGTAGCAACCGGAAGTGACCGTTCTGTAAACAACGTCACAATTTCTCGATTTTGTATCTTTAGGCCGTCTACCTGGGAACCTGACATGCGTCTCACGTTCCGTACCGCATGGTATCCCGAGGTCGAGGCACTATTTGGACGCTGTGTCAGAACTGTTGGTGACCTGAGAAGGGCGACGACGACATGGGCTCACCCAGCCAAGCTCGGCCGCGGCCGGGGGGTGCGCTTTGAGCAGGGGAGCGGGACACTGGGGAGAGGGGCACTGGGACGTGACGCCGAACCACCAGGCCCGAGAGGGCTCAGCAACAGTCAGGAGGTGAGGGCGATGGAGATCTTGATTGCTCGTCCGTGGTGGCAGGAACTGCTGTGGGTCATCGATGACGCAGTGCGCGGCTCGCTCGGGCTCCCACCCCGCTTCCGCCTCATGTGACCACCCCGCCAACTGCGGGGCTGCATCGAAGCGGGGAGGGGAAGCGGTGTCGGGGTGCGTTCAGGCGCCCCGGAGCTCCCACATCCGTAGAGCCAGGCGCAGCTCCATGGCGCGATCGCCGCGGCGCCAGCCGCTGCCCAGCACCGAGTCCAGCCGGTCGAGCCGCTGATACACGGTGTTGACGTGCACGTAGAGCCGGTCGGCGGTGGCCGAGGGGCTGGCGTCGGCGGCGAACCAGGCGCTCAGCGTCTCCAGCAGGGCGGTGCCGCGGGCGCGGTCGTAGTCGCGGATCGGCCCGAGGTTGCGTTCGATGAACTGCGCGACGTACTCGCGGTCGACCTCACTGAACAGCAGCCCGTACAGGCCCAGCTCCTCGGTCGCCGCCCCGTCGCCCGCACGCCCCAGCGCGATGAGCAGGCGCGCGGCTCGTCTGGCCCGCTCGACGTGGTCGGTCACGCCGGTCAACTCCGCGGTCGGGCCGGATGCACCCACGGTCGCCGCGTGCGGGGCGAGCCGGGCCGCCACGTCGCGGGCGGTCTCACCGGCGTCGGACCCGGGCAGGAGCATGACCGCGCGGTCGCCGTAGGTGGTCACCAGCCCGCCGTCGGCCCGCGCCAGCGACCGGCACTCGGTCTGCAGCGCCCGGGTCATCCGGGACTCGGTCGGGGTGATCACCAGCGCGATCAGGTCGGCGTGCACGTCGACGCCCAGCAGCGTGGCCCTGCGACCGATCGCCTCCGAGTCGTGTTCGCCTGGGGAGAGCAGTTCGGCCAGCAGCTCGCCGCGGACGCGGTTGTCGGCCTCGTCCCGCGCGCGGTGGCCCAGCAGGATCAGCGCGATCACCGAGCTGACCCGCTCCAGCACCCGTCCGATGGACGGGACGG
This sequence comes from Dietzia sp., assembly GCA_046289795.1. Lineage (GTDB taxonomy): Bacteria > Actinomycetota > Actinomycetes > Mycobacteriales > Mycobacteriaceae > Dietzia. The sequence goes on along the minus strand of JBKBUP010000150.1, from coordinate 4,595 downwards.
AGCCGCGGCTGGCGTAGGTGACGTACCCGAGGTGGTCGGAACCGGTGATGACGGGATTGACGACGACGAGGTGGCCGTCCTCCTGCCGAGTGACCATCCGATCGGTGTCCGCGGCGACCTCGTCCAGGACCCGCCGGAGCAGCTCGACCGGCGGTCCTTCGGTGGACCGAGCGGACCCGATCTCCCGGTGGGCCAGGTCAAAGACGGCGGCGGTGCCGCCCTCGATGTCGATCAGCAGGTCCACGATCTCCGGGACCGCGGCGCCGGCCACCACCAGCCGGGTGAGGCGCTCGTGGAGGTCGACGGTGGCGGCCAGGCGGGTGGAGTTGGCACGCTCGGCGTCGAGGGCGTCGCGGGTCTCGTCGAGGTCCCGCCGGCGCCGGGAGGAGCGTTCGGCGGCGGTCAGGGCCGCGGAGACCTGGTCGGCCAGCAGTGCGAGCAGGGTGATCTCGTCCTGGGTGAAGTCGCGCTCGCGCCGTTCGGAGGTGAACAGCATCCCGGTGAGCCGGCCGTGGGTGCGCACGGGCACACCGAGGATCGCCTTGACGCCCTCGTCCAGGATGATCGGGTCGATGACGTGGGTGTACTGCTCGTCGGCCAGGTAGTTGCGGGTCCAGCGGGGCGCCATCGACTCGGCGACCTGCCCGCCCAGGCCGAGGCCCATTCCCAGCCGGATGGTGTCGAACTTGGGGCTGGTGGCGCCCTCGGCCATGCGCATGTAGGTGTCGCCGCGTTCGGGGTCCAGGAGCATCACATAGGCGAGGTCGGTGCCCACGAGTTGGCGGGCCTTGCGGATGGCGATGTGCAGGACGGCGTCCTCGTCCTGCGCGGCCGCCAGTTCGGCGGCCGCGTCGAGGACGTCCCGCAGTCCCAGCGCGAGGTCGACGGCCACGGTCAGCGGCCGAGGAACTGTGCCTTGCCGGGGCCGGAGTCGATGAACGACTGCATGCCGAGCTCCCGGTCCTCGGTGGCGAACAGGGCCGCGAACAGGGCGCGCTCGATGCTCAGGCCGGTGTCCAGGTCCACCTCGATGCCGCGGTCGACGGCCTCCTTGACCGCCCGGAGCGCCATGCGGGGTCCGCCCACGAACTGCCGGGCCCACTCGGTCGCTCGGGCGGTGGCCTGACCGTCCGGCACCACCTCTTCCACGGCGCGCAGCTCGAGTGCCTCGGCGGCGGTGAGCGTGCGGCCGGTCAGGCACAGGTCCTTGGCCACCGCGGGGCCGACGAGTCGGGCCAGGCGCTGGGTTCCGCCGGCGCCGGGGATGATGCCCAGCAGGATCTCGGGCTGGCCGAGCTTGGCTCTCTCGGCGGCGATCCGCCGATCGCAGCACAGCGCCAGCTCCATCCCTCCGCCGAGCGCGGCGCCGGTGATCGCGGCGACGGTGGGCTGGGGGATCGCCGCGACCGCGGTGAACGCCGACTGCAGTTCGCGTGCCTCGGTGAGCATCTGCCCGTACGGCATCTGCCGCATCTCCTTGATGTCCGCGCCGGCGGCAAAGACGCGCTCGCTGCCGGTAAAGACCACCGCGTCGACGTCGCTGCGCCCGGACACCTCCTGCGCCACGGCCCGCAGTTCCTCCTGCATCCCGCGGGACAGGGCGTTGACCGGCGGCCGGTCGAGGGTGACCACCGCGAGGCCGTCGGACACATCGAGGGATAGGAATTCATACATGAGAAGACTCCGAACGTAGGGGGAATCTCCATTGTATGTGAACCAGGCCACTCATACCGTCATGGGGCGAGCTCGACCGAGTGAGGGAGCTCACACGTTGACTCACACAAGCACGCTCACCCAATCTAAGGAGCAAGAGCCCATGCCATCGACTGCCCAGGCACGCCCCTGGCGTCCGCCGCTGGGGCCCGAAGGCTTCCGGTGGGAGATCCCCGACCGATTCAACATCGGCGCCGCGTGCACGGACGCCCATCCACCGGAGTCCCCCGCGATCGTGGTGGACCGCGGCGACGATCCGCCGGAGATCACTACGTTCGGTGAGCTCGGCGCCCGCGCCCGTCGGCTCATCACCTTCCTGCGCGAGCGCGGGGTCGGCGAGGGCGACCGCGTCGCCGTGATGTGCGCGCAGTCCGCCGAGACCGCCGTGGCCCACGTGGCCGCCTACCTGATGGGCGCGATCGCGGTCCCCCTGTCGGTGAAGTTCGGGCCCGAAGCCGCGCTGTTCCGCATGGGTGACTCAGGCGCCAAGGCGGCGGTGTTCGACGCCGACTGTTACTCGCGCCTGGCCGGCGAACTGGCCGAACTGCCCGAGCTGCACACCGTGCTGGTCACCGGCGATGCGGTGCCCGAGGCGACGTCGCCAGTGGCCGGGGCGATGCTGGCGGCGGGAACGGCCCCGGCGGCCGGAGCGAGTGCGCTCACCGTGCTGCCGCTGTCGGTCACGGACTCGGCGGACCTCGCCGTCGTCGCCGGAGACACCGGCCCCGACGACCCGGCCCTCCTCATCTACACCTCCGGAACCACCGGCCAGCCCAAGGGCGCACTGCACGGGCACCGCGTGGTGCTGGGACACATGCCCGGAGTGGTCCGCGCGCTGGACGGGTTCCCCCGGGACGCCGCGCCCGGCACGACCAGCACGCCCAGCACGTCTGGCGACGTGTTCTGGACCCCGGCCGACTGGGCCTGGGCCGGCGGGCTGCTCGACGTGCTGCTGCCCAGCCTCTACAGCGGTGTACCCGTGGTCGCCTCCGACCGGCGGCCCAGCCCGGAGACCGTCGAACACATCCTGCGCAGGCACAGCGTGAGCTGCTCATTCCTCCCGCCGACCATCCTCAAGATGATGCGCGCCTCCGACGTGGACTACTCCCGCACCGGCCTGCGGGCCGCGTTCTCCGGGGGCGAGGCGCTGGGCGAGGCCGTGGCCGAATGGGCGCGCGAGGCGCTGGGCGTGCAGGTCAACGAGATCTACGGGCAGACCGAGGTCAACCTCATCGTGGGCACCTGCCACGCCGAGTTCGACACCCCGCCCGGCTCGATGGGCCGCCCCACTCCCGGTTTCGACCTCGTACTCCTGGACGAGATCGGCCAGCCGGTCGACACGGGCGAGGTCGGCGAGGTCTGCGTGCGCCTGCCCAGCCCCAACGCGTTCCTGCGCTACTGGAACTCGCCCGACAAGACGGCGGAGAAGACCTCGGGAGGAGTACTGCACACCGGGGACCTGGCGCGGGTCGACGACGACGGGAACTTCTGGTTCTCCGGCCGCAACGACGACCTCATCTCGTCCGCCGGCTACCGCGTGGGCCCCGGCGAGATCGAGGACCAGATCCTGCGCCACCCCTCGGTCGAGATGGTGGCCGTGATCGGCGTGCCGGACGACCTGCGCGGAGAGGCGATCGTCGCGTACGTCGTCCCCGCCGAGGGCACGAGCGGCACCGACGAACTCGCCCGCGAGATCCAGGCCCTGGTCAAGGAGCGCCTGGCGTTCTACCAATACCCGCGCGAGGTCCGCTTCCTGGACCAACTGCCCACCACCAACACCGGCAAGATCCGCCGCGCCAAACTGCGGGCCGACCACGCCAAACCGACAGCCGACCACGCCCGACCGACCCCTGAGGACCCCTCATGAACAATCCCGTCGTCATAGGCGTCGTGCTCGCCTATTTCTTGCTCATGTTCGCCATCGGCGCGTGGGCCAACACCAAGATGAAGTCGGCCAAGGAGTTCCTCGTCGCTGGGCAGTCCCTGGGCTTCTTCGTGATGGCCATCGCCAGCTTCTCCTCCATCCAATCCGGCTGGGGCATGGTCGGCGGCACCGGGCAGACCTACGCCTGGGGCCTGCAGGCGCTCATCGCCGTCGGACTGTTCGCGCCGTTCGGCTTCGCCGCCGCCTGGTTCCTCCTGGGCAGCCGGCTCAACTGGATCGGCAAGAAGCACCGCGTCTACTCGGTGCCCGACCTCATCCGGGTCCGCTTCCAGGACCGCACCTCGCACGCCACCATGTCCGTGGCGGTGTTCATCGCCTCGGTCGCGTACATGACCGCGCAAGTCACCTCGATCGGCGTGATCATCTCGCTGTTGCTCGGCACCTCGATCGCCACCAGCGTCTGGATCGGCTCGATGGTCGTGGCCGCGTACACGATGGCCGGCGGCATGCTCGCGGCCGTGTGGACCGACCTGGTGCAGGGCGTGCTCATGGTGGTCATGTCCGTGGGCCTGTTCTTCTTTGCCGTCCAGGTGGCCGGCGGCTGGCTCCCCATGCTCGACACCATCTCGGCCGGGAGCGCGGAGATGCTCTCGATCGACGGCGTCCAGGCCCCCACGTACATCTTCGCGTTCGGTCTCCTGATCTTCGTGGGCGCCGTGGGTCAGCCGCAGCTGCTCACCAAGTTCCTCATGCTCCGCGACATGACGCAGCTCAAGTGGGGTGCCGCGGTGGCGGGTATCGCCTACGCCGTCACCACCCTGTTCTCGGTGGGCATCGGCCTGGCCACCCGCTCCTTGACCATCACCGGCGACGCCCCCGAGATCGAGAGCATCGACGACACCGCCATCTGGTTCCTCGACTCGGTGACCAACCCGATCGTCGGCGGCATCGCGCTGACCGGCCTGCTCGCGGCCATCATGTCCTCGGCCTCGAGCTT
>JBKBUP010000149.1:0-7000 GCA_046289795.1 Dietzia sp. | reverse complement strand
AGCTGACCGTGGAGAAGGCGCTGCGTTCGGGCCGGACCAGTCGGCGGCCGACCTCCAAGCTGCCCGGTCGTGGCGCTCGCACCTGGATCGGCGCCGACGCGACGATCTCCGACCGGCCGGCCGAGGTGGCCGACCGGGCGGTGCCCGGCCACTGGGAAGGCGACCTGGTGCTGGGCAAGGCCAACCGGACCGCTCTGATCACCCTCGTGGAGCGCACCAGCAGATTCGTGCTGATCCACCGCCTGCCCGAGCGCCACGATGGCGCCACAGTGGCCGACGCGCTGGTGGAGATGATCAAGGACCTGCCCGAGCAGTTGCGCCGCACGATGACCTGGGACCGCGGCAGCGAGATGAGCGAGCACGCCACCTTCACCCTGGCCACCGACACCAAGGTCTACTTCTGCGACCCGTACGCACCCTGGCAGCGCGGCTCGAACGAGAACACCAACGGGCTCATCCGCGACTTCTTCCCCAAAGGCACCGACTTCTCCCAGGTCACCGACGAGGAGATCCGCTACGCCCAGAACAACCTCAACGACCGGATCCGAAAGACCCTGGGATGGAAGACCCCAACCGATATCCTCAACACCTCAATAGGCGTTGCACTGACCACCTGAACCCGCCCAGGAGACTCTCGTCGATTTCGGACGTCTGCGACCACTCGGCGCGATGCCGGAGCAGACAGAAGCCCCGCTCCCGGTGGGTGGACCACCCGGAGCGGGGCCTCGGCCTAGTGTCAGATCAGCGGATGAAGGGCAACGGAGGCAGCATTACACCGGGGGGCAGTGGCACCTCGTAGTCACCCAGCGAGCCGGTCATGAGGACGACGGTGTTGGTGGTCACCGCACCGTTGGTGCCGCCCGCGGCACCGGGCTCTCCTCCGCGACCGTTGGGCGACTCCGGGCCCGGAGCCATCGGCGCGGGGGCGACGGGCTGGACCGGAGCCGGTCCCGGCATCGCAGACCCTGCCAATGGCGGGAAGTCCGGGAGGATGGGCAGCGGGATGTTCAGGTCCGCGAGGGACTGCCCGATCATCGGTCCGATGATCGGCGCGGCCGCGACCGAGCCTCCGATCAGGATGGCCGGGATCAGGATCGGGATGATCGGAACGCCGTTGGTGGCAGTTGTCGTCGGCGTGGTCGGCGTGGTCGGAGTCGTCGGCTCGGTGGGCGTGGTCGGGGTCGTCGGAGTGGTGGGCTCGGTGGGCGTGGTCGGGGTTGTGGGTGTGGTGGGCTCGGTGGGCGTGGTCGGTGTGGTGGGCGTGGTCGGAGTCGTGGGGGTGGTGGGCGTGGTCGGGGTCGTGGGCGTGGTCGGCGTGGTCGGCGTGGTCGGAGTTGTGGGTGTGGTGGTTGTCGGTTCGCAGTCCGGCACCGTGATCACGTTGTTGTCCAGGGTGACCGCCGCGTTGCGTGCCAGGAGGCGTCCCTGCACAGTGGCTCCGGTGTTGGCCGTGATCGACGTCAGTGCCATGACGGTGCCGACGAAAACGGCGTTGGTTCCCAGCGTCGCCGAGCTCCCCACTTGCCAGAACACGTTGCACGGGTTGGCCCCGTTGATGAGTGCCACCGTGCCGCCGGAGGCGACGGTCAGGGTGTCCGCGGCCTGGAAGATGAAGACGGCGTTCGGGTTGTTCTGCGCGTCGAGGGTCACGGTCCCGGTCAGGGCCATGTCGGTGGCTTGGAAGTAGGTCCCGTCGACGAACGTCTGGCCACCGAGATTAGCGCTCACGGTTCCGGTGACTGCTCGCCCGGCGGCGTCGTTGTACGCCGTGGTCAGGTCTGCCTTGGCCTGGACGGCGACGGCGTCCGCCACATGTTGGGTTCCGCCTGTCACTGTCCCCGGTGGGAAGCCCGTGACGGAGCTGCCCGGGCTCAGTCCGAGGTCCCCGGAGATGGTGGACGACCCGGTGTTGGTGACTGTCGATCCCGCCAGCACGGCAAAGGACTCAGCGGTACCCAGACCGACCGTGGGGTGCGCAGCCGTTGCTACACCGCCGAAGGTCAGCATTGCCACTACGGTCGCCATGGAGACTCCGATTAATGGCCAGCGACGACGCGTTCGCGTCTGCGTTGATTCGTACGTCTGTGTCATGACGTCCTCCACTTGCTCCGTAGTGATTTCGGTGATGGGGAATCACTCCAGCGCGATCGTGACACAGGTCACAAACCCAATTCCTCGGTTCTCAGTGTGGACTCATATTCCCGGGGTTCCCATTGGCAATACCCTCTAGTGAAGTCCGCTCAAAACTGTTCTCTCCCACAGGCCTTGGGGCGACACATTGAAGAGACCCTTATTTAGGTGGGCTAAACTGAACGTTCCCTGGGGGGATCGAGGGTTCGCCGATAAAGAAGTTCATGTTCTCAGCGTCGAGCGACTCTTGTCTTGGAGTCCGTGGCTCGGACGCCCCGCTCGTGCGGGGCCCCGATTGGGGGAATCCCGCAAGGTGGCCGGCTCCTGCCGGGGTAGGGGCACTTGGGCCTGCCACATCTGACGCGAAGGTGCGCTGTTCGGCTCGCCCTCCGGCTATGGCGCGGTCCGCTGCCCTGCGCGCCGTGGGTTGGAGCCGTCGATCAGGCCGATCCCACGGTTCGAGTCGAGCTGTGAGCTCTGGGCCCGGTCTGTTCCGGGGCTCGGGAATGCAGAGCCGCCCAGTAGTTCGCCAGAATCGCTGTACTGAATCCGAACACCACCCATGTGAGCGCCGCAGCAACCGGTCCGGCGATGAAGAAGCCGAGCAGCAGTGCAATGACCCAGTTGGCGATGAACAGCATCGCTATCCAGAAGACTCCGAGCAGGGCGCGACCAGGTGAGTACCTGAAAGTGCGGAACGCGGTCGACCTCGGCTCCACCGCCAGAGCCGACAGCAGAGGCAACGCAACCGCCGCAACGACTATCGGCAGAATCGGCGAGAGGACCGCGGCGAGCGCTCCGGTGACGACTACTGCCGTCACGCCTGCCAGCAACCTGATCGAGGGCATCGAGACACTCGCGTCGACCCTGACCGCGGTGGCCGCCGCCCCCACGATCAGCCAGAGAGCGCCGATCAGCGCCAGTCCCGACACCACCACGCGTAGGGCGAAACCCCACGCACCCTCGGGGGTCGGATCGCCCACCACCAGTAGCGACTGAACGAGTGCGCCGACGATCACTACCGGTATTACTACACGGGCACCCCGCACAAGCCCCCGCCACGTCCCGATCATCGTGCGCCCACTGTTCCATTGCGATCGAGAACGGCCTGCACAGGTCCTGAGTAGATGAGGCGCTCTCCAACGGTGAGGTCGAAGGACGCGCCGTCCTCAGATGCCAGTGTCGCGGTGATGGTCTCGTTCCCCACGGTTTCTCCCACACAGCGGAGATCCGCCCCGTGACCAGCGCACACCGGCGCGACGAGAACCTCGACCCCCTGCTCCAGTAGCACCTCGTTGGTCGCGTACCGCAGGTCCGCGATCTCCGCGCCCCCTACGGGTGCGAGTGCGTCGATCTGCGAGCATCCCGCGAGAGCAAGTGTGAGGACCATTCCTCCGATCACGCGCTTCATCGCTGCGCCCGCTGTTGGTAGGCGAGTAGGCGAGCGCGCTCGCGCAGGTGCTGCCGTTCCAACGACGCGTCCGTGATGGCATCGACGTCGAATGGGGCGGGCAGCAGGAGTTCGGTGTTTCGATCCAGTGCCGAGCCCCTTCTCATCAGCGGATTCTCGGCCCAGTCGTTCGCCGCCAGTTCTCGACTCCGCGACGCGAGGTCCAGGTATCCACCGGACGAGCCAGGGGTTACCGGAGACGCATGATCCAGCACCGTCGTGAACAGCGACAGCGTTCCATCCCGGTTGTCGACGATCTCGACAGTCTGCTGTTGCTGCGGAAAGTCGATGCAGGACGCGGTCGTGATCTCCCAGAAACCTCCGCCGCCTCTGCGGTGGGCGAGGATCTGATTCTGGTGCGTGTGCCCGTTCAGCCAACCGATCACTACCGGGTAGGTCAGGAGAAGGTCGACGAACTCGTCGGCGCCGTACAGCTTCTTGTTCGATCCTGGTCGCTGCGCCCGATTCTCCAGGGTCATGCTGTTGTGGTGCGTCAGAACAAGGACGAGCTTGTTCTCGGAGTTCGCCCGATCCAGTTGGCCCTTGAGCCACTCGAACTGGTCGGCCGGGACCGCGCCGTCGGCTCCCGCAACGGCGTTGCAGGTATCGAGTCCGAACAAGCGCACGTGGGGCGTCACATCCGTGGTCCACCAGGTCTCCCCGGAATCGAGGTTGTGTTGGGTGAAGCCGTGCCCGACGGGGCCGGGGGTCTCCGTGGTGTTGAAATGCTCGGCCATGAACTCGTGTTGGAGGAACAGGTAGCGCCGCGGATCGGCGGTGACGCCACGAAATCCCGGCCTCGTTCCTGCCTGGACGCCCCACGCGTCGACCAGTCGCTGCAGTGGACTCGCGGTCGCCGCGTAACCGGCCAGCACCGACGTCGCGGTGGCGCTCAGCGTGTGCGCCTTCTCCGACCCGACGGCCAGCGAATGCAGTTGAGGAGAGAGGCCGAACGTGCCGAGCAGAAGAGTGTCGTGGTTGCCGTACACCGAGTACCACGGCACCGGCAGACCCACCGACTCGACGGGTCGGGCAATGGCCTCGGACAACAGGCCGCTCAATCGGGGAAACCCGTAGTCGCCGAACGCTCCGCCCGAGGGGTCATCCGGCCGGTAGGCCCACTGCGCGTCCTGCCAAGCCTGCACCCCCTCGAACACGGTGGGAGATCCGCTGTTCGGAGTCACCGCCACTCCGTCGAGAACGTCGATGTACCACCGCAGTTCGAGGTGAGAATGCATGTCCGCACTGTCGCCGGTGACTATTGCCGCGCCGAGTGGCGCTCCGGTCACCGGACTGGTCGAGTTGTCGGCGAACGACTTGACCATCGCCGCGGTCACGTGAACGGTGAGTGGATCCTGGGGATGGAACGCGGACCCCCACGTCGCGTGGTCCTGAACGATCATCGGTTCGATACGGCAAGGCGATTGGGCATCGATAACGTGCATATCGGACAGGTGACCGAGATAGAGGATCGACCGGCGCGCGTTCACGCGTGTTGGAGACGGCGACGAGCGCAGGATGTCCAGCCGCGGCAGATAGTCCTCCCCCGGACCTGCGGCCAGGGTTCGGTACGAGTGCGCGTCACCCGCGTTCCGCAGAATGGTCCCCGACAACGTCGACAACGGTGCTTCGGGAGACGTCTGGGCGGCCGCGAGCCGAACGCCCAGCGCGCCCGGAGCCATTCCCCACAACGCGGCCAGAGTGCCGACGCGGCTCACGAACTGTCGACGGGACAATCCGGGCATGGGACTCCTCGGGCCTGGGATAGCGGAAGAATAGCGCCAGAACCGACGAGATGGAACGGTGTGCCGGGGTGATCGCGACGGTTCCATGATCGGAAACGTGTCGATGGATCCAACGTCCCGACGGAGGCGGTGGACGCCGTCGGTGACGTGGGTGGGCTGGGTCTAGGCCGTCGGTTCCCGTGCGTGCGGTGGGCGTCCGGGCCACCGATAGGGCACTCAGTGGGATCCGGCCCGTCCGGCCCGAAGGGGAAGGAGCTCTGCGTGACTACCGAGGGTTAGGTCAGCCGGTGCGGAGTCGTCCCGCGGATTTGTGCCGTTCCAGTTCGGTCATGCCGCCCCAGACCCCGTAGAGCTCTTTTTCCTCGATGGCGTAGCTGCGACACCGGTCGAGCACCGGGCACGTCTGGCAGAGCTGTTTGGCGAGTTCCTCGTTCTTTCGCCGCTGACCTTTGAGGTCGTGGTCTTCGTTGTAGAACAAGTCCTGGTGGCCCACGCAGTTACCGCGGTCGGCCCATGCCCATCGATCTTCCACTGCGGTCAATGCGGTCCCAGTCAAACGTTGTCCTACTTTCGGGTCGGCGGCGATGCGTTGATGGTTGTCGGAACAGCAACCCATCATCCGCTGTATGAAAGCAGCCCAACTACACCCTCAGGGGTGTAATGACCTTTCGCGGTGGTCCAGCGACTGTTGCTATGGTCTGGCCATGCCGGTCAGAGTGACAGTGGTCAACGACTACCTCGTCGTAGTGGCCGGAGTGAACGCCATTCTCGCGACGTACGCCGATCGCATCGAGGTCGTGGAGAAGCACACGGTCTCCAAGGGGTCGGCAGTGGTGGACGTGGCTCTGTACGACACGTTCGCCGCGCCGGTGGGCAAGCATGCCCGCCTGGCGGCGCTGCGTCAGGACCCGCTGATCGGTGCGGTCGCCGTCTACTCGTTCGCCGCCGATCAGGATGCTGTCGACGACAGTCTGTCGATGGGGGCGAACGGGTTCCTGTCCAAGTCTCTGGCCGCCCCGGAGCTGGTCCGCGGCATCGAGGAGATCGCGGCGGGGCACCGTGTGACGATGGTGGGGCCGGGACTGTCGGCGATCGGCGCCAATCAGTGGCCCGCCAAGGATGCGGGCCTGTCCGTCCGTGAGGCCGAGATGATCGGGCTGATCGTGCAGGGCATGTCGAATCAGGACATCGCCGAGAGATGCTATCTGTCGACCAATACCGTCAAGACCTACATCCGCGCGGCCTACCGGAAAATGAGTGTGAACACACGGGCCCAAGCCGTGGCCTGGGGCATCGAGAACGGACTGAAGCCCGACCGGCAGCCGTGAGGTGAGACTGCCGCTCCCGTCGGGGCGGCAGTGGGCGGAGATCGTTCCGGGGTGGACCCTGCCTTGAAATAGGTACCCTAGGGGGGTACCGTATTCCCCATGGACGAGCACGGGTACAGCCCGCACAAGGAGGACCACCTCAAGCGGCTGCGCCGCATCGAGGGTCAGGCCCGGGGTCTGCAGCGGATGGTCGAGGAGGACAAGTACTGCATCGACATCCTCACCCAGGTCTCCGCCATGACCAAAGCCTTGCAGGCGGTGGCCATGGGCCTGCTCGAAGCTCACATCAGCCACTGCGTGGTCGACGCCGCCATCGCCGGCGGTCCCCAAGCCGACGCGAAGATCAA
>JBKBUP010000014.1:0-24721 GCA_046289795.1 Dietzia sp. | reverse complement strand
ACGCCGATCACGGCGTCGAGGATCGTGGCCCCGGTGATCACCAGATCCAGCGCGCCCGAGGCCCGCGTCCCCGCCGGGTCCTGCGCCATGCCGTCGCGGATCGCCTTGCCGCCGCCGTAGACGGCCTCCTCGCCGTAGCCGCTCGAGCCGTCGGTGGTGACGGCGTTGTGGTCTTCTCCGATCTCGACGGACAACACCGTGTCCGCCAACGTCAGGCGGTCGCCGATCGTGGGTCCGTAGATGTCGGTGTAGGTGGCGCGCGGCAACACTGTAGGAGGATGCTCGGCCGGCGGGCCGTCGGCGACGGGCACCCGGTCCGCGGACCGCGCGAGCTCGTCGTCGTCGTCATCACCGCCCGTGCTCAGGAACCCCCCGTCGCGCATGCGCCGGAGCGCGCGCTCGTGGACGCCGGCGTCGTCGAGGGGGCCGTCGACCAGCCCGGAGAAGCCGTGGCAGACGCGCTCGCCGGCGTAGTCCACCAGCCGCACCGTGCGGGTCTGTCCGGGTTCGAACCGCACCGCCAGGCCCGCGCCGATCGCCAGGTGGCGCCCGTAGGCGGCCGGGCGGTCGAATCGGAGCTCCCGGTTGGCCTCGAAGAAGTGGTAGTGCGAGCCCACCTGGACGGCGCGGTCGCCGGTGTTGGTCACCGCGAGTTCGACGGTCGCGCGCCCGGCGCCCAGCGTGATGTCGCCGTCGCCGTACTGGTACTTCCCGGATCCGGACATCGCGCTCCTCGGGGTGGGTGGGTGGGTGGTGGTGGCTAGTGAGAGTGGGTGTAGACGCTGCCGTCGGCCGCCACGTGGGAGTGGGCGTAGCCGTGGCCGTCCTCGGCGTCGAGCGCAGCGTCGATGCCGTCCCGTCCGTGGTCGAGCCGGTGGACCGCCTCGCGCACGCGGGTGTCGACCACGCTGCGCAGCACGGCCGGACCCAGCAGGTACTCGCCCTCGCCGGGCAGGTCGCGGCCGGTGACCGGCGCCGGGGCCAGCGTGGCGGACACCAGCAGCGGCCGCCCACCGTCCAGCGCATCGAGGCGCGCGAGCCCGCCGGCCAGGTCCGGGTCGGGCTCGGAGCCGCCGTGGAACGCGACCTCGACCAGCCCCGGGCGACCGTACTGCCGGGCGAGCCGGGCCAGGCGGAACAGCTCGGCGTCGGCGAACGGGTCGATCGCCGGGCTCACCACCAGCACCGACTCGGCGCCGGCGGTGTCCCCCGAGTGGTGCCGCCGGATCGCCGCGCGCAGGCGGGTGACCAGCATCGTGGCGTCGCCGAGCGGCGCCGCCAGGGCCAACGGCGCCCCGTCCGCCCGGCCCCGGACGTCGCGCAGGGTGCGGGCGCAGTCGGCGATCACCGCTGGCGCGCGGCCGAACGTCATGGGGACGACGACGACGAGGTCACCCGACTCCCCCTCCGCCGTCACCAGGTCGGACAGTCCGCGCCCGGGCGCTGCGGACGGGATGCCGAGGTCGGGCATCTGCTCGGACTCCGGGCCCAGCGCCGCGACGATCCGGGCGGTGGCCGGGTCGCGGTGCTGGTGGGCGTGCTCGTGCACCGGGGCGTGAGCGCTCACGCCTGCTGCTCCACCGGGCCGACGGGGTCGTGCACCGTCACCAGTTTGGAGCCGTCCGGGAAGGTGGCCTCCACCTGGATCATCGGCAGCCGCTCCACCACCCCGGGCATCACCTGTCCGGCGTCCAGGACCCGACGGCCCAGGTCCATGCACTCGGCGACGGTGCGCCCGTCTCGGGCGTGCTCGACGATCTCCCACGAGATGAGCGCGGTGGCCTCCGGAACATTGAGCAACACCCCGCGCCCGAGCCTGCGGCGCGCGACCTCGGCCGCGGTGAACAGGGTGAGTTTGTCCAGCTCGCGGGGGGTGAGCTTCATCCTGAAGGTCCTCTCGTGCTCGGGCATCAGCGCGCCGGGGGGCATGCGTGCTGGGACTGCCGATCACGCTAATACCGCCGTGTGTCCGCTGTGTTACGCCGACTCCGAGGGCAACTCGCGCGCCTGACCAGCAGTGCCCTGCGGGGGTCGAGCAGGGCAGAGCGAGCCGGTTGGCGGACGGGCGAGGCGGAGGGTGGGCCGGAGGGTGGCCCGGCAGCAGGGCGGAGGAAAGGGGCGAGCCCCTGACCAGCGGTGCCCTGCGGGGGCCGCCCAGGGCAGCCCAGGTCAGGGACTCGACCCGGCGGTCGACGACGGGAACCGGCGTGCAGAGTGCCGATTGTTACGGCGTGTTAAGGCTCCCGCGCCGGCGGCGATCCGCGCCCTCCTGGCTGACATCATGAGCCCATGCCCCAGACCACCACCGCCGAGCATACGGCCGCAGACGACCATGCCGTGGGCGTTGTCGACTCCACGCCCGCAGTCGACCTGCTGCCGGTGCTGACGGAGCTCTCGGGCTCAGCCGGATGGGCACGGACGGTGCTGGGCGGTCGCCCGTACCGCTCGCGGGTGGCACTGCACGCCGCTGCCCGGCGGGTGCTCACCGAGCAGAGCGACGCCGAGGTCCTGGCCGCGGTCGACGCACATCCGCCGATCGGCGGGGGTGCGGGTGCGGGTGCCGGCGCGGAACCCGTCGGCGAGGCCTCGGCCCGGGAACAGAGCGCGGCCGCGACCGATGACGCCGAGCTGGCCCGGCGCCTGTCCGAGGGGCAGCGTCGCCACGCCGAGCATTTCGGTCACGCGTTCCTCGTCTGCGCCACGGGGCTCACGGCCCGGGAGATCGTGGCCGAACTCGACCGGAGGATCGAACTCGGCGCGGCCGAGGAACTCGCCTGCACGCGCGAGCATCTCGCGAGGATCAACGCGCTGCGGCTCGACCAGCTGCTCGACACGGGAACCCTCTGATGTCCCTGAGCACCCACGCGCTGGACACCGCCACCGGAGCCCCGGCGGCCGGGCTGACCTACCGGCTCACCGACTCCGCAGGCACCGAGCTGGCCACCGGATCAACGGACCACGACGGTCGGGCGCCGGAGCTGGCCGCGGTCGAGATCGGGGCGGGGGTGCACCGACTGGCCTTCGACACCGGCGGATACCACCACGGCCGCGGGGTCAGCGGGTTCTACCCGGAGGCGGTGGTGTGCTTCGAGGTGACGGACCCCGCCGCCCACCACCACGTGCCGCTGATCCTCTCGCCGTTCGGCTACAGCACCTACCGCGGGTCCTGACGGCTAACGCGCTGGCTGACCTGCACCGATCCCCCTACGGGCGCACTCGCGCCCCAGCTCGTCGGCCAGGGCGCGCTCCTCGGTACGGACCAGCTCGCCGTCGCGGACCACCACGACACCGCCCACCACCACGTGACGTGGCCGGCGGCCCGGGTTGGCCCACAGCAGACCCCCGACCGGGTCGGCGACCCCGGCGTCGGCGACCCCGGAGACGTCCCAGACCACCAGGTCGGCGGCCGACCCCGGGGTCAACCTGCCCAGCTCGGGTCGGCCCAGACCGTCAGCTCCGCCGGCGGTGGCCATGGTGAGCGCCTCCAGCGCCTCGAGTGGGCGCCCGGCGAGCGGGGCGACCTGCATCGCCAGCCGGGCGTCCGCGAGGAGGTGCCCGGCATCGTTGCTGCCGCCCCCCGAGGTGCCCAGTCCGACGCGCACCCCCCGGTCGAGTAGTCGGGCCACCGGGGCCACTCCCCACCCCATCGGCAGGTCGCAGGCCGGGGCATGGGTGGCGGTGGCTCCGCTCGCCGCGATCAGGCCGACCTCGGAGTCGCTGATGTCGCACAGATGGGCCAGGGTGACGTCGGGGGCCAGCCAGCCCCACTCGTCCAGCAGTTCCAGGGGCCGTCGCCCGTACTGCTCGGCCGCGCGCGCCACGTCGACCTGCTCGTTGGACTGGGTTCGTCGCCGCAACCCGAGGGTCCGCGCGACCTCACCGAGGGCGCCGAAGGTGGCGGGCCCGTCGGCGTGGATCCCCGACGGCCCCACGGCCAGCTGTCGCATGCCGTCACCGGTGACCCCGCGGCGCGCACCGGGCAGGTGCGCTGCGTGGACAGCCGCCACAGACGAGGCGGCCGCGTCCGGGTCGCAGCCCGCGGTGCCGCGGACGAAGGCCAGGCGAGCGCCCACGTGCTGCGCGGCGGAGAAGGCGGCCCCCGCGATCTGCACCGGCTCCACTCCGGACGGCCAGGTCAGGTGGTGGTCGGCGACGGTGGTGACCCCGCACAGCAGCGACTCGGCCAGTGAGACCCGGGCGGCGAGCCCCACGAGGTGGGGGTCGACGCACGCGGCGACGTAGGCCTCGCGCATCCGCAAGAGCCAGACCGACATCTCCACCCCGCGAGTGCCGGGCAGCGTCCGGAACGCGCTCTGCAGCAGGTGATGGTGCGCGTTGACCAGACCCGGCGTGATCACCCCGCCCCCGGCGTCCAGGGTTTCGACCCGCGCGTCGGTCGGAGCAGCGGCGATCCGCCCGTCCACGCACTCGAGCGTCGCTGGCTCGGCGGACGCGCGCCCCGGCGACCACACCGCGGACGCGCCGGTGACCCGCAGGACCCGCGCGCTCACGACCTGCCCCCGATCGGCTCGGCGGGAGTGGCCCCGGCGGCGCCAGGGGCGAACGACCGCATCCACACCCGGTCCGGGGTCAACGGGATGAGGTCCTGGCGCACCCCGGTGGCCCGCCGGACCGCGATCCCCACCGCTGCCGCGACCGGGCAGTACGGCGCCTCGGACATGGACTTGGCGCCCAGCACGCCCTGCGGTTCGACGGTGTCGGCGAAGAACACCTCGGTGCGCGGGACGTCACCCATGCGGGGTGGGTGGTAATGGCGCAGGGTCGCGTTGGCCACCGCCCCGGCGTCGTCGAGCATCACCTGCTCGTACAGCGCCGCCCCCAGCGCCTGCGCGACGCCGCCCTCCACCTGGCCGCGCAGCTGCTGCGGGTTGAGGACCCGCCCGGCGTCGACGGCGTGGACGCTGTGCAGCACCCTGACCGTGCCCGTGTCGGGGCACACGGCCACGCGCACACCCTGGACGGTGAACGCCGCCTGGCGGACGAACCCGTCGGCCGAACCCTCGGCGGACACGGGCAGGTGGGCGCCGGCACGCAGCAGGTCGGCGACCCGCATAGCGGCCCGGTGCAGCGCGCGCCCGCCCACCACGGTCCCGGCCGACCCGAACGCACCGGTGTCGTGGGTGAGGTCCGCGGTGTCCGAGGCGTGCAGCACCACCGAGTCGGACGGCACCGCCAGCACCTCGGCGACGATCTGCGTGTGCACGGTCGCGGTGCCGTTGCCGAACTCGGCGGTACCCACGTAGGCGTGCACGGTGCCGTCGGCGTCGATCTCCACGCGAGCGGAACCGTGGTGGCCTCCGGGCGGGTTGCTGGCGATCATGCACAGCGCGACCCCCGTGCCCTCCGCCCATCCGGGTGGGGCCGACTCCCCTCGTCCGGAGGCCAGGGCACCGGCGACCAGGTCCAGGCAGTGATCGAGTCCGTAGGAGGACAGGGCCAGCTCGTCGTCGTCGCCCGCGGAGCTCACCAGTGGGTCACCCGGGCGCACCACGTTGCGCCGCCGCAGCTCGACGGGATCGATCCCGGCCGCATCGGCGAGCTCGTCCAGCGCGCTCTCGAGCGCGAACCCCACCTCGCCCAGCCCGTACCCGCGGAAGGCGCCCGAGGGGACGGTGGTGGTGTACACGGCCTCCGCCGCCACCCGCTTGGCCGGGCAGCGGTACAGCTCCACGGACTCGGTGATCGAGTGGAACATCACGCCCGGGGAATGCCCGCCGTACGCGCCCGCGTCGGACAGCACGTCCAGGTCCAGCGCGGTGAGCCGGCCGCGGGCGTCGCAGGCCACCGTCACCGTCACGCGGTAGGGGTGGCGCACGGTGGCGGAGGTGAACTGCTCCTCGCGGCTGTACTCCCACACCACGTCGCGCCCGGTGCGCAGGGCGGCCAGCACGGCCAGGTCCTCCACGATCATCTCCTGCTTGGCGCCGAATCCCCCGCCCACTCGGGCGGCGTGCACACGGAGGTCGTCCCGCTCCAGACCGAAGATCCACGCCAGCTCGTCGCGCACGAGGAAGGGCACCTGCGTGGACGAGCGGATGTCGAGCGATCCCCCGCACCGGGGCCCGCCGCCCACGTGGCGGACGATCACCGCGTGCGTCTCCAGGTGCGTGTGCTGGACCCTCGAGGTCCGCCAGGTGCCCGTGACCACGTGCGCGGCCCGCGCCAGCCCGGCGTCGACGTCCCCCACCGCGCCGCGCCAGCTCGCCACCACGTTGCGCGCGGGGTCGGCGATCCGGGAGGCCGAGCCCTTGTCGCCGTGGATCTTGTCGCCGTGGATCGCCGGCGCCCCGGGTTGCCGCGCGGCCTCGGGGTCCAGCACCGACGGCAGGATCTCGTACCGCACGTCGATCTCCCGGCAGGCCAGGCGGGCGAGCTGAGGGGTCTCGGCCACCACGGCGGCCACGCGTTGGCCGTGGTAGCGGACCACCGGGTCCAGCACGCGGGTGTCGTCGGGGTCGTCGGTGCGCCGCTGGTGGCGGGCGGTGGAGAACAGCACGTCGGGGTCGTCGTGATGGGTCAGCACGGCCACCACGCCGTCCATGGCCAGCGCGCGGGAGGCGTCGATCTCCACGATCCGGGCGTGGGCGTGCGGGGAGCGCAACACCGCGAGGTGCGCGCAGCCGGTGAGCTCGGTGTCCAGGGTGAAGGGCTCGGCGCCGCGAACCACGCGGTCGGTGGCCGGCGCGGCGACGGGGCGGCCGATCCCCCCGGCCGGGCAGGTGTTCCCGGCACCGTCGAGCGCGTCCTCGATCGCCCGGTAGCCGGTGCACCGGCACAGGTTGCCCTTCATCGCTGCGGTCCGCGCGGCCGGGCCCCCTCCGCGCGCGCACGGCGCGTGGTCCAGCCCGGTGACGGTGGTGACCATCCCCGCCGTGCAGTACCCGCACTGGAACCCGGCGGCGCGGGCGAACGCCACCGGGACCTCCTCGGGCACCCCGGCGGCGGTGCGCACGTCGGCCCCCTCCGCGCGGTGGGCCGGGAGTACGCAGGAGTGCGTGGGAACGCCGTCGATCAGCACCGTGCAGGCGCCGCAGTCGCCCGTGTCGCAGCCCTTCTTGACCGCGAACTGCCCGAGTTCGCGCAGCAGCGTCCGCAGGCACTGGCCTGGGCGTGGGGTCGGCGCGTACCCGCGCCCGTCGACCGAGATCTTCATGGCGTGTCCTCCGCCGGGGTGGTGTGGGTGCCGTGTGCGCCGGTCAGTTCGACGACGACGGCGAGGGCCGCGATCCCCGAGACGTGGCGGCGCCAACTCGGGTGCCCCTGGGGATCGGCGTACCAGTGGGGCAGGGCGCGGACGGCGGCCGCGGCGGCCTCGGGCGAGGGCGGGGTGTCCCACACGAGCAGGTGCGGGGCCGACACCGCGGCGGTGACGACCAGCGTGCAGCGCCCGTCCGGGTCCAGACGGCCGGTGACCAGCGAACCGGAGCGGCCGCTGGGCACCAGCGAGTGGCGCCGGACCGCATAGCGCGCGAGACCCGCCGCGGGCGGGATGTGCAGCGCACGCAGGATCTCCCCCGGGGCCAGGGACGTCCGGCCCGGTCCCACCACCACGTCCGCGGCGGGGATCGTGCGGGTGCCGCCGTCGGGGGTCCAGATCTCGGCGGTCGCCCCGAGGGTGCAGGCCGCGGCGGTGCCGGCGCCCGCGGGCAGGGCGGCGCAGAGGTTGCCTCCCCAGGTGGCGCGGGCCCAGATCTTCCACGAGGCGAGCAGGCAGGAGAAGGCGTCGTGCAGGAACGGCCGCAGGGGCGCGGTGAGCGGGTGGTCGAGCACGGTCCGCAGGGAGGCGGTCGCGGACACCCGCAGGCCGCCGTCGGGGAGGGCGTCGATGTCGGGCCAGCCCAGGTCCAGCAGGTCCACGAGCCCGGTGAGGTGCCGGCCGGCCTCCCCCGGCGGCGCCGCCGCGCCGGCGGGGTGGAGGTGCGCCTCACCGTGCAGCGCGGTCCCCCCGGCCAACGGCACGGCACCGGCGAGCAGTGCCTCGTGCGCCTCGGCGCGGCTGCGCGGCCGGTGCAGTTCGGTGACGGTGACCAGATCCATCACAGCTCACCCGGCCTTGGCCAGCAGGCGGCGACGGGCGGCCACGACGTCCCGGGCCACGGCATCGGTCTCCACGGTGAGCACCCGGCCGTCCTCCACCACGCGTCGGCCCTGTACCCACACCCCCGCCATCGGAGGGCGGGACCCCAGGACCAGGGCGGCCACCGGGTCGTCGATGCCTGCGTGAGCAGGGGTGTCGAGGCGCCACACTGCGACGTCGGCCAGGTACCCCGTGGCCAGGCGCCCGATCTCCCGCTCCCTGCCGAGTGCCCGCGCGCCCTCGACCGTGGCCATCCGCAGCGCGGTGCGCACGTCCATGGCGCGGGGGCCGCGGGTGGCCCGGGCCAGCAGTAGCGCCTGGTGCATCTCCTCCCACAGCACGCCTGACTCGTTGCTCGCGGCGCCGTCGACGCCCAGGCCCACCGTCACGCCCGCGGCCAGCATGTCGGGAACCCGCGCGATGCCGGCGCCCAGCCGGCCGTTGGACACCGGGCAGTGCGCGGCCGCCATCCCGCCGGCGGCCATCGCGGCGATCGCCGGGTCGTCCAGGTGAACCGTGTGGGCGAACCACACGTCGGGACCGGTCCAGCCGACGGACTCCATGTACTCCATGGGGGTGCTTGCGAAGCGCTCGCGGCAGAACACCTCTTCGTCGTCGGTCTCGGCCAGGTGGGTGTGCAGGCGCACGGACCGCTCGCGGGCCAGTTCGGCGCTCGCGCGCAGCAGGTCGCCGGTCACCGAGAACGGCGAGCAGGGCGCCACGGCGATCCGGCACATCGAGTCCGGCGCGGGGTCGTGGTGCCGGTCGATCACCTCTGCCGTGCCGGCCAGGATCGCGTCGATGCCCTCCACCACCGAGTCGGGCGGCAGCCCTCCGGCGCTGCGGCCCAGGTCCATGGAGCCGCGGCAGGGGTGGAAGCGCAGTCCCACCGTGGCAGCGGCCTCGATCTCCGCGGTGAACACGTCGCCGGCGTCGGCGGGCACCACGTAGTGGTGATCGGTGGTGGTGGTGCAGCCGCCCAGGGCGAGGTGCGCGAGTCCTCCCAGCGCGGCGGTGCGCACGTCGTCGGCGTCGATGCCGGCCCACACCGGGTAGGAGGCGGTGAGCCACTCGAAGAGCGTGGCATCGGCCGCCAGCCCACGGGTGAGCCACTGGTACAGGTGGTGGTGGGTGTTGACCAGGCCCGGCGTGGCCAGGCAGCCGGTGCCGTCGACCCGCTCCGTCCCCTCGGGGATCCGCGCCGGGTCGAGGGGTCCCGCCCCCACCGCGGTGATGCGGCCGCCGGTCAGCAGGACGTGCCCGGTGGCGTACTCGGTGCCGCAGTCGTCCATGGTCGCGACCGCGCAGTTCTCGATCAGGACCGCTGAGCCGCCCCCCGCCGTCACGACCGCACCCCCACTGGCCGTGAGTACGCCGGGGCGAACCCACGCGCGCCGGCCGACCGGATCATGCGCTCGGTGAGCTGGGCGTCGGCCTCGTCGGCGAGCGGGTGCAGCGAGCGCGCCCCCTCGGCGACCAGCCGCCCTCCCACGTACACGTGCGTGAGGTTGCGCAGCGAGCAGGCCAGGACATACGTGGCCACCGGGTCCCAGATCGGGCCGGTCGCCGGGGCGGTGGGGTCCACGACCAGCAGGTCGGCGTGCTTTCCCACCTCGATGCTGCCGATCCGGCCGGACAGTCCGAGCGCCTCCGCGCCCCCGAGGGTGTGCATCCGCAGCACCTCGTGCGCGGCCAGCACCGAAGCGTCGGAGTGCACGGCCCGCTGGGTGTAGAGGCCGATGCGCATGTTCTGGAACGGGTCGGAGACGTCGGTGCAGGACTGGTCGTCCAGGCCCATCCCCACCCGGATCCCCCGGTCCCGGTACCCGGTGACGTCGGCGATGCCGGATCCCAGCCGGCCGTTGGAGGTGGCCTGCCAGATCACGGCCGAGTCCGTCTCGGCCACGCGGCGCACCATCTGTTCGGTGGGGTGGACGAAGTGGCCGAAGGAGAAGTCGGCGCCCAGTACCCCGGCGCGGTCGTACCAGTCGAACTTGGCCCGCTGCACCTCGAGGTGCTCGGCGGTCTCCACGAAGTGGGCCTGGTTGCCCACCCCGTGGCGGGCCATGGTCTCGCGCTCGCGCTCCGCGGTGACCGGCGACGAGGACCACTGCACCGAGCCGAACACCGAGCCGCCCAGATCCAGCTCCCGGGGGACCGTGCGCCGGCGGTGCTCGGTGATGTGGGCGAACGCCTCGAAGCACTCGGCCTCGGGCAGCTGTTCGTCGTCCAACCGGGTCGAGGTGACGCACCGCAACCCAGAGTCGGACTGCGCGTCGATCTGTCGCGTGAGGAAGTCCACGTCGTGCACCCGCTCGGCGACCAGGGTCGAGGTGGCGTGGTCGAACACCGCCACCACCCGGCTCTGGGTGAAGTTGTAGGCGCTGGTCACGCCGTTGCGCAGGAAGTCCAGGCACCCGGCGAGGGTGAACCAGTACAGGTCCTCGGCCTCGGCCCCGACCATCATCTCGCCCATCCGCGAGACCCACCCGTAGAGCGTGTCGTCGGGGGCGATGCCGCGCATCCCGGCGGTGAACAGGTGGCTGTGCGCGGAGACGAACCCGGGGGCCAGAATCGACCCGCCGAGGTCGTGAACGGTTCCGGGCAGACCGGGTGGGGGGTCACCGGGCCCGAGTCCGGCGATCAGGCCGCCCTCGTCGACGTGGACCCAGCCGTGGAACCAACTCGCGGCGTCGGCTGAGGTCGTCGCCACGGGGATGACGAGCGCGTCGGTGAAGGTGATCATGGGGGTTCTCTCGTTCGTGTGGAGGCTCGGCAGGGGGCGGGCAGCGCGGCGTGTCAGCCCGGCAACTCCTCGGCCAGCCAACCGCCGGGACGGAGGTGGAACCGTCGGCGATGGGACGGTGCGTCCGGTTCGGCCCGCCAGAACGTCACCGTCTCGGGCCGCAGGCGATACCCGGTCCAGGTGTCGGGCGGGCCCTGCGGGGTGGGTCCGTGACGGGCGACGGCCTCCGCCCACACCTCGCGGCGCCCGGCCGGGGGCAGGGCCGCGGTGGCGGGGCCGTTGGTCCAGGCCAGAAGCTTGAGGTACGGGGTCCGGTCTCGATAGGTGCGCAGCAGTTCACGGTCGTCCGTGGGGGCGGCGAGGCCGGTGACGGTGAGCTGGCGGGTCCGGTCGACGCTGAGCACCACGAGGGTGGCGCGGGGGTTCGCCGCGAGGTCGACGACCTTCTGGGAGCGCGAGTCCGTGTGGAACGTCGGGCCGTCGGGGGTGACGCCGGAGACCAGGAGGTGCCGGCACTGCGGCGTCCCGTCCGGGTCGACGGTGGCCAGCACGCCCAGGGGTGGCGCGAGGGGGTCGACGGCGAGCCAGGCCACCATCGCGGCCAGCGGATCGTCACCCGGCTCCGGCATCATGACCGCGGGTCCCTCGTCCGCGCTGGTCCAGGGTCGCTCGGCTGCCGTCATCGCGGACCTCCCGCTGCGGCGACGGCACCGAGGTCAGCGCTCGGGACCCCGTGTGCCGGGTCGAAGACGGCGATCTCCGAGAGCGCACCGACCACGGTGGCCACGTGATCGGCGACCAGCCGGGCCCCGGTGTCGGGGTCGGCGCCGGTGGGGTCGCCGATCACCCCGGTGTCGGACAGGTCGTCGGCCAGCCAGCCGAACTTCACGGGCCCTGTGAAGCCGATGTGCTGACACCCGGCCAGCCCGGTCGGGACCCTGGCCTCGGCCACGGACATGTCGACGAGTTCCGGGCGCAGGTGGAGCATCATCGACGTCTCGGCCCACCCCGCGTGGATCCCCATGCCGAGCTCGGTGGGGCCGGGGACGGCTCTGCCTGCGTAGAGGAACGTCCGGAGGCCGCTGCGTCGCCGCAGTTCCCGCAGCGCCACCTCCAGCAGGGCGGAGTTGCCGCCGTGGCAGTTGACGAAGAGCACGCGACCGAAGCCGCTGGCGCGAAGCGCGGAGCCGAGTTCACGGACCTGGGACAGCAGGGTGTCCGCGGTGATCCACATCGCCCCGGGGAACGAGGAGTGCTCGTCGCTCTTGGTGTACCCGAGCGCGGGCATCAGCCAGGCGTCGACCCCCTCCCCGGCTGCGGCGGCGGCCACGGCGCGGGCGGCCACCTCCTCGGCCACGATCAGGTCGGTGGCCAGGGGCAGGTGGGGACCGTGCGGTTCGATCGCGCCGGCGGGGATGACGGCGACGGGGTCGCCCCGGCCCACCCGCGCCGCCTCGACGGTGCTGAGGTCGGCGTAGCGCCGTGCGGGCCCGATCATTCCTCCCACCGCCCGGGGTTGAGCAGGCCGTGGGGGTCTGTACGGGCCGCCAGTGCCCGCACCGCCTCGGTGCCGTGGTCCACGCGGTACTGGTGCGGGGAGTGCACCCTCACGCCCAGTTCCTCCAGGACCGGCACGCCCGCGTAGGCGGCCTCCGGGTCGGAGTAGTGCCCGTTGAGCATGCCGAACATCCGGCCGTGGCCGGCCTCGAGGTGCAGGGTGCCGCCCGGGTAGACGGCCTCGACCTCGTCCAGGCGCTCCACCAGCGCGTCGCCCTGGCATTCCATGTGGAACCACGTGTCCGGTTCCGCCTTCTGCAACCAGTGGGTGGGGTGGTTGTAGGACAGGGTCGAGACCTTGATGGACTCGTTGACCCCCTTGCGCACCGCCTCGACCACTCCCCCGGCCTCGGTGACCAGGGCGCTCACCTCGTCGACGACCGAGGCGTCGACGATCGTCCGCAGGCTCGCCCTGCCGGGCGGGATGGCCTCGTCAGGGGGCAGGCAGCCGGCCACGTGAGCACCGTCGGCCGAGCAGAGCCGCGGGGCCGGGTCGAGCCGGTGGATTCGCGGGACCGCGGCGAACGCGTCGTGGTGATCGTCGAAGCTGGCGTAGACGCAGCGCCAGTCCTGGAGGGGTTCGATCCGCACGGTGGCACGGACGATGATGCCCGCGACCCCGTAGGTGTGGACGAACGGCTGGGCGTCCTCCCCGCTCAGGTGGACGATCTCGGCGTCGGGGTGCGCGAAGACCACGTCGAGCGCCTCGACGAACCCCTCGTGGTTGCGGCCGTGGACGATCGTGCCGGTCCCGGCGGAACCTCCGGCCAGGAAGCCCCCCAGGGTGGACTGGACCGTCGAGGGATACATCCACAACTGCGAGCCGTCGCGGGCGAGCCGCTTCTCCAGACTCATCATGCGGACGCCGGCCTCGGCGGTCACCGTCCCGGCCTCCGGGTCCACGTCGTCGATGCCCCGCAGCGCGGTCAGGTCCAGCACGAGTCCCCCGTGCAGGGGGACGACCTGCCCGTAGTTGCCGGTCCCCTTCCCCCGTGAGGTGATGGGGACCCCGCGCCGGACCGCTGCGCGGACGATCGGCGGGACCTGCTCGACGCTCGTGGGCCGGGCGACCACCTCGGGGCGGCCGATCGGCCACTGCGCACGCAGGATCGGGCTGAGGTACGAGCCGTCCTGGGAGGCCTTGTCGAGACTGCGGTCGTCGGTGAGGACGAGGTCGGGGCCGAGGAGGTCGCTCAGGTCCTCGACGAGTCCGGCCACGTCCGGGGTCGCGGCGACCGTCGGCGACGCCGTCTGGGTCTCGCTCACTGGGGGTGCCTTCCTGTATCGGGTCGTCACGGAGGGGTGGACCCGGGATCAGTTCATCCCGATGGCCGGGTCGATGAAGCGGTTGGTGGCGATGGTCTCCGGTGCCACGTCCTCGGCGATCGCGACGTCGGCCTCCTCGTAGATGCCCTTGACCATCCCGACGATGTCGGCCAGGCGTTCCTCGTCGAAGTTGCCGACCGTCGAGTCGGGTCCGTTGCCGACGATCTCCCGATCGAGCATGGCCTCGACGGCGAAGTCGGCCAGCTCGGCGCTGTAGACCCAGCCGGTGTTGAACTGCTCGACGGCGTCGACGATCACCGCGTTGGTGCGGTCCGGGTCGGTGAAGTACTCCACCTCCGCCTGCTGGAGCACCGGCACGAGCGAGGTGAGGCAGGCCGAGTCATCCTCGAGCTCGGCCGAACGCACCGCCATCATGGACTTGTAGATCGGGTAGCCGGTGTCGTGGAGCAGCTCGTAGGCCACCGGCTTGCCCCATTCGGCGACCTCGTTCTCGTAGATGAACGGCTCGGCACTGGCGTACCCCTGCTGGGCCACCGACCCGCCCGCCGCCACGAAGTTGGACGGCGAGCCGTCATAGCTGCCGTCGACCTGCTCGGGGTCCAGGATGCCCTCGCCGGTGAGGTAGTCCATGTACGCGTTGCCCTCGAAGTACAGGACGCGGGTCCCCTCGTCCTTGAGGTCGGCGATCCGCGTCACGTCCGGGTAGGTCTCCGGGTCCCACATGATCATCTGCGGGTTGATGTCCAGCGGCGCGAACACCCCGACCGTCGGGTTGTTGAGGGAGTTCTGCACCGCCTGGTCGGAGTCGACGTAGCCGAGCATGATGTCGGTGTCCTGGTACATCTGCGCGGTGACCTGCTGGAAGCCGATCGCCGGCCCGCCGGAGCGGATCTCCACGTCCACGCCGGTGTACTCACCCGAGGCGAACAGCGGCCCCGAGACCGACTTGGCGCCGGCGTTGATCGTCGGATCCGGCCCCAGCAGTTCGTAGAGGTGACCGTGCTCGGCCTCCGGGTTCCAGTCGGTCTGGACGACGACGGTGGCGGGGCAGATCTCACTGAGGTCGACGGCCCCGATCTCCCCGCTGTAGCCGGACGCCGCCTCGGCGGACTCCGAGTCGGAACCACCGCAGGCGGTCAGCGTGGCGGCTCCGAGGGTGCACAGGGCGGCCACGGAGAGCACGGTCCTGGTGGTGTGGGTGCGGCGCATTGGGGTCTCCTCCCGGGGGCCGGATCCGGCCTCCCGTATTGACGTGATCAATATCTATAGTGAAGCGGTGCTACGTTTCGTTCGTGTTGCCGGTCGGGCAGATGTGGGTTACGGCAGCGGGTTGAGGCAGCGGGCTACGACACCGGCGTCACCGCTGGTCGTCGGCGTTGTACCACCGGCCCACCACCTTGCGGGAGAGCAGCCCGAAGGCCAGGAACACGGCCACGCCGAGCAGGGAGGCGAGCAGGATGGAGGCGAACAGTTCCGGCGACTGCAGCCGGGCCCGGTAGGTGTCGATGAGGATGCCGATCCCGGGGTCCCCCTGCTTGAAGAAGAAGTCGCCGACGATCGCCCCGACCACGGACAGTCCGGCGGCTACGCGGAGGCCCTCGAACAGGGCGGGCAGCGCGGCCGGCGCCTCGAGCTTGCGCAGCACGGTCAGCCGGCCGGCATGGTGGAGTCGGAAGAGCCTCCGCAGACCCGGGTCAACGGACTTGAGGCCGAACAGGGTGTTGGACACGATCGGGAACAGGGCGATCAGTACGCAGACGAACACCCGCGCGGTGAACCCGAAACCGAACCAGAAACCGATGAGCGGCACCAGCGCGAGGATCGGGATGCACTGCAGCACCACGGCGTACGGGAACAGCGATCGCTCCGCCCACGTCTCCTGGCTCATCACGATCGCCCACACCACCCCGATCACGAACGCGATCGCCAAGCCGGTCAGCGCCACGACCGTCGTGCGACCCAGCGCCTCGAGCATGGCCTGCAGGTTGGGCCCCAGGAACCCGTCGGTGATGACGACGTGCGGCGGGGGCAACAGGAACCGGCGTGCGGGTTCGAGTACGACGTAGCTGACGAAGTACCAGATACCCAGGAACGCGACCAGGACGACCAGCGGGCCGCCGATGCGCACGAGTGGGCCGTCCGCGGAGATCCTGCGCCGCCGCCCGGTCTCGGCCGCGGTGGGTGCGGTGACCGTGGTCGCGCCATCCGGGGGCAGGGTGTCGGACCCGGGATCCGCGGTCCGGTCGGCGGTGGCGCTGCCGGCTGCGGTGGTCTTGGTGGTGGTGTTCATCAGTGTGCCTCCTCCAGTGCCTGGGAAACCTCGCCGACGAGGTTGATGTAGTCGGCCGAGTACCGGACCTCGGGGTCGCGGGGGACGTCGAAGGGGACGTCGACGGTGTGGACGATGCGGCCGGGACGACCGGACATGACGACGACCCGGGTGGACAGATACACGGCCTCGGCCACTGAATGGGTGATGAACAGCCCGGCGAACCGCTTGGCCGCGAACAACCCCAGGAGTTCGTCACCGAGGCGCTGCCGGGTGATCTCGTCGAGGGCCCCGAAGGGCTCGTCGAACAGGAACAACTCGGGTTCGAGGGTCAGCGACCGGGCGAGCGATACCCGCATCTTCATGCCACCGGACAGCTCGCGCGGGAGGGAGTTCTCGAAGCCGGACAGCCCCACGAGGTCGATGGCCTCCTGTGCCCGCCGTCGCCGATCGGCCTTGCCGATCCCGTCGAGCTCGGCCAGCATCTCGACGTTCTGGGCGACCGTGCGCCACGGCAGCAGTGTGGCGTCCTGGAAGACGTAACCCACCCGGTCGGTGCCGGTCTGCATGTAGCCGTCGGTGTGAGTCGCCAGCCCGGAGGCCAGCCCGAGCAACGTGGACTTGCCGCAGCCGGAGGGCCCCACCACGCTGACGAACTCACCGGCCCCCACGCGAAGATCCACGCCCTCGAGCGCGCGGGTGCCGTTGGGGTAGGTCACCCCGACGTCGGAGAAACCGAGGATCTCGGTACCCGGCCGGAGGACGGGGCGGGCTGGGGTCGTCATGGTGCCTCCTGGAGGTCGGACGGTGGGGTGACGGAGGGATCGGCGAAGGGGTCGACGACGACGACGGCCCTCGCGGACACCACTCGGCCCGCGCGCAGCACGATCCGGTCCGCGGGCGCGTCGGCGATCACGTCGTCGAGCCCGCTCGCGCGCACCAGCAGCAGATCTGCGCGACGGCCGGGAACGGGGCCGGCGGGCGGCAGCCCCATGACGTCGCGGGCACCGTCGGAGACCAGGTGCCACGCGGTGTCCATGTCCAGGTGGGCGGCCACGACCAGCAGCATCGCCGTCTCGATCGCGTCGGACCGGCCGACCGGGTTGAACGGGTCGCGAACGTTGTCCGCACCCGCGGCCACGGAGACGCCGCCGTCGAGCAACGCCCGCACGGGAGGCAGCCCGCGCGGCGTGGCGGTGCGCTGCGTCCGGCCCTGCAGGTACAGGTTGGTGATGGGCAGCGTCACCACCCCGACATCCGCGCCGCTCAGCGCGGTGGCGGCGGCCGCCTGTCCGGAGGCGTCCAGCGCGCCGATCCGGCAGCAGTGACCGGCCGTCCGGATGCGGCCCGGCTCCCACGACGCCACCCGGTCGGTGAAGACCGTGAGCATCCCGTGGTCGCCGTCGAGGAACTCGTCGACGTGGAGATCGATGCCGGTACCGAGCTCCTCTGCCAGGTCGAGCAGCCGGTGGGTCTCGGCGGCGGTGTCGGGGGCGATGTGCGGGGCGCCGCCGATGAGGTCGGCCCCGGCCGCGATCGCTGCGCGGGCCCGATCAGCGGGGTCCTCGTCGCGGACCATCACCACTATCTGGAGGTCCAGCACGTCCGCGAGTTCGTCGCGCACCCGGACCAGGGCACGGACCCCGCGCAGGGGGTCGCCCTCGGTGTGCAGGTCCACGTGGGTGCGCACCGCGGTGGTGCCGTTGGCCACCAGTCGACGCGCCGCGGCCAGCGCCCGGTCGTGGATCTCGTCCTGGTCCACGGTGACGGCGAAGGCCCGCCACGCGTCGATCGCGGCGCCCAGATCGCAGCCCGGCGGGCGGGTCGCGCCCCAGCTCATGGCCTTGTCCAGGTGGGCGTGCGGCTCGGCCGGCGCCGTGAGGGCCAGGTAACCGCGGCCGTCGACCACCGCCGGGCCCGGTGCCGCGGTGGCGCCTGCTCCTGCGACGTCGACCTCGGTGACGGCGACGACCGAACCGCCCGCGATGTCCACGTCGACCACCCGTCCGTCGAGCAGTCCTACCCCGGCGATGCGGTCGACCTCCCTCGGGGCCCAGCTGTCAGGCCTCGGGGCCGTGCCGCCTCGCCCCGGGGCCGTGCCGTCGGACTCCGGGGCCGCGTCACCACGCTGGCGGGTGAGTGTGTCCACTGACTGGGTTCTCCTGCTCTGCTGCCGGACCATCCCTCACCGGGTCGGATGGTGCCCTTGCGCTTTCGACCGGGACGCGGGATATTGACCTCGTCAATACAGCTCAGTGTCACGGGTCGGTGTTTCGACCGGATTACCCCGCCGGATCTGGTCTGTAACCGCTCACGGACGATGGGAGACACCGGTGTCGGGGTTACGTGACGACGGTCTCGCGCGCCTGGGAGCGCGCATTCGGCATCACCGTCAGCAACTCGGGCTGACCCTCGTGGAGGTGGCCGGCCAGGCCGGGATCTCGCAGCCGTTCCTCAGCCAGATCGAGCGCGGCAAGGCGGCCCCGAGCATGTCGACGCTCGAGGGACTCGCCCACGCGCTAGGCACAACCCAGGCACACCTGCTGGAGGCGGTCGACTCCGTCGACTCCTCGTCCGGCCCCCCCGACGGGCCGGCGGGAGGCCCGGCCGCGGCGGCGGACGGACATGTCGACGTCCGTCGCGCGTCGGAGGGCGCGGTGCTCACCCGCGCGGAGGGCACCGTCGGCGGGCACACCCGGCTGCTACCGGGCGGGCCGAATGACACACAGTTCCTGGAGTTCGTGGAGACCAACCATGTACCGGGCCGGTTCTTCGAACACCCCGGCCGCGAGTGGGTGTACGTCACCCGGGGCACTGTCCTGCTCGAGGTCGGCGACTCGCTCAGCCGCCTGGAGGCGGGAGACGTCGCGCGGTACGACGGCACGCTCCCCCACCGCTGGTACGTGCCCGAGGGCGGGCAGGCCTGCCTGATCGTGGCGCGGCCGGGCTGAGTCACCGACCCGCACCCCACTGACCTGCGGTGCCCTGCAGGGGGCCAGCAGGGCACCGCAGGGAGACGACTGCACTCCCCCCAACCGCCGGTACGTGTACGACGGCGGACAGGCCTGACCGGTCGCGCGCAGTCGGCCGTGGCTCAGCCGGCCGTGGCGCGGCCGGGCTGAGTCACTGCCCCGCACTCCTTTGACCTGCGGCGCCCTGCACAGGGCGAGCAGGGCGCCGCAGGTCGGGACCACGAGATCGCCACACCCGTTGCGTGTCGGAGCTCGAACATACTATCGATTCATGACCTCGGCACCGCCCCCCGTTTCCGACGACGTCGACGCTCCCGGGACACTCATCCCGCCTCCCGGATTCACCACCGCGACGGGTCCCTCTCTCCCCGTCCTGGTTCCCGAGGCGTTCGCCCGGTGGGACCCCGGCCAACAACGCGGTTACCTCGCCCAGCGAACGGTCTGCGCGGCCGAGGGACGGACGCTCGCCTACGCCTACGACTGTGTCCGTTCCGCCACAGATCGTGTCGCCACCGACCGCGACCGCCACCGTGATCCGTGGGAGACCGCCGCCACCATGATCAGCGCCTCCATGGCGCTCTCCCGGCACGGTGCATCCCGGCTGGTCACCACCGCGGTCGAGCTGACCGAACGCCTTCCACGTACCGCGGCACTCCTGGCGACCGGGTGGATAGGCATCCTCGCCGCCCACACCATCGCCGAGGAGACAGCCCTGGTGGCTGATCACCTCATGCCTGAACTCGACCGGCAGATCAGCGAGGGGCTGGCCCCCACCAGGCGCCGGACCCACCCGCCAAGGCTCGGCCCGCTGCGCAAGATGCTCACCAAGACAATCGCGGCCTGCGATCCAGTCGGCGCCGACGCTCGTGCCGAGCAGGCGCGACGCGACCAGGACGTGGAGCTGGTGCCCCTCCGGGACGACCGGGCGATCATCTCCGCGACGCTCACCGCCGAGGACGCCCTGGAGATCGCCGACCGCATCGAGGCCCTCGCCCGCACCGCCCCAGCGGACGACCCGCGCCCTCTCGGCCAGCTCCGCGCCGCCGGGCTGCTCGCGCTGAGCCGCGGCTGGACCAGCCTCCCGGACCCGGACGGGGAACACCCCACCGACCCGAAGGCCCGTTCGGCCGCCCGCCGGGTGGTCATCCACGCCTATGACGACGGCACCCCGGACAACCGCGGCCTGACCCTCGCCGGGTACGGGCCGATCACCGGACACACCGCCGAGGAACTGCAGCGCAGCGCCGGGCGCAGGATCGATGCGCTCTCCGAACTCGCCGACCCGGACACCGCCGCCGCCCGGCGCCACGCCCCCTCGGAGGCCCTGGCACGTTTCTGCCGGGGACGCGACGGGACGTGTGTCTTCCCCGGCTGCCAGACATCCGCGGAGAAGGCCGACCTCGACCACATCATCCCCTTCGACCACGACCACCCCGACCAGGGCGGGCACACGACGTGCGACGACCTCGGCTGCCTCTGCCGCTTCCACCACAGACTCAAGACCGACGGGGTGTGGGCCTACTATCGGGACACCGACGGCTCGTACGTGTGGATCCACGGTCCCAACCACCCGGACAGGGACCCCGGAACCCGCGTCACGACCTCTCCCAGCGGACCGCTCGCCGGCCACGCCGCGCCGCAACACCCCGAGGCGAGCAGTCGCCAGCGGGAGGCTGCCGAAGCGGGCGAGACCGGCAGCGGTTCAGCCGAGTCCCGGAGACGACCCCATGTGCGCCACCGCCGCGACGCGGAACGCCGGAGGCTTCGTGAGCAGGCACTGCTCCGGCGACAGACCACACACGCCGGGCCTAAACCTCCGCAGACACCTCCGCAGACGCCGTCGTCTGCGGAGTCGTACGACGAGCCACCGTTCTGATGAGATCAGTGCGAACTACGCCGTCAGTAACGGGAGCTCGTGGGGTACCACCCGTCGGAGGTGTTGTGTGGACCGATGGACCGGACCTCGATGTGCTCGAAGGACGCGAAGTCCCGGGCGAGCCGGTCCCAGTTCTCGCGGGTGATCGCGGTGGTGATCGTCGACGCGATCCGCCCGATCCCACCGTAGATCCCCGAGAGCTGGTGCCCGGTCACACCCATCGACGCGCGCGCACCGGTCGAGAAGTGGTGCAGCCGGGCCAGCCACGGGGCGGCGCCGGGGTCGCGCTCGGTGAACTCGAAACCCGGACCCAGGTAGGGGCTGCGTCCGGCCGGGTGGTCGACCGCGGGAGGGTGGCGGTCGGACCACAGTGCGATGTCATCGACGAACTCGGCGAGCTCCGGACGCATCCGCAGATCCACCTGGTAACCGGTCGCGGCCAGCACCACGTCCGCGTGGAATCGCCCCCTGGTGGTATCGATCGCGATCTCCTGCCCGCCGGTGTCGGCGTGGACCATCGAGACCGCGTTCCATCCGCAGCCGGTGTGCAGGGCGAAGCCGGAGTGGGTGAAGCACCGCCACAGTGCGTGCTGCGTGGGCGGCTGGGGAAGGCCCCCGGACAACACGCCGAAGTCCCACTTGCTCTGGTCGTCGAGGTCGTAGAAGCGTTCCTGCATGCCCGGGAACTCCATCCACCGCAGCGGGTTGGAGGCCGGGACCGTCGCCCGACGGACGAACACGTGGGCCCGGACGGCGCCGTGGTCCAGCGCGGTGGCCGCGTTGTCGAATCCGGAGGCGCCGCCGCCCAGCACCGCCACCCGCAGACCCCGCAACGCGGTGAAGTCGATCGGGTCCTCCGTGTGGAACCAACGCTCCCGGGGCAGCGACGAGGAGATGAACTCCGGCACGTTCACCCCGCCCCCGCCCGTGAGCCCGAGTGCGCAGACGATGCGCCTGGCGGTCAGCACGGTCTCCCGACCGTCCGGACCGCGCAGTTCCACGGAGAACGGCCCGTCCGGGGTGGTGGGCCGGTGAATCGCGGTGACCCGGGTCAGATGCTGGACGCGGACCCCCGTGACCTCCCGGTACCAGCGCAGGTAGTCGTTCCAGTCCAGGCGGGGGACGAGCTCCACCGAGGCCCAGGCGGCCTCTCCGTAGACGGCCTCGAACCAGCGGCGGACGTGCAGGGAGGGGACGTCGAACTCGATCCCCCTCATGTGTTTGGGGCTGCGCAGGGTGTGCATGCGGGCATAGCGGTCCCAGCAGCCCACCTCGTGTTCCGGACCGTCATCCACCACCAGGACGCGGTCGATCCGTTGGCGCTGCAGCGCGAACGCCGTGCCCAGGCCGGCCTGCCCGCCGCCGATCACCAGGACGTCGAGTTCGGTGGACCCGGGCGCCCGGGGGATCCAGTCGCGGGTGTGGCTGGTGGTGGCGACGTCCTCGTGCACACGAGCCCGGAGTGTCGCCAGGCGCGCGTCTGCGTCGGGGAGGCGGCGGGAGGTCTGGACCTCGGCCGCGGGGTCGGAGGTCACGGCGGTCATGGCGGAGGAGCTCCTGGGTTCAGCGGGCCCGGATCGATGTCGCGGGCCCACCCGGGTCCTGTGCCCGGGCGGACACCACGGCGATGCCTGACTGATGACTCGGCCGCCGGGCCGTGGGACGCGGCGGCCGGATCGGCGGGGCCGACCGCACCATCGTGGTGTCGAATCCGAGTCTGGCACCGCGGTTTTTCGGCCGTGTTACGAGCGCATGAGCCCGGTGTGCCGGGCCGGGGCGATCCGAGCGGCGAGCTGATCGAGGGCCTCAGGGCTCAGCTGGCCGTGGACGCGAAGGCGGGCGATACCGCCGTCCGGGAACACGTCGATCCGGACGAACCGCACCGGATCCGCCGCAGCCGCCCCTGGCCCTGCACCCGGACCCGACCCCGACCCTGACCCCGACCCCGACCCCACGAGGAAACGGTGTCGGCAGTCCGGTTGCAGCGGGGTCGGCGGAACGAGGTCCACCCACCGGTCGGGTTGCTCGAGATCCTCCGCACGAGCGATCCCTCGCAGCGACGCCGACCCCGGGGCGTTACCGATGTAGTAGGAGGTGTCGATCTCGACGTGGTCGATCGTCCCCTGGCCCGCGAGTGCCACCGTCACGTGGTCGTTGCCCCCCTCGCGCCGCCGGGCGTTCTCCCAGCCCTCGCCCATGATGCGGGAGCGACCGGGGGCGATGATATTGGCCGGCGAGGAGTAGAACAGGTCCGAGCAGTCGACCACCCGGCCCCCGTTCTCCGCGGCCGCCAGGTCGACGGTCCCGCGCAGGAACGTCGGGTCAGGAGTCGGCTCCCCGTGTACCCGCAGCCGCGCGACACCGCCGTCGGGGATCATCCGCAGGCGCACATGAGTCACCGGCACCGAGTCGGCCACCGCATAGAGGTTGCGGGTGTCACCCAGCGCGGCCGATGTCGGTACCAGCGGCCGCCAGTGGGCGCCCGCGAGTTCTGGGGCGTCCGGGTAGCCGTCAATCCACGCCCCGTCCACGCCGATCTGCGGGGGGAAGTTACCGCGGAAGAAGGCCGTGTCCACCACGACCCCGCGCACCACTCCCGGCACCCCGAGGCGGACGATCGCCGCGTCCTCACCCGGCGTGCGCCGCCGGCGGGTCTCCCAGCCGTCGTAGACCTTGCCCTTGAGGCCGAACAGGGCCGGGTCGAACATCGGCTCGGCGGGAAGGATCAGGTTCTCTTTCTCGGCGAAGAACTCGTCGTCGGCGTACACGACACTGCCGGCCAGCGCGCGGGAGGCGAGGTCGGGCAGGGCGAGGAAATCGGGCTCGGTCATCCGAGGGTCTCCGTTCGTGAGGGCGATAGCGTGTCGGCCCAGGCGGGCGGGGTGGCGGGCGGGGTGACGGGTGGGGTGAGGGGCGGGACGTCCGACGCCGGGCGGAGGACGGCCGTGCCCGCGGCGGGGTCGTCGAGATCGATGCGCCGGCCGGCGAGGTAGACCTCGCGCACCACGCCGCCGAGGGCGCGCTGGGCGTATGCGGTGACGGGATTCTTGTGCTGCAGCCGCTCGGGTAGGACCACGAACGCCTCGTCGGGGGCCAGGACCACCAGGTCGGCGCGGGCACCGGGGCGGATCGCGCCGCGGTCGTCCATTCCGGCGAACCCGGCGGGGCCGGAGGACATCCAACGGACGACGTCGGGAAGCCCCATTCCGCGCAGCCGCGCCTCCGACCAGATGATCGGCAGGCCGAGTTGCACCGAGGCGATGCCGCCCCACGCCTGGCCGAAGTCGCCGGTGTCGAACCGCTTGAGCTCGGGCACGCACGGCGAATGGTCGGAGACCACCAGGTCGATGGTCCCGTCGCGCAACCCCTCCCACAGCCGCTCGCGGTTGCCGGCCTCGCGGATCGGGGGGCAACACTTGTAGTGGGTGGCGCCGGGCTGGATCTCCTCGGAGAACAGCGACAGATAATGCGGGCAGGTCTCCACCGTCAGGGGCAGCCCCTCCGCCCTGGCCTCCCGGATCAGCGGCAGGGCATCAGCGGCCGACAGGTGCAGGATGTGGGTCCGGCACCCGGTGCGTCGCACGCCCTCGATCACCTGGTGCACGGCCCTCACCTCCGCGGAGACCGGCCGTGAGTCCAGGAAGCCGGAGTAGTCCGGCCCGTCGGGCGACGGCTGCGCGTCGATGGTCCCGGCATCCTCGGCGTGCACGATGAGCAGCCCACCGAACCCGGCGATCTCGGTCATGGCAGCCAGCATCTGGGCCGGATCCAGTGGCGGGAACTCGTCTATCCCGGAGTGCAGCAGGAAGCACTTGAACCCGAACACCCCGCGATCCCACAGTTCGCTCAGCCGGCCGAGGTTCTCCGGCACGGCTCCGCCCCAGAACCCGGCGTCCACGTGCAGCTTCCCGGCCGC
>JBKBUP010000148.1:0-7035 GCA_046289795.1 Dietzia sp. | reverse complement strand
GGCGGGACGGTGGTCCCCGCCAACACCCGCTACACCGGTAGCGAGACCCTGGAGCTCGTCCAGCGCACACGCGCGGTCGCCGCCGTGGTCGCCGGCGCGTTCCTGGGCTCCGAGCGGATCGCCGAGCTGACCTCCGCGGCGGGCGGTTCGCTCGCGGAGGCCACGCAACTGCGCACCCTCGTGCGGATCCCCCTCGACGGCGGCGACACCGCGGACAGCGACGTCGACCTCATCGACCTGGCCGACCTCCAGGCGCTGGCAACGGAGTCGACCCTCGCCGACGCGGACGAGCGCGCGGATGCGGTCACCGGCGACGACGTGGCCGACATCCTGTTCACCTCCGGCACCACCGGCAAGAGCAAGGGGGTGGTGGCGCTGCATCGCCAGACCCTCGCCGGGGCGGCGGCGTGGGGCTCGAACGGGGGGTTGACCGAACGCGACCGCTACCTCATCGTCAACCCGTTCTTCCACAGCTTCGGCTACAAGGCCGGATTCCTGGTCTGCACGCTCTTCGGCGCCACGATCATCCCCCTCGCGGTGTACTCGCCCACCGAGACCATGCGACTCATCCAGCAGGAGCGCGCCTCGGTCCTGCCGGGCGCGCCCACGATCTTCCAGACGATCCTGGACTCCCCCGACCGCCCGGATTTCGACCTGTCCTCCCTGCGTCTCGCGGTGACCGGCGCGTCGGTGGTCCCGGTGGTGCTGGTCGAGCGGATGCAGTCCGACCTGGGGCTGGAGACGGTCCTCACCGCGTACGGCCAGACCGAGACGATGGGCTTCATCACCACCACCACCGCGGACGACGACGACGTCACCGTGGCCACCACCTGCGGCCGCGCCTACCCCGGCATGGAGATCCGGATCGGCGACAAGGGAGAGATCCTCACCCGCGGCGAGATGGTCATGCAGGGTTATCTCGACGACCCGGAGAACACCGCGGACACCATCGATCCGGACGGGTGGCTCCACACCGGCGACGTCGGTGAGATAGACGCACAAGGCAACCTGCGCATCACCGACCGGCTCAAGGACATGTACATCACGGGCGGGTTCAACGTGTACCCGGCGGAGGTCGAGCAGACGCTCGCGCGCCTGGACGGGGTGGTCGAGACCGCCGTCATCGGCGTCCCGGACGACCGGATGGGCGAGGTGGGCAAGGCCTTCGTCGTGCGCCGCGACGGCTCGTCGCTCACCGAGGAGGACGTCCTCGGGTTCTGCCGCGAGCACCTGGCCAACTTCAAGCGCCCTCGCGCGGTCGAGTTCGTCGAGTCCTTCCCGCGCAACGCCTCGGGCAAGATCCTCAAGACCGACCTGCGATGAGCGCCCCCGACAACCCCGCCCGCCACGACAACCCCGACCGCCCCCAGAATCCGCTACCCTCCCGCGACATCCGCTACTCGCGTGCGGGTAGCGAATCCGGCAGCGGGGTAGCGGATTTCGAGGGGGGCACGCGCGGGGGGCGGGGGGCGGGTGCCGTCCTGGTCACCGGCGCCTCGGGGGGCATCGGACGCGCGGTGGCCCGGCGCCTGGCCGGCGGGTTCCCCGGCGCTCCCCTGGTGTTGGGCTACCGCTCGACCGAACCGGTGGACCTGGCGGCCGAGCTCTCCGGCACCGGGAGCGCCGGAACGGGCGAAAGCACCGGGTCGGGTGAAAGCACCGGGTCGGGTAGACGCGCCGTGGAGTGCGTCCGACTGTCCCCGGGGCACGATCGGGACGACGACGAGGTGGCCGCGACCGTCGACGGGATCGGCTCCCGGTACGGCGGGATCGCCGTCCTCGCCCACTGCGCAGGCCCGCACGTGCCCATGGTCCACCTGTCCCGGACCAGCCCGGCCGAGCTGCGCGCACAGCTGGACGCGGACGCCGGCGGATTCTTCGCCATCGTGCACCCGGCGCTGCCGCACCTTCGCGCGGTGGGCGGCAACGTCGTCGTCGTCACCACCGCCGCCACCACCCGCTACCCCGTCCGGGACGGTCTGTCCGCCGTCCCCAAGGGCGCGGTCGAGCAACTGGTGCGGGGCCTGGCCGCGGAGGAGGGCCGCTTCGGCGTGCGTGTGAACTGCGTGGGCCCGGGGATGCTCACCGACGGGATGGCCGAGCGGCTCATCTCCTCCGGCGACCTCGACGACCACGCTCTCGAGGTCACCCGCGGCAACATCCCGCTGCGCCGGTTCGGCACCGCGGACGACGTGGCCGAGGCCGTGGCGTTCCTGGCCTCCGACCGCGCCGGCTTCATCTCCGGCCAGAAGCTGGACGTGGACGGTGGCTACGGCGTCTGAACGACGGTGGTCGGGGTCTGAACGACGGTGGTCGAGGCCTGAACGACGGCGGCCAGGGGGTGCGAACCGGACGGGTCCGGTACAGTACCAACCAAGCACTTGCTAGGTAAGGAGATCCCCAGCTCATGACCGACGCACCCATCCCCCCGGTCCTCGGCGTAGACGACCTCGGCCCGGACACGCAGCCGGTCGCCTACGAGGTCGCGGGCGGCACCGCCTACGTCACGCTCAACCGCCCCGACTTCCGCAACGCGCAGAACTCGGTCATGACGTACTCGCTGGACAACGCCTTCGTCAGGGCCGTGGAGGACGACGCCGTCAAGGTGATCGTCCTCCGCGCCAACGGCAAGCACTTCTCCGCCGGCCACGACATCGGCACCACCGAACGCGACCACCACGTGGAGTACCCCAACCGCGCCTCGATCTGGTGGGACCACACCACCCGCGGGGGAGGTGACCGCCGGCTGGCCCGCGAGACCGAGGTCTACGTGCAGATGTGCAGGCGCTGGCGCGAGATCCCCAAGCCGATGATCGCCCAGGTGCACGGCGCGTGCATCGCCGGCGGGCTCATGCTGGCATGGGTCTGCGACTTCATCGTGGCCTCCGACGACGCCTTCTTCTCCGACCCGGTGGTCAAGATGGGCATCCCCGGCGTCGAGTACTTCGCCCACGCCTTCGTGTTGGGCCCGCGCCGCGCCAAGGAGATCCTCTACACCGGTCGCAGATTCGGCGCGGCCGAGGCGCTGGACTGGGGCATGCTCAACCACGTGGTGCCCCGCGCGGAGCTCCAGGCCAAGGTCGACGAGATCGCCGGGGAGATCGCGGCGATGCCCGCCTTCGGTCTCACACTGACCAAGAAGGTCATCAATTCCAACGAGGACCAGATGGGGCTGCAGACCTCGCTGGACACCGCCTTCGGTTGGCACATGTTCGCCCACTCGGCCAATGCCGAACCGGACGACACCGACTCGTTCTCCGCCTCCCTGGGCGGGATGGACGCGCGGTCCATGCGCGACAGCGCGAACAAGGGCTCGACTGGCACGGGCTCGACCGACACGGGCTCGACCGGGAAGAGCGAGGGCTGACGCCGTGGATCTGGATCTTGACGCCTCGACGCAGGAGTTCCGCCTCGAGGTCCGCGAGTGGCTCGCCGCCAACGTGCCGTCCGAGCCGCTCCCCCACATGGACACCCGCGAGGGCTTCGAGGCCCACCGCGAGTGGGAGCGGACGATGGCCGACGCGCGGATGTCGGTCGTGTCGTGGCCGGAGGAGTTCGGCGGCCGCGACTGCGGACTGGTCAACTGGGTGGTCTTCGAGGAGGAGTACTTCCGCGCGGGCGCCCCGCTGCGCGTGAGCCAGAACGGCATCTTCCTGCTCGCGCCGACCCTGTTCGACCACGCCTCCCCCGAGCAGCTCGCCGCGATCATGCCGCGCATGGCCCGCGCCGACGACATCTGGGCCCAGGCGTGGTCCGAGCCGGAGGCCGGGTCCGACCTGGCCTCGCTGCGCTCAACCGCTGCGCGCGTCGACGGCGGCTGGGTCCTGAACGGCCAGAAGGTGTGGTCGACCCGCGCCTCCTTCGCCGACAAGGGCTTCGGCCTGTTCCGCACCGACCCGGACGAGCCCCGCCACAGGGGCCTGACCTACTTCATGTTCGACCTCCGGGCCGAGGGCGTCACCGTGCGCCCGATCGACCAGCTCGACGGCCTGCCCGGCTTCGCCGAGTTGTTCCTCGAGGACGTCTTCGTCGCGGATGATCCCGCCGACCCCGCCTCCTCCGGCGTGATCGGGGAGGTCAACCAGGGCTGGAAGGTGGCGATGTCCACCGCCAACAACGAACGCGGCCTCTCCCTGCGCTCGCCCGGACGCTTCCTGGCCACCACCGACCGGTTGCTCGACCTGTGGGACGAGCACGAGGCGGGTCTGGACGAGCGCACCCGCGGCGCCCTGGCGGACCGCGTGGTCGACGCCTGGATCGGTTCCCGTGCCTACGAGCTCAGCACCTGGAACACGGTCACCAAACTCACCGGCGGCGCCAACCTGGGGTTCGAGTCCTCGATCAACAAGGTCTTCTGGTCGGACTGGGACATCGCCACCCACGAGACCGCTCTGGACCTGCTCGGCACAGCCGGCGAACTCGCCGGTGAGCAGTGGATGGACGGCTACCTGTTCGCCCTCGCCGGACCCATCTACGCGGGCACCAACGAGGTCCAGAAGAACATCATCGCCGAGCGGCTCCTCGGCCTACCGCGCGGCTGACGGGACAACACACCATGAGATTCGCACTCGATCCCGAGATCGTCGACTTCGCGGCGAGCATCGACTCGCTGTTGGCCAAGTCCGACATGCCGTCGGTCATCCGCGCGTGGAGCGCCGGTGACACCGGCCCCGGCACCACCGTGTGGGGCAGGGTCGCCGAGACCGGCGCCGCCGCCCTGCTCATCGATGAGGACGCCGGCGGGGCAGGGGCCACCGCCGTCGAGGCCGTCGTGGCGCTGGAGGTCCTGGGCCGACACGCCGTCCCCGGGCCGGTCACCGAGTCGGTCATGGTCGCACCCCGCATCGCGGCCGCGCTCCAGGGGACCGCACCCGACACCGCGGGAGAGCTCGCCGGCGGCGCTCTGGCCTCGGTCGCCGTGCCGGGCGTCTCCCCGTTCGCACCCGACGCCCATGTCGCCGCGCACCTGTGGATCGCCGACGACGACAAGGTGTTCACCGGCGAGGCCGGCGAGGCCCGTCGCTCGGTCGATCGCGCCCGCACCGTCACGACCCCGACCCGCGGCGACCAGGTTGGTGCGGCGAGCACCGTCGACCTGATCAACCACGGGGCGTTGGGCACCGCCGCCCAGCTGATGGGCCTGGGGCGGGCCATGCTCGACATGAGCGTGGACTACGCCACCCAGCGCTCGCAGTACGGCAAGGTCATCGGCCAGTACCAGGCGCTCAAGCACCAACTCGCCGAGGTCGCGATCGCGCTCGAGATGGCCCGCCCGCTGCTGTGGGCCGGAGCCCTCGCGGTGGCCGAGAACCCGGACGATCCGCACGCCGCCGTCCGCGACGTCTCCGCCGCCCGCGTGGCCGTCGCCGACGCCGCCTACCTGTCGGCCCGCACGGCTCTGCAGATCCACGGCGCCATCGGCTACACCCTCGAGCACGACCTGGGTCTCCTGCTCACCAAGACCCGTGCCCTGCAGACCGCGTGGGGCACGCAGGCCTACCACCGCGGGCGCGTCCTGGACAGCCTGGAGAGCGCGCGATGACCGAGCCCACCGCCTCAACCACCGCGTCCCCCGGGGTGGACACAGAGGAGCAGGCGGCGCTGCGGCAGTCCGTCGCCGCGCTCCTGGACAAGAAGTCCGACCCGGCGGCCGTGCGGGCGGCCATCGCCTCCGAGCACGGCCACGACCCCGCGCTGTGGTCGATGCTCGTCGAGCAGATCGGCGCTGCCTCGCTGTCGATCCCCGAGCAGTACGACGGCGCCGGTGCCACCTGGGTCGAGACGCACCTGGTCTGCGAGGAACTGGGCCGACGCCTCACTCCCTCCCCCCTGCTCGGCTCGGCGGTCCTCGCCGCCCAGGCCGTGCTGGCCTCCGGCGACGACGCGGCCTGTGCCCGGATCCTGCCCGGCATCGCCGCCGGCGAACAGGTGGCGCTGTGCTGGGCGTCGGAGGACGGCTGGGCCACTCCCGGCGTCCGCGCCTCCGGCGCCGACGGTGGCACGCTCACCGGCACCGCCCATCACGTCCTGGGCGCCGACACCGCCTCCACGCTGCTCGTCGTGGCGATCTCGGATGGCGAGGTGGGGCTGTTCGAGGTCCCTGCCGAGAGCTCCGGGGTGACCGTCACCCGGGTCCCGGTCATGGACCCCACCCGCACGATGGCCCGCGTCGAGTTCGAGTCCGTCACCGCCACGCCCGTCCCGACCCGCACCAGCTTCCTGTCCCGCCTCCGCGCCGCCGCGTGGGCGGCGATCTCCGCCGAGCAGGTCGGCGCCGCGCGGGCCGTGCTCGACGCGACCGTGAGGTACACCCAGGAGCGCACGCAGTTCGGCCGCACCATCGGCTCGTTCCAGGCGCTCAAGCACCGCATGGCCGACATGTACGTCAGGGCCGAGACCGCCGCGTCGCTGTCCTACTCGGCCGCCGCGATGGTCGCCGAGGCCCAGTCTCTCGGGGACGGGCCGAACTCCGACGAGGCCGCCTATGCCGCCGAGATCGAGGCCGCCGCCGCCAAGGTGTACTGCTCCGAGGCACTGCAGTGGATCACCGGCGAGTCCATCCAGCTCCACGGCGGCGTGGGGATCACGTGGGAATACGACGCCCAGCTGTTCTTCAAGCGCGCGCACGGCACCGCACAACTCCTCGGCCAGCCCCACGAGATCCTCGCGGCGCTAGAGGTGGCCGCAGGCCTCTAGAATCGCCGGTATGAGCCCCTTCCCCGAGCACGGACGGACCAACGACCAACGACTCGCCGAGGATCTGGCAGCGCAGGCCGGACGGCTGCTCACCGACCTGAGGGTTTCCCGGGTCCCTCCGGAGGAACTCGGCGACTTCGCCGAGGGGGAGGCACGCGCCGTGATCGTGGACCGGCTCGCCGTGGCCCGCCCCGACGACCTCGTCTTCGGCGAATGGAACCCGGACTCGCGGGCCCGCCTCGAGGCGGACCGGGTGTGGATGATCGACCCGCTGGACGGCGTGCACTCCTACTGCATCGAGGGACGCCCCGACTGGGCGGTACACGTGGCCCTGTGGGA
>JBKBUP010000147.1:0-7070 GCA_046289795.1 Dietzia sp. | reverse complement strand
ATCGGCGAGCTCGAGCAGCGTTTCGCCGACGACGCGCCACTGCGCACGCCGCTGTCGATCCACCTCAACGGCTGCCCCAACAGCTGCGCGCGCATCCAGACCGCCGACATCGGCCTCAAGGGCCAGCTGCTCGACGGCGACACCCCGGGCTTCCAGGTCCACCTCGGCGGCGGCCTGGCCTCCCAGGACCAGGAGTCGGGTGGGCTCGGCCGCA
Source organism: Dietzia sp. (assembly GCA_046289795.1). GTDB lineage: Bacteria > Actinomycetota > Actinomycetes > Mycobacteriales > Mycobacteriaceae > Dietzia. The sequence goes on along the minus strand of JBKBUP010000147.1, from coordinate 6,856 downwards.
CGGTCCGCGGCCTCCGCGTGCCCTCGGCGGAGCTGCCCGACTACGTGGAGCGCGTGATCCGCAAGTACGTGGAGACCGGTGAGAACGGCGAGACCTTTGCCGAGTGGGCACACCGGGTGGACGAGGAGGTGCTCGTATGACAGCTGTAGCCCTTGACCTGCTGCCCCGCAGCACGGTCCTGACCCCCGGCCCCGGCCGGCGACGGACCACCGAGGAACTCAAGGCGATCGCCGACGACGCGGCCCGCCGCTTCGACGACCGCGGCCTCTACGGCCATCACGGTGAGGTCGACCCCGCCGAGGTCCTGGCCTGGGCCGGAGAGACCTTCGGCGACGCACTGGCCGTGGCCTGCTCCATGGCCAACACGGTGGTTCCCGAGATGACCGCGCAGTACGCCCCCGGCGTGGACGTGCTGTTCCTCGACACCGGTTACCACTTCTCCGAGACCATCGGCGTCCGCGACGCCCTGGCGTCCACGCCCGGCCTGAACGTGGTGGACGTGCGCAGCCCCGCGAGCCGTGAGGAGCACGAGGCGGCGCTCGGCCCCCGGCCCTTCGAGACGAACCCGGAGCTGTGCTGCCGCCTGCGCAAGGTGGAGCCGCTGGACGCCGCCCTGTCCGGGTACGAGGCGTGGATCACCGGTCTTCGCCGCGTGGACACCGACCACCGTGCCGGTGCGGCGATCGTGGAGTGGGACGCCAAGCACTCGATGATCAAGATCAACCCGCTCGTGGCGTGGACCCTGGAGCGGGTCCACACCTACGCGGCCGAGCACGGCTGCCTGCTTAATCCACTACTCGACGACGGGTTCCCGTCGATAGGCTGTGAGCCGTGCACCCACCGAGTCGAAGCCGGGGCCGATCCGCGCTCCGGTCGCTGGGTCGGTTCCTCCAAGACCGAGTGCGGCATCCACCTGTGACGATCGCGTTCGCGGACGCCACTCCCGCTGCCGTGCGGCCCGCGGCGCCCGCGCTGGACGGCCTGCCACTGACGGTGGGGCTGTCCGCGCGCGAGGTGTTGCTGGTGGGCGCGGGCCCCGTCTCGGTCCGCCGCGCCGAGACCTTCCTCGAAGCCGGGGCGCTGGTCCGGGTGGTGGCCCCTCGCGTCGACCCGGCGATGGCCGACCTCGCGGCGCGGGAGGGTGACCACCTCGTCGTCGTCACCAGGAACTTCCGTCCCGCCGACCTGGACACTCCCTGGATGGTGCACGTCGCCACCGGGGACCCCGTGGTCGACGCCGAGGTGGCCACGCTGTGCGAGCAGCGGCGGATCTGGTGCGTGGCCGCCGGCGACGCGGCGCTCGGATCGGCCCGGGTCCCCGCGCGGACCGCGGTCGCGACGCCGGCCGGACTCGTGCGGATCGCCGTCGACTCCTCGGACCCACGCCGGTCGGTGCGCGTGGGGCGCCACGTGGCGAGGTCCCTGGCCACCGCCCCGGCGGGGTTGCGCGCCCGGCGCCGACCCGATGCGGGCTGGCTCGTCCTGGTCGGTGGGTGCGGTGACGGCGACCTCCTCACCGTTCGCGCCCGTCGTTTCGTCCACGCCGCCGACGTGCTGGTGGTGGACGGCGCCGCCGATCCGGGGCTGCTGGCGGAGATCGACGACGACGTCGAGGTGATCGAGGTCGGGTCGACCCTGCCCGTCGACGCGGTCGCGCGGGTGGTGGCCGCCCGGTGCGCCGCCGGTCACGGGGTCGTGCGGATCGTCGCGGCCGAGACGCTGGCGGATCGGGCCCGCGACCTCCGGGCCGCCGGGGTGGAGTTCGAGATCGTCCCCGGTGTGATCGACGGCGGGTCCTGAGCTCCCGGTTCCGGATCCAGAGACCGTAGCCCCGGGCCCGGCCCTCGCTGCTCGCCCCGCCGGCTGCCAGTTGCTAGTGCCAGGCCTCGGTGAGGGCGTCGTCGATACCGTCGCGCACCGCATGCCTCACCTCGTCGATCGACGGTGCGGGGTCGGTGCCCTCCCACACCGCGAGCGGCCCGGCGGCCACCACCGGGCGGCGCGGGGGCAGCCTGGCGTGTTCCCGTCCGCGGTACACGATCCCGACCGGCAGGACCGCGACCCGGTCGCCCGCCTCGCGGACCCCGCGGACCATCTGGCCCACTCCCTTCTTGACCGACTCCGGCCGCAGCGTGCGCAGATCGTCCGCCGAGGAATTGGTGCCCTCCACGAACGTCAGGACCACCCCTCCGGAGGCCAAGCGGTCCACGCACAGGCCGATGAGCCGGGCCGCCGCCGCGTCGTGCACCGCGCGCGCGGTGCCCTCGTAGTTCTTGGCCCGGAACACCGGGACGGTTCCCGTGTACTCGAACACCGGACGCAGCGGACCGCGGAAGAGCGGGTCCTTGGTCAGGCCGGTACCGGCGGCGAGGAACCGGACGCGCTCGTCGAACACGGCGGACGCCAACACGAACGGGTCGTGCTTGGACGGGTGGTTGGCGGCCACGACGATCCCCACCCCGGCGTCGTGGAGCCTGTGCACCTCGGCCACGGTCTCGGGCCGGATCCGTAGCTCGGGTGAGTACAGCGCGCCGACGAACGACAGGAGGGGATGGGTGAAGCCGTCCCGCCGCCGGCCGGGTCCGTAGAAGTCGTAGACGGCCTCGTAGTTGGCCAGGGTCACCTCCGGCCGCGCGCGTCGCCTCCGGCCCGGTACGAGGGCCCGCCCGCTGCGTCCGGCTCCTGCGTTCATCCCCCCAGTCTCGCCGAGCGATCGGAGCGGTGCATCCGGAATCCGGCATGCTCGGGGTATGACGAACAGCGCGCCCACCGCCGAACCCGGTCCGGAGCGGCCCCGCCTGCTGCTGGTGGCACACGGGACCCGCTCGTCGACGGGCCGCCGCGAGCTGGGTCGGGTCCTGGTGGAGACCCGCAAGAAGCTCGACGGGGTCGACTGCCGGCTGGCCTGGGTCGACGTCCAGGCGCCGGGCCCGGACCGCATCCTCGCCGACGCGGTCCCCACCGTCGTGGTCCCGGCCTTCCTGGCCCGCGGATTCCACGTCACCGAGGACGTCGAGGGAGCGTGCCGGCGCGCGCCCGGCCCGGTCACGTTGGCGCCCCACGTGGGTGCCGAACCGGAGATCGTGCGAGCGCTGGTCCAACGACTGGCCGAGGCCGGGGCCGTGGGGGCGTTCGGCGCCGACGCGGTGGTCCTGGGGGCGGCGGGCAGCCGGGACGAGTCCTCGCAGGCCGAGACGCGGACCCTGGCCGCGACCCTCGGACGGTTCCTGGGCGTGCCGGTGTCCGCCGGGTTCGCCTCCGCGGCCACCCCGACCGTCGCCGAGGCGATCACCGGGTTCAGGGAGCAGGGTCATCGTCGGGTCGCCGTGGCGACCCACCTGTTGGCCCCCGGGTTCTTCGCGGACCGGCTCGCGGCGGCCGGTGCGGACGTGACCTCCCCGCCGCTCGGCGCGAACCCGGAGATAGTCGATCTGATCGCCCGTTTATACCTGGAGAATTCGGCGGGATTAATCCGCTGACCGGCCCGGCTGTTCTCGAATCGTAAAAGCTGAGAGCATTATCGAGAATGGCCGGCAAATGTGACCAGGCATAATTTCCCAATGCTGGTGCATAATGTTGTCCAGTAGTGGACGCGACTAGCTAGGGAGTAACAATGGCTCAGCAATTCCAGGTCAGGTACATCGACGACATCGACGGAACGGAACTGGGCGAAGAGGCCAATTCCCTCTCGTTCGCCTTCGAGGGCAAGGAATACTCCATCGACCTGAGCGACGAGAATGCAGAGGCGTTCCGCGAGGTCATGGCCCCGTACATCGATGCCGGTCACCGGGTGACCGGTGGCAAGAGCAAGCCGGCGCGTAAGGCCGCGGCCAAGTCCGCCTCGGGCGATACCAAGGCAATTCGCGAATGGGCGCGGGAGAACGGCTTCGACGTCTCCGATCGCGGCCGCATCCCGGCCGACGTGATGGAGGCGTACGCCGCCGCGAACTGATCGCAGGCGCGAGGGCCCGCATCCCCGGGAGACGGGGTGCGGGCCCTTCCGTCTATTCGCATGCAGCACCGGTTGGCGGACATCGCCCCTTCGGTTGGCGGACGGAAGTCGCGACATCAGACCGTTGAGCCGCGCGAATTGTCCGCCGGATGAGGTCGCGTGTCCGCCATGTGCCCGGGCACATGGTCGTGGACCCTCAGAGCTGCGTGATCGGCTCGTCCAGATGCGGGAGGACCCCGGCCACGAGGCCCGCTCGGATCCCCGCGTAGTTCGCGCCCCGCAGCGGGGACATCTCCGCCGCCACGGTCACCGCGCGGTCCAGAACCGCGTCCGCCGCGGCGGCCTCGTGGACGATCCCGGCCTCGATCGCGTCGGCCGCCGGGTATCGCCTCGAGGTGAGCATCGCCGTGCTCGCCACCGACGGGGTGAGCCGGGTGGTGATGAGGGCGTTCATCCCCGGGGGGAACGGCATGCCGAGCTGTGCCTCGGGCAGGTTCCAGAAGCCGCGGTCGGCGCGCATGACGCGGTGATCGTGGGACAGGGCCAGCATGGCTCCGGCGCCGAAGGCGTGACCGTTGACCGCCGCCACCGTCGGCATCTCGAGTCGCAGGATGCGGGCGAACAGACGCTGGGCCCGCGAGACGTAGGCCGGCAGGCCGGCGGGGTCGGAGGCGACCACCGACAGGTCGAGCCCGTTGGAATAGAACTTCCCCGCCCCGGTCGTGACCAGAGCCGCCGGGCCCTCGGACGCCTCGACCTCGTCGAGGGCGGCGTCGAGGGAGTCCAGGAACTCCGGGGAGAAGGCGTTGTCCGGGGCGTCGGCCGGGTCCTGCGGCTCGGAGAAACGCAGGACGAAGACGGACTCGTGACGGTTCAGAGTGGGCATGTGCTTCAGCGTAGAGCCTCGAGAACACCGTCACGGCAGGTGGGACACCGTTGTCACGGCGTCCGCCGCATACCGGGCGTGGGCGGGGCGCGCGGGGTGATGCCGGTGGGATGACACCGTTCCGGTGGACACGCCACGGCGCTGTGACTGGATGATCACGTCGTCGTCGTAACCTGCCTGGGTGACCCGATCCCCCTCCCGCGCCGCCACCGGCGCCCCACCCCACGCCCAGTACGACGAGGCCCTGCGGCTGGGGATCCTCGAGGAGGCCACGCGCAGGCTCCGGGGCTCGGCTCCGGAGAAGCTCGGATTGCGGCCGCTGGCCGCCTCGCAGGGCACCTCCACCACCGCCATCTACACGATGTTCGGGGGCAAGTCCGGGCTACTGGCCGCGGTCGCGGAGGAGGCGGATCGCAGGCTCGCCGAGGCACTGCGCGAGTCGCTGCGCCACGACAGCGTCGAGACCGACATGCGTTCCCTGTGTCGTGCCTACCGCCGGTGGGCGCTGGACAACCAGGGCCTGTACGCGCTGGTGGTGGGGGAGCCCGTCCGCTCACCCCGCGGCGACGCCGACCGGCGCGACCCACAGTGGCGGGAACCGCTGCTGGAGATCGTCGACGCGTTGGTGGACGAGGGGGTCTTCCGGGCCACGGACGTGTTCGAGGCGGCTACCGCGATCTGGGCGTCACTGCACGGGGTCGTGTCGCTGGAGCTCAGCGTGTGGCGCGAGTCGCCGAGTGCCGAGCAGTACTTCGAGACGCAGCTCGCGGCCATCCTGCGGTCGTGGGCCGCCGGTGGAGCCCGCGGGGCCACGGCCGTCGGGCCCGCATCCTCTTCTATCGGAATGGTGGGCTGAGTTCATGAGTGAGCGTTCGTTCTTCACCCTCGACGAGTCGGGGGCGTACATCCCCACCAGGTACGCGCGGAGTGCCTGGTCGGACACCATGGTCAACGGGCCCGCGGTGGTGGTGGCCTCGGCCCGTGCACTCGAGACCGAGCACGGGGCGGAGGGTTTCCAGCCCGCCCGGCTCACCGTGGACCTCTTCGCGCCGGTCCGCACCGAACCGCTGGTCGCGGTGACCGAGGAGGTCCGGGCCGGCAACCGTATCCGGGTCGCGGACGTCCGGATGCTGCAGGAGGGGAAGCTGGTGGCCCGCGGCACGCTCGTGCAGTTGCGCCGCGGCGAGCAACCGCCCGGGAACGTGTGGCGCTCGGGCCGGCACGTCGGGGCCCCGGCGGAGGCGGACCCGCTCGAGAACCGGCCGGGGTCGAACGTGTTCTTCGGCAGCGGGGACGAGGGGGAATCGTGGAGTCGCGACATGAGCGCGCACCAGAACGACCGGCGAAAGAGGTTCTGGCTCCACCCACTGGACGTGGTGGCCGGTGAGGACGCGACCCCGTTCCAGCGGGCCGTGACCCTGGCCGAGTCCACCAGCCTCATGTCGCACTGGGGCGACGAGGGCATCGGCTTCATCAACGCCGACCTCACCGTGGCGTTGGCCCGTCTTCCCCGGTCGGGCGACATCGGCATCGAGGCCGACGAGCACCTCAGCGACGGCGGCGTGGCGGTCGGCAGCGCGTCCCTGTTCGACCGCGACGGGGTGTTCGGCACCGGAACCGTGGTGGCCGTCTCCAACGCGGGGCGCCAGATCGACTTCACCCGGCTCCGGGCGGGAACCGAGGACAGCGGATCGATCGGGTCGAACGAGGCGGCGACACGCGTATGAGCGCCAGGTTGACGCGGGATCGGATGCTCGACGCGATCGAGGCCCAGGCCGGTCTGGTGCGGTTCGCGCTGGCCGGCGGGGACGTGGATCTCGCCGCGGGCGTGCACTCCTGCCCGGACTGGTCGGTGCACGACCTGGTCGTCCATCTGGGAACCGCCAACTGGTGGGGCGGCGCGAACGTGCGGGAGAAGAACCCCGACGCGCGGGCCCGCGGGATGCGTGCGGTGCAGGAGTCGGCCCCGCCGGCGACGGACGGTGCGGCCGCGCTCGGGGACTGGTACGCGGCGATGG
>JBKBUP010000146.1:0-7135 GCA_046289795.1 Dietzia sp. | reverse complement strand
TCGATGGCGGCGAAGTGCCCGATCGCGGCGCCGCGGAGCGACCGGTGCAGGCCGAACAGCGACATCAGGTTGACGGTCGACAGCGTCGCCGCCGACACCCTGTCGAGGTATCCCAGGTAGGTGGGGTCCAGCTCGGCGGTGCTCATGAGGTCGGCCCACAACTGCTGGTGCACCCGCTCGCCGCGCCCGCCGCCGAACTCGTCGAACTCCACGGCGACGAACGAGGCCTTGGCCTGGCCCTGCAGGCGCGGGATGGTGAACGCGTGGGGGTCGCCCTCCTTGAGGTGGTACAGCGACCGGTGGGCGAAGTACTCGCGCAACTGTTCCCAGGTGCCCTCGTCCTTGAAGTACCAGGACGGGCCGGTCCCGGACGTCGTCTCCACCGACAGTGCGTCCATCTCCGCCACGGGGTCGTCACCGGGCTCGACGGCTCCCCGCAGGTGATCGAGGAACGGCGTCTCCAGTGCCCGCCGCAGTCGCAGGAGCTCGGGGTCCCATTCCAGGTCGGCGTCCACTCCGGCGAAGCCCCGGTAGTGGAGTTCGTACAGCGTGTACAGCGCCAACTGCAGATCGCGGCCCAGCGGATCGGTGCCCGCCGGAACGTCCGGGAGCCCGTCGGTCCGACCCGTCGCCAACGCCGTGACAACAGCCTCCGAGAGCGGCCCGCACCCGACCGGCAGGGCCGGTCCGAGGTCCGACGGGGAGTGCTCGGACCGGACGGAGCCGGGGGGTGCCGATGCGGTCGGGGCGATCTCGGTCGGGGCGGCTGTCATACCCTTCTGTCTACCCGCGATCGCGGACGTCCTCCACCGGCGCGGCGGCCCGCTCACCCCGCGGCCCACTCACCCGGCGGGTCGGTCTCACCCGGCGGGTCGGTCCATCCGCGCGAAGGCGTCGAGGATCCGGGCGCCGTGGGGCAGTGCGGCCTCGTCCAGGACGAACCCGGGATGGTGCAGGTCGGTCTCCTCGGACTCGCCGTCCCACACCCCCAACCGCAGGTAGACGCCGGGGATCTCCTCGGTGTACCAGGCGAAGTCCTCGCCTCCGCTGGACTGCACGGCGGGTCCCACACCGTCCGGACCGAGGACCTGCTCGACGGCCGCCGCGGCCAGCTCGGCGCAGGTGGTGTCGTTGACCACCGGGGGCACCCCCTGGACGTAGTCCACCTCGGCGCGGACGCCGTAGGTCCGGGCGATCGCCTCGACCGCCTCGCGGACGACCGGTTCCGCCACCGCCCACACGTCCCGGTCGGCGCTGCGCAGTGTCCCCCACAGCTGACCCGAGTCGGGGATGACGTTGGGTGCGGACCCGCCGGCGCTCACCGAGGCCCAGGTCAGGACCGTCCCCGAGCGCGGATCGATCGTCCGGTCCACCACGGCGGTCACGCCGGTGACGAGCTGCGCCAGCGCGAACACCGTGTCCTGGGTCTCGTGCGGGCGGGCGGTGTGCCCGCCGGCCGAGCGGACGCGGATGCCGATCTTGGCGTTGGACGAGGTGATGGGACCACCGGTCACCCCCACCTCACCGACCCTGCGGTGCGGATCGCAGTGCAGCGCGATGATGCGGTCCACGCCCTCCACCACGCCCTCCTCGACGCAGTCCTTGGCGCCGCCCGGCATGGTCTCCTCCGCCGGTTGGAAGATCAGCCGGACCGGGCGGGGCGGCGGGTCTGCCACGAGGAGCTCCGCCGCACCGAGCAGCATGGCGGAGTGTCCGTCGTGTCCGCACGAGTGGGAGACCCCGTCGACCTCGGAGGAGAAGCTCTCGCCGGACTCCTCGCTCATGGCCAGCGCGTCGATGTCCGCGCGCAGGGCCACGACGTCCGTCGCGGTGGCGCCGTCGGCGGCCGGCACGTCGCACCACAGGCCGGTGCCGATCCGGAACCGCTTCGGTTCGAGCCCCATCGACCGGAGCTCTCCCTCGAGGTAGTCGGTCGTCTCCCGCTCCTCATAGGACAACTCGGGGTGGGCGTGGATATGGCGCCTCCACCCGACCAGTCGGCCCTCGAACCCGTCCGCGTCCCCGAGCTCACTCTTCTTACGTCCGAACACCGAACACCTCCTGACAGAAGTCGACCACCCGGTCTCCGAGCAGTTGTCTGTTGGCGAGTTTCACGAACTCGTGCCCCTCGTCCTCGAAGAGCAACACGTCCACCGGTACGCCCCGGCGGCGCAGCGCATCGACAGCCTGCTCCGTCTCGCTGAGCGGCACGTTGGTGTCGTGCGCTCCGTGGATGAAGAGCACCGGCACGTCCACGTGGTGGTAGAGCTGCAGCGGCGAGGCCTCCCGGAGGAGTTCGCGCTCCTGCAGCGGATTCCCGTACTTGGGATACGCGGCCGCGGCGATCCACGGTTCGGTGGTGCGGTAGAAGCTCTGCAGGTCGCTCATCCCGCACGCGGCGATGCCCCCACGCCACCTGCCGGGATGCCGGACCAGGGTGGCGTTGACCAGGTAGCCGCCGTACGAGCGGCCCGAGACCACGGCCCGGTCGGGGTCGGCGATCCCCTCCTCGACGAGGTGCAGCAGCGAGTCCTCGACGTCGTCGATCCCCGCGAACCGGCCGTAGCGGTCGTCGGCGTGACTGTAGAAGCGCCCTGACCCCGTGGACCCCCGCACGTTGGGGGCGAAGTAGGTCACTCCGATGTCGAGGTAGCGGCGCGCGAGGTCGTTGTACCCCGGCCGGGACTGCCCCTCGGGCCCGCCGTGGAGGTGGACGACCGTGGGTGCCGGCTCGTCGGCGGGGTCGGCGCGGTACAGCCAGCCGGACAGCTCCAGACCGTCACGGGCGGCGAAGCGCACCAGGACGGGAGCCGGATCCGGCTGCGCGGGTGGTTCCCCCGTCCACCTCCGGCCGTCGATGTCGTACATGACGACGCGTGGCGGTTGGTCGAGGCTCTGCACCGTCAGCGCGAGCAGTCGACCGTCCGCGGTGAGCGTGGGAGAGGACGCGACGACGTCCGGGAGCGGGGGCTTGACGACGACCCGGGGCCGGTCGCCCCGCAGGTCGAGCACCTCGATCTCGGACAGTCCCCCGCGGACGTTCCACAGCAGCACCGCGGTCGAGCGGTCCAGGCTCACCTCGACCCGGTCGAGGTCGGCGTCCTCCCGGTAGGCCATCGGCCAGGACTCGGTGGTCTCCTCGTCCGCCTCGACGGCGATGAGTCCCATCCGCTCCGCGGAGTGGTCGCTGCGCACGATCATCCTCATGGGACCGTCGCCGTCACCGGCGTCGAGGATCACACCGGCATCCGTGGTGGAGCCGGTGTCGACGGGCAGGAGCGGCCACCACCGGCCGTCGGGGACGATGCGGAGCAGCTCCCGGTGCCCCCGCGCGCCGACCCGGAACAGGGCGGCCCCGTCGCGGGCGTGGACGAGCGCGCCGCCCATCCGGCGGTCGACCACCGTGCTCAGTCCGGTCTCCGGGTCCACGAGCCTGCCCTCGGCCAACCCCTCGGAGTCGAACGCGGTCACGGCCAACAGGTCGCCGTCCCAGCAGACGATCTGCTCGGTCGCGTCGCGCCGGGTGTCCACCGGGTAGACGTCACGGTCCCCCGGATCGGTGGTGACCAGCCAGATCCGCTCGCGCTCACCGCCGTCGGGCGCGACCTCGCAGGCCAACCATTTTCCGTTGGGCGAGTACGCCACGCGGCGGACCGGACCGTTGACGGGCAGGACCACGTCACGCTCCGGCCCGGCCCCGTCGAGGCCGCCCGGGCCGAGCGGCCGCTGCACCGCCCGCGGGTAGCCCGTGCGTTCGGTGACGACGCACGCCAGCATCGACCCGTCCGGGGACAGGCACGGCGAGGTGGTGTGACGGATCTCGTCCGGCCCCCCGGCGGCGTCGTCGGGGGGTCCGGCGACGTCGAGGGACCCGACCTCCTCGGTGATCTCGGTCGTGTCAGGCACGGTGGATCCAGGTGTCCTTTCCCCCGCCCCCGCTCGAGGCGTTGACGACCATCGTGCCCGCCGGGGCCACGCGTGTCAGTGCGACGGGCGGAGCAGAGGCGAGGATCTCACCCGATACGCCGGGTCGGAGCATGACGAACGCCCGCATATCGACGTGCCTGCGCTGGAGCTCGTGCCCGTCGAACGTCGGCAGGGTGGACAACGACTGGACCTCCTGGGCCACGAATCGTTCGCCGTGCCGCAGCAGCTCGTCCCTCCGTTCGTCCAACTCGCGGGGCGAGCACTCGGGGCCCACGGTGATCCCGGAACCCCCGTAGCCGTCGATCGGCTTGACCACGAGCTCACCGAGGCGGTCCAGGACCTGCCTCCGCTGCTCCGGATCCGAACACAGGTAGGTGTCGACCTGCCCGATGAGGGGCTTCTCCCCCAGGTAGAAGTCAATGATCGCCGGCACCCGGGCATAGATCGCCTTGTCGTCAGCGGCACCGTTGCCGGGCGCGTTGACCACGGCCACGCCCCCCTCCGCCATCGCGCCGAGCAGTCCACGCCGCAGCATCGTGCCGTCCGCACCCACCGAGGACAGCAGCATCTCCTCGTCCATACGGACGTAGAGCACATCCACCGGGGCGCGGTCCCCGCCCTCGACACTCCACAGGCGGCCGTCCGCACACACCAGGCTGTCTGGTGTGACGAGCAGACCGCCGATCGCCGCCGCGACCTGGTTGAGGTCGAAGGACCCGAGCTCGTCCTCGGCGACGACCACCACGATGGCCGGGTCGTCGACCCCCTCCGGCGCGGCAGCGCGCAGCGTCTGCGTCAACATGTCCAGCCCGACCCGGGGGTCGTGGATCTCGGAACGGGCACCGAACTCGGGGAAGCCCTCGCTGATCCGGGCGCGGAGCGCGGACGCCAACGCCAGGCCCCCCGCCATCCGGAGGTTGTCCTCGAGCACGATCCACTCGCCCGGGGAGGTGGAGACCAGGTCGACCCCGCACACCGGGGCGTGCAGCGCGCCCTCCGGGACCGACCGGCCGGTGGGACGGAAACCCGGCGCCCGCTCGAGCGCCTCGGCGGGGACGACGCCGGCGCGGGTGATCTCACCCGGTCCGTAGATGTCCCGGAGGAACAACTCCATCGCCCGGGCCCGCTGCTCGATCCCCGCCGAGATCCGGGACCACTGGTCGGCCGGGATGATCCGGGGGACGGCGTCCAGCGGGAAGACCTGGGGCTCGTCCCGGCCGTACACCTTGAGGGTCACACCCTGGTCGCGCAGACGGCCGTCCATCTCCGCCTTGCGCTCACACAGGGCGTCGGGCCCCAGGTCGGAGACGGCCTTGAGGACGTCCACGTACTCGGGCCGGGACTCGCCGACCTCGGTGATCGCCTCGTCGTGCACCTCCTCGGTGACGGCCTCACCCAGGGGCGAATAGGCGGCGAGCATCGACCGCATCCCGCGGTCGTCCGCCACGGCGCGGGGCCGGATCCTGTCGACGGTCTCCGCCAGCAGGACCGCGATCACGTCCCCACGCCTGCCGCGACGGCGGTGGGCGGCGCGTTGGCGGGCCGCCGACGTGCCGGCCCCACGGATGCCGTCGAGGAGGTCGTGGACGAGATCCTGCTCGCCGCCGGCGCGGAGTTGGTCGGTCAGGCCCTCCACCAGGTCGGCGAGCAACGCGTGCGCGGGGCGCGGGCGTCCGGTGGGCACGTCCACCAGGTCGCCCTCCATCCCGGAGCGGGCCGCCCGCCAGAACGCCGCGTCGAGGACGGCGGGCGAGGGGTCGTCCCACCGTCGGTGCGGGTCGTCGCGTTCGGTGAGGATCCGGTCGACCGTGGCGCGGAACAGGGCGGCGACGACGACGAGGGTGTCCACCGTGCTGCAGGAGTCACACGCCCGCAGTTCGACCCCGGTGCCGTCCCGGGACGGGCGGATGTCGACGTCGATCGACTCCCGGCCCACCACCACCCCGGTATCGAGTAGTTCGTCCTCCGCCGACTGGACGCCGTCCGCGGTGTCGGTCGCGAACGCGGTGAAGTGGGACGGCGACCACCGCGCCTCGAACGTCCGGGTGGAGGCGTATCCGGAATCGCCGCCGTCCGCCCAGTAGGGCGAACTGGCGGCCATGGCCAGCAGGACGGGGGCCACCGGGACCGCCCGCCGCGCGACGTACTGCGCCTCGTCGGCGTCCGCCACCTCGACCACCACGCGGAACCGGGCCGCCGCACGGGTCTGGGACTCGCGACCCGGCGCGGGGTGGGGTTCCTCCGGGGTCGGGTCGAACTCGACTCCCGGGGACGCCAGCGAACCGGCCGCAACCACCCCGGTGCGGATGCCGCCCCCCGCCCTGGCCAACCGGGAACGGCTCCGGCGGACGGCCTCGCCGAGCTCGGCGAGGCCGGTGTGCGCGCCCACGTCCGACACCAGGAGTGCGCCGTGCCGGGACGCGACCGCGTGGGCGCCGGCCAAGTCGCCGGACGGGTCGCCGGCCAAGTCGCCGGCCGGGCGGGCGGCCGTGTCGCCAGCCGTGTCGCCGCCGTCCTCGTGCGCGGCCGCGAGCACCTCGGCGGCGCGTCGTACCGGTCGTCGGGTCCGCAGGTCGACGAGGTGGAGTTCCTCCTCGATCCTGATCCATCGCTGTGCGTCCGTCATCGCGTCAACGCTAGGGGAACCCGACAGGGTCCGCACCCGCGGCGGGGGCGTCTCGGGTCAGCGCATGATCCACGTGTCCTTGCCGCCTCCCCCGCGGGAGGAGTTGACGATCAGCGACCCGGCGGGGGCCACCCGGGTGAGGCCGGCCGGGACCGCGTGCGCCGTCGTCCGGCCCCCCTCGCGCCGCAGGTGGGCGAACGCGCGCAGGTCCACGTGCCGCCGCTGCATGCGGGTGCCGTCGAAGGTCGGGAGGGTGGACAGGGCCACGACCTCCTGGGCGATGTAGCCCTCGGGCCGGGTGAGCAGCTCCTCCCGCCGCGCGGCCAGCTCGGCCTCCGAGCACTCGGGCCCGATGGTGATCCCCAGCCCGCCGTAGCCGTCGATCGGTTTGACCACCAATTCCCCCAGCCGGTCCAGCACCAGGTCGCGCTGCGTCCGGTCGGCGCACAGGTACGTCGGCACCTGCTCGAGGATCGGGGACTCCCCCAGGTAGAAGTCGATCATGGTGGGCACGGAGGCGTACACGGCTTTGTCGTCGGCCACCCCGTTACCGAGGGCGTTGGCCACCGTCAAGCGTCCTCC
>JBKBUP010000145.1:0-7145 GCA_046289795.1 Dietzia sp. | reverse complement strand
CCGGACCCTTCTCTCGGAGGCGGTGGCGGACAAGCGTCTCAGTGAGGCCTCCGAGGCGCTGGCCGCCACACCGGATCGTGCCCGCCCCGACTACCGCGACCCCGCGGAGCGGTGCGTGACGGTCCTGGTGGAGACGCTGGTGGAGCAGCCCGACGAGCGCATCGTCCTGGGCGGCACCGCCAACCTCACCCGAAGTGCGGCCGACTTCGACGGGTCCCTCAGGTCGGTCCTCGAGGCGCTGGAGGAGCAGGTCGTGATCCTGCGGTTGCTCTCGGCGGCGCAGTCGGTGGGGATGGGAGGCCCCGGTGGGGTCACGGTCCAGATCGGCGAGGAGACCCGGGCGGCGGAGATCCGCGGCGCGTCGGTGGTGTCCTCCGTGTACGGATCCGAGCGGCAGATGCTCGGCGGGATGGGGGTGCTCGGGCCCACCAGGATGGACTACCCGGGAACAATCGCCTCGGTCGCTGCTGTTGCCCACTACGTGGGCGAGATCCTGTCCGGGCACTGACGCCCGTAGCCTCACCCGGGACCAGTTCTTCCAATTGACTTATTCCACTTGACGAAAGGCGACACGTGTCACGCGACTACTACGGGACCCTCGGGGTCGATCGGGGTGCCTCGGAGTCCGAGATCAAGCGCGCCTACCGCAAGCTCGCCCGCGAGCTGCACCCCGACGTCAACCCGTCGGACGAGGCGCGTGAGCGGTTCACCGAGATCACCGCGATGTACGAGGTCCTCACGGACCCCGAGAAGCGACGCGTGGTGGACATGGGCGGGGATCCCCTCGACTCATCACCCGGTGGCGGATACGGCGGCGGCTTCGGCGGCGGCGGGTTCGGCAGCGGTGGCGGCCTCGGCGACGTGTTCGAGGCGTTCTTCGGTGGCGGCGGGGGCGGCGGCGGACGTGGACCCCGGAGCCGCGTGCAGCCGGGCTCCGACGCGTTGATCCGCGTGAACCTGACCCTGGCGGAGTGCGCCACCGGCGTCACCAAGGAGATCCAGGTCGACACGGCCGTCCTCTGCGAGACCTGCCACGGCAAGGGGTCGGCGAGCGACACCCCGCCCGCCAAATGCGGCATGTGCCAGGGGCAGGGCGAGATCCAGTCGGTCCAGCGCTCCCTGCTGGGCAACATCATGACCAGCCGTCCGTGCCCCACCTGCGCGGGCACCGGCGAGATCATCACTGACCCGTGCGGCGACTGCACCGGCCAGGGGCGCGTCCGCAAGCGTCGCACCGTCTCGGCCAAGATCCCGGCCGGCGTCGGCGGCGGGATGCGGATCCGGCTGGCCGGCCAGGGTGAGGTCGGCCCCGGTGGCGGTCCCGCCGGAGACCTCTACATCGAGGTCAACGAGCGCACCCACCCGGTGTTCGTCCGGGACGGGGAGGACCTGCACTGCACGGTCCGCGTCCCGGTCGTGGACGCCATCCTCGGCGGCAGGGTGGACCTGGAGACCGTGGTGGGCGACGACCTCGAGATCGACATCCCGGCCGGCATCCAGCCCGGACACACGGTCACCCTCTCCGGCCGCGGCATGCCCCGGGTCCGTGGCGGCGGCGCCGGCGACCTCACGGTGCACATGGAGGTGGTGATCCCCGAGAAGCTGGACCGTAAGCGACGGGAGATCGTGGAGCAGCTGCGCCGGCTCGGCGGCGACTCGGCCGAGATCGTCAACGAGGACACCGCCCGTCGAGGCGGATTGTTCTCGCGTCTGCGCGACGCGGTCGCGGGTCACTGAGCCGGTGACCCCGCCCCTGTTCCGGGTCGAGGCGGTCCCCGCCGTCGGCGAGACGGCCGTCCTGGACGGCGCCGAGGGCCGGCACGCCGGCTCAGCCCTGCGGGTCCGGCCCGGTGAACACGTCCGGGTGGGCGACGGCCGCGGCGCGGTGGCGGACTGCACCGTCTTGACGTCGGGGCCCGGCCGGGTCGAGGCCGAGGTCCTGGCCCGGGACGAGGTCGCCCGCCCGACGCCCCTGGTGACGATCGTCCAGGCGCTCCCCAAGTCCGAACGCTCCGAGCTCGCCGTGGAGCTGGCCACCGAGGCCGGGGCGGACCGGATCGTGCCGTGGCAGGCGGACCGGTGTGTGAGCCGTTGGGCGGGGCCCAAGCTCGACAAGGGCCGCACGAAGTGGGCCAACGCGGCCCGTGCCGCCGCCAAACAGTCCCGGCGGGAGTGGGAACCGGAGATCGCCGGACTCCTCGACTCCACCGGCCTCGCGGCGCTCGTGGCCGAGGAGGTCGAGGCGGGTGCGGCGGTCCTGGTGCTGCACGAGGACGGCGCCGCCGGTCTCGCGGACGCCGTGACCGCGGCGGGGCCCGTGGAGCGGATCCTCCTCGTCGTCGGGCCCGAGGGCGGCGTCTCCGACGCCGAGATCGACTCACTCACCCAGGCCGGGGCCCGCTCCGTCGTCCTGGGTCCCGAGGTGCTGCGCACGTCCAGCGCCGCCGCCGTGGCGCTCGGCGCCCTCGGAGTTCTCACGCGGAGATGGGCCCGCGCTGGTACTACACTCGACCCGACCGCACCACCACCCAGGAAGTGATCCACGTAGGTACCCCAGAGAACGACGCAGTGAGCGACACGGTCGCCGAGACGCAGGGCGACGACCACCGAGGTCCCGCCGGCTCGCCCTCCCGTACGGCGGTCCAGCTCGACCCCGACCTGGCGATGGCGGTGCTCGGCACCGCGGACGCCAACCTCCGGACGCTCGAGGACCTCCTCGACGCCGACCTGCACGTGCGGGGCGGCACCATGACCATCTCCGGCGACCCCGGGGCCGTCGACCAGGCCTCACGTGTGGTCTCCGACCTGCTGCGACAGGCCAGGCGGGGCGTCGAGATCACCCCGGCCTCGGTCCGACGCTCGGTCGAGATCCTCGCCGACTCCGGGCCGTTGACGCCCGAGGAGGTGCTGGGCACGGACGTGCTGTCCCGCCGCGGGGGGATGATCCGACCCAAGACGGTGGGGCAGAAGCGGTACGTCGACGCGATCGACGACCACACGGTGGTGTTCGGGCTCGGACCCGCCGGGACGGGCAAGACCTACCTCGCGATGGCCAAGGCGGTCGCCGCGCTCCGCGCCAAGGACGTCAGCCGCATCATCCTCACCCGTCCCGCGGTCGAGGCCGGTGAGCGGCTCGGCTACCTGCCCGGCACCCTGCACGAGAAGATCGATCCGTACCTGCGGCCGCTGTACGACTCGCTGCACGACATGATGGACCCCGAGGCCATCCCGAAGCTCATGGCGGCCGGGGTGATCGAGGTGGCACCGCTGGCCTACATGCGCGGTCGCACCCTCAACGACGCGTTCATCATCCTCGACGAGGCGCAGAACACCACGCCCGAGCAGATGAAGATGTTCCTGACCCGCCTCGGTTTCGGCTCGAAGATCGTGGTGACGGGGGACATCACCCAGATCGACCTCCCGGGCGGACAGCGTTCCGGTCTCAAGGTGGTGCGCGACATCCTCCGCGGGGTCCCCGACATCCACTTCTCGGAGCTCACCTCCGCGGACGTGGTCCGGCACGCGCTGGTGGCCCGGATCGTCGACGCCTACGCGAAGCACGAGGAGCGCCTCGAACGGGGCGAGGAACCCACCGCAGTCCACAGGAGCAGGGAGCACCGCCAGCGATGAGTATCGAGGTCGCCAACGAGTCGGGCGTGGAGGTCGACGAGGCCGAACTCATCGACGTGGCCGCGTTCGTGATCGCCCGGATGGACGTCCACCCGGCCGCGGAGCTGTCGATCACGCTCGTGGACAAGGACACCATGGCGGATCTCCACGTGACGTGGATGAACCTGCCGGGTCCCACCGACGTCATGAGCTTCCCCATGGACGAGCTCTCCCCGGGCGGTCGGCCCGACCTGCCCGATCCCGGACCGGCGATGCTCGGCGACATCGTGCTGTGCCCGGCGTTCGCCGCCGACCAGGCCGCCAGCTCCGGACACCCGCTCGCGCACGAGCTCGCGCTGCTGACCGTGCACGGGTGCCTGCACCTGCTCGGGTACGACCACGCCGAGCCGGCAGAGGAACGCGAGATGTTCGGTCTGCAGAACGAGCTGCTCGGCGAGTGGTACGACCACCGCGACGCCCCTCGCGACGACGCCCCGCTCGCGGACGCCTGACCCGTGGACCAGACAATCCTCACGGCCGGCGCGGCCGTGCTGCTCATCCTGGTCGCCGGTGTCTTCGCCGCCCTCGACGCCGCGCTGAGCACGGTGTCGGTGGCCCGGGTCGAGGAGATGGCCAAGGAACCCCGTTACGGGGCGAAGAGGCTCTCCCGGATGCTGCTCAACCGTCCGCGCTACATCAACGTCGCGGTGCTACTGCACCTGTTGAGCCTGATCGCCGGTGTGGTGCTCCTGACCGTCGTGTTCGCCGAGGTCATCGAGTCCACGGTCTGGGCGCTGGTCGGGGTGATCGCGGTGACGACCATCGCGGCGTACGTGGTGGCCGGTGTCGGTCCCCGCACGCTGGGGCGTCAACACGCCTACTCGCTGGCGCTTGGTGCCTCGACGCCGCTGGCGGTGCTCGGGATGCTCCTGGGTCCCGTCGCCAGCCTCCTGGTGGGGGTCGGCAATGCCGTCACCCCGGGCCGGGGCTTCCGCAACGGCCCGTTCGCCTCGGAGATCGAACTGCTCGAGATCGTGGACATGGCGCGTGAGCGCGGTGTCGTGGCCGACGACGAGTCGCGCATGATCCAGTCGGTGTTCGAACTCGGGGACACCACCGCGCGCGAGGTCATGACCCCGCGGACCGAGATGGTGTGGATCGAATCGGACAAGACGGTCGGCCAGGCCGCCCGGTTGACGGTCAAGTCCGGCTACTCCCGGATCCCGGTGGTGGCCGGCGACAACTCCGACGACGTGGTGGGCGTGATCTACCTGCGTGACATCGTGGCCCGGCTCGACGATCCGGACGGTCGCGCGGCCCCGGTCGCCGACGTGATGCGACCCGCGGTGTTCGTGCCCGACGCCAAGAGGATCGACGACCTGCTGGCGGAGATGCAGCGGGACCACAACCATCTGGCGATCCTCGTCGACGAGTACGGCGGAACCGCCGGGCTGGTGTCCATCGAGGACATCCTCGAGGAGATCGTCGGCGAGATCGTGGACGAGTACGACACCACCGAGGTACCCCCCGTCGAGGAGATGGAGGACGGGAGGTACCGACTGTCGGCCAGGCTCGGACTGGACGAGGTCGCCGAGTTGTTCGACATGGAGTTCCCGGACGAGGTCACCGAGGAGGTCGAGACCATCGGCGGGCTCATGGCGCTCGAACTCGGTCGCGTTCCGCTGCCGGGCGCGCACGTGGTCTCGGCCGGGCTCGACCTGCGCGCGGAAGGCGGGCACGACCGTCGCGGGCGGGTCAAGGTGGTCACCGTGGTGGCCGAACGGACCGACCCCGCCGACGACGGCACACACGAGAACGACGACGAGGAGAACCGATGACCACCCCCGAGGGCTTCCGGAGCGGTTTCGTCAGCTTCGTGGGTCGGCCGAACACCGGCAAGTCCACACTCACCAACGCGCTGGTGGGCGAGAAGATCGCCATCACCTCCTCGCGGCCCCAGACCACCCGGCACGCGATCCGCGGGCTGGTCCACCGACCGGACGCCCAGATCATCCTGGTCGACACCCCGGGCCTCCACCGGCCGCGCACCCTGCTGGGCGAGCGGCTGAACGCGCTGGTGGAGGAGACCTACTCCGACGTCGACCTGATCGGGTTGTGCATCCCGGCGGGGGAGCGGATCGGCCCCGGTGACCGCTGGATCCTCGAACAGGTCCGCAAACTCTGTCCCACCACCCCGGTCCTGGGCCTGGTCACCAAGATCGACACCGTCTCCAAGCAGAAGGTCATGGAGCAGTTGGTCGCGGTCTCCAAGCTCCTCGGGCCGGACTCGGAGGTCGTCCCGGTGTCGGCCGCGTCCGGTGAGCAGGTGGACGTGGTGGCTGACCTCATCGCCTCCCTGCTACCCGAGGGACCGCGGTTCTACCCCGACGACGTGATCACCGAGGAGTCGGACGAGACCCGGATGTCCGAACTCATCCGCGAGGCCGCCCTCGAGGGCGTGCGCGACGAGCTGCCCCACTCGATCGCCGTGTCGATCGAGGAGGTGCTGCCGCACGAAGGTCGTGACGACATGGTGGACGTCCACGCCACCGTCTACGTGGAGCGGCAGAGCCAGAAGGCGATCGTCCTGGGCAAGGGCGGTTCGCGCATGCGTGAGGTGGGCACCCAGGCCCGGGCGGGCATCGAACAGCTCCTGGGAACCAAGGTCTACCTGGACCTCCACGTCAAGGTCCTGAAGGAATGGCAGCGCGACCCCAAGATGCTCGGGCGGCTGGGTTTCTAGAGCCGGGTTTCTAGAGCCGGGGCTTCCGGAACCGGGCTTCTGGAACCGTCGTCGGAAGCGTCCCGGCGACCAGCGCCGGTGGGTGGGACAATGGGCGTCCGTCGCACATCAGCTGCGCACACCAGCCCGTCGAGCATCGGGAGGAGGTCCGGATGCACCCGTTCACTGACATGGGCCTCGTCGTGCGTACCTATGACCTCGGCGAGGCGGACCGGATCGTCACCCTGCTCACCGAACACCACGGATTGGTCAGAGCCGTCGCCCGCGCGGTGCGCCGCACGCGCTCGCGGATGGGCGCCAGCCTCGAGCCGTTCGCCGTGGTGGAGGTGCAGATCGCCCCGGGTCGAGGCCGGAGCGGACTGGGCACCGTCAGGCAGGCGTCGAGCCGGGAGTCGCTGGCGCGCCCTCTCGTGGCGGACTATCCGGCCTACACCTCCGGGTGCGTGGTGCTGGAGACCGCGGAGCGGCTGGCCGGGGAGGAGGGCGCCCCCACACCGCGGCTGCTCGGTCTCGCCGTCGGCGCCCTCCGCTCACTGGCCGAACACCGTCGCCCACCGGGACTGGTCGCCGACGCGTTCCTCCTGCGCGCCATGGCCGCGTCCGGCTGGGAACCGGTCCTGGACTGCTGTGTGAGCTGCGGCGTGGTGGGCCCGCACCGGGCGTTCCACGTGGCCTCCGGGGGTACGGTCTGTGTGCACTGCAGGCCGCAGGGGTGTGCCATGCTCTCCCCCGGTGTCGCGGAGCACCTGTCGGCGCTGCTGGGCGGGGAGTGGGACGCCGTGACCGTCTCGTC
>JBKBUP010000144.1:0-7171 GCA_046289795.1 Dietzia sp. | reverse complement strand
GGTCACCCAGGGCACCGGGTTCAACTGGCCCGACCCGGATCACTTCCGGGTGGTCACGCTGCCCGCCGGCCGCGACCTGGCCGTGGCGATCGAGCGGATCGGCAACTTCCTGGCCTCGTACCGCCAGTAGGCCCACCCCGTCAGGAGGCCCGCCCCTGGTGGCCCGGTGCTGTCAGCAGGCGCTCAGTGGCCCGCGCCCACGGTCGCCCGATCCAGCTCCTCCGGGGTCACGTCGCGGGAGAGCCACACCGCCGCGGCGGTGGTGAGCGGTACGCACAGTGCGAGCGCGATCGCGCCGACGAGCGACCGCATCAGCTCCACGGCCACGACGTCCGAGGTGAGGATCGACAGCGGCGAGCGGGTCCCCAGCGAGAACAGGAGCAGTAGCGGCAGCGCCGACCCGGTGTACGCCAACACCAGGGTGTAGACCATCGAGGCGACGTGGTCGCGGCCGACTCCCATCGCCGACCGGAACACCTGGACGGGACCGGCGTGCGGGTCGAGGTGGCGCATCTCGAACACGGTCGCGGACTGGCTCACGGTGACGTCGTTGAGCACGCCCAGGGCGCCGATGATGAAGCCGGCGAGCAGCAGCCCCGTCAGCGAGACGTGCTGTACGAACACCTGGACCTGGGTGGTGGAGTCGCCACTGAGTCCGGTGATCCTGGTGGTCTCGATGACCACCCAACTCAGTAGCGCCGCCGCCAGCATCGCCGACAACGTGCCGAGCAGCGCGGCGTGGGTCTTGAGGTTGATGCCGTGCACCACGTAGATCACCAGGTAGAGCACGGCGGAACCGCCGACCACGGCCACGAGGATGGCCGGGTTGCCGTCCAGGATCGAGGGGAGGACGAATCCGACGACGACGCCGAGGGCCACCGCGATCCCGATCAGGGCCCGCAGCCCCTTCCACCGCCCGACGGCGACCATCACCACGGCGCCCACGAGGAGCCACAAGGCCATGGGCACGGTCCGGGTGAAGTCCTCGAAGGCGTAGGTGGCGGTGGCCCCCTGGGCCGAACGCCCCAGCTGGATCTGGTCGCCCGCGCTGAGGTCCGGCGACCCGGGCCCCGGTGGGATCTCCAGCAGGACCTGTCGGCCGGCGTCCGGACCGGTGCCGAGCTGAACGATCGAGCGCGGACACTCCGGGCCGGGGAACCGGGGTTCGAGCGGCGGTCCGGGCAGGACCCGTCCGTTGTCCGGGGAACCACAGGTCGCCACCTCGGTGGACACGACCTCGCCGCGCTCGGTCACCACCGAGGAACCGGACGACTGGGCGAAGTACGGGTCCAGCTCGGGGTCCTCGAAGGTCGGCCAGAGCAACGCCACCCCGATCATCGTCGCGATGGCGCCGAGGACCAGGGTGACGACCGTGATGCGGCCGGCGCTTCCGGACGGTACGAGCTGGGATCTCCGTGGGGGACGCTCGACTCGGTGTCTGTGCCTGGGAGGGGTCGCTGGCCGGTCGCTCACGGCGGTAACCCTAGCCCGGACGAGACCTGGTGACAGCCGGAGGACGGCCGCCCGAGAGGCGTCGACCGGTCAGGAGGCGGTCACTCCGCGGCCGAGGGCGCGGTAGGTCCAGCCGGCGGCGCGCCAACTGTCGGCGGGCATGCAGTTGCGGCCGTCCAACAGGATCCGCCCGCGCGCCACCCGCGTCACGGCCACCGGGTCCAACTCCAGGAACTCGGCCCACTCGGTGGCCACCAGCACCACGTCCGCACCCTCACACGCCTCGATCGCCGAGTCTGCGTACGCGAGCGTCGGGAACAACGCCCGGGCGTTGTCCAGCGCCTGCGGGTCGTACACCACCGCCTGCGCCCCCTTGAGGGAGAGCATCCCGGCCACGTTCAACGCCGGCGAGTCGCGCACGTCGTCGGAATCCGGCTTGAACGCCGCGCCCAACACCGCGATCGTCTTGCCGATCAGCATCCCCCCACACGCCTCGGTCGCCAGGTCGACCATCCGCTCCCGGCGCCGCATGTTGATCGAGTCGACCTCCCGCAGGAACGACATCGCCTGATCAGCACCGAGTTCCCCGGCGCGGGCCATGAACGCCCGGATGTCCTTGGGCAGACACCCCCCACCGAAGCCCAGACCGGCGCCCAGGAAGCGCCGTCCGATCCGCGGATCCATCCCGATCGCGTCCGCCAGCACCGTCACATCCGCGCCCGCCGCCTCACAGACCTCCGAGACGGCGTTGATGAAGCTGATCTTGGTGGCCAGGAACGCGTTCGCGCTGACCTTGACCAACTCGGCCGTCGCCAGGTCGGTCACGATCACCGGACACGGATCAGCCTCGAGGATCGGCGCGTACGCCCCACGCACCACCTCCTCCACCGCACCACCCGGCTCACGTAGCCCGATCACGATCCGATCCGGTGTGAGCGTGTCGGCCACCGCGAAACCCTCCCGCAGGAACTCCGGGTTCCACACCACCTCGGCCCGCACACCCGGACGCACGTGCTCATCGGCGATCTCCTGCAACCGCGCCGCCGTACCAACCGGGACCGTCGACTTGCCCACCAGCACCGCATCCGACTTCAACAACGGCGCGAGCCGGGCCACCACGTCCTCCACATACGAGGTGTCGGCGGCGAACTCCCCCTTGCGCTGCGGGGTACCCACCCCGATGAAATGCAGGTCCGCGAACTCCGCCGCCTCGGCATAATCCGTGGTGAACCGCACCCGACCGGCCTGGACCTGCCGCAACAGGATCTCCGGCAACCCCGGCTCGTAAAACGGCACCTCACCGGCCCGCAGGCGTTCGATCTTGGCCTCGTCCACGTCCACCCCGAGCACCTCATGACCCAACTCGGCCATACAGGCGGCATGAGTGGTCCCCAGATACCCGGTCCCGAACACGGTCATACGCATAGCGCAGTTCTACCGTCCCCGAACGACCTCACGGGAACACCGGGGTGAACGCAGGACGAGCGTCCTGTTGCGGGGTTCAGCTCAGCGACGGGCCCGGTTCAGCGACGGGCCCGATCAGCGGAAGTTGAGGTACGCCTTGGAAGCCGTCGGGCCGCGCTGCCCCTGGTACTTGGAGCCCGTCGCGGCGGTGCCGTACGGGACCTCGGCGGGGCTGGACAGCCGGAACAGGCACAGCTGGCCGATCTTCATCCCCGGCCACAGCGTGATGGGCAGGTTGGCCACGTTGGACAGCTCGAGGGTGATGTGACCCTCGAACCCGGGGTCGATGAACCCGGCGGTGGAGTGCGTGAGCAGACCGAGTCGTCCGAGCGAGGACTTGCCCTCGAGCCGGCCCGCCAGGTCGTCGGGTAGCGCCAGGCGCTCCAGCGTGGCGCCCAGGACGAACTCGCCGGGGTGCAGCACGAACGGGTCCCCCTCGGCGGGTTCGACCAGTTCGGTGAGGTCGTCCTGCTGCTGCGCCGGGTCGATGTGGGTGTAGCGCGAGTTGTTGAACACGCGGAACAGACTGTCGAGGCGGACGTCGATGCTCGACGGTTGGATCAGCGAGGAGTCGAGGGGGTCGATCGTGAGCCGCCCGTCGGCGAGCTCGGAGCGGAGGTCACGGTCGGATAGCAGCACGGTCTAGAGGGTATCGCGATCCCCGGGTCAACCCCACGGGTGCGTTCCACCGTGCCAGCCTGGATGTGACACACATCACCATATCCCGCTATGCGGGGCGTCCGGGAAGGATCATCATGGGAAAGCTCGACGGAAGAGTCGTCTTCATCACCGGAGCAGCGCGGGGCCAGGGGCGCACGCACGCTGTCACAATGGCACGCGAGGGCGCCGACATCATCGCGGTGGACATCTGCGATCAGATCGACGAGGTGCCCTACAAGCTCGGCACGCAGGCCGAGCTCGACGACACCGCGCGAATGGTCGAGGACCTGGGCAGGAAGGTCGTCTCGGCCACGGCTGACGTCCGGGACCCCGCCGCACTGCGCGAGGCCGTGGACAGGGGCGTGGCCGAACTGGGTCGCCTCGACGTGATCGTGGCCAACGCGGGCATCGCACCGCAGTCGGTTCACGAAGAGGACCCGCAGCAGATCTACCAGACCACGATCGACGTCAACCTCACCGGCGTACGCAACACCATCCACTCGGCGGTGCACCACATCATCGACGGAGGGAAGGGCGGCGCGATCGTCATCACGAGCTCCACCCAGGGCCTCACCGGCCGCGGCGGCAGCGGCGGCGGAGCGGCTGACGGCTACGTGGCCTCCAAGCACGGCGTGGTGGGCCTCATGCGCTCATGGGCACACTGGCTGGCCCCGCACATGATCAGGGTCAACACCATCCACCCGACCGGGGTCGGCACACCGATGGTGCTGAACGAGACGATGCAGGAGTTCATCACGGCCAACCCGACGGTCGTGGACGCGATGCAGAACCTCATGCCGGTGGAGATGATCGAACCCGAGGACCTGTCCAACGCGATCCTCTTCCTCGTCTCCGACGAGGGCCGCTACATCTCCGGTGTGACCCTTCCCGTGGATGCGGGATTCTGCGCACGCTGATCCCGCGCGTACAACGACGCCGCAGACCTCGCGCACCCGGCCAGGAGGCGGATCTGCACGCCGAGGTCGGCGACGCCGACGCACGCCTCGGCGAAGGGCAGCCGCTCCCGGTGGATGCGCCCGTCACGCCCGACGAGTTCGATGTCCACGCCGGCGCGGTCGATGCCGACCAGCAGCGGGCGCTCGGAGGGCAGGCAGCGACACACGCGCAGGGCCATCCGGGGCACCACCTGGCAGCGGGGGTCGTTGAGGTGGTCCAGCCAGTGCCCCTCGAGGTCGGCGAAGGGGTCGGGGCCGGAGGTGGCCAGGTCCTCGGGGTCGATGTCGGTCACGCCGTCGTCGTCGGTCAGGACGATCCGGTCGGCGCGGAGCCGCACCAGGGCGACGCCCGTGCCCACGTCCAGCAGGACGGGGTCGGGGAGGTCGCGGGCGATCTCGCCGGCGGTGCTGCGCTGGGCGCGCACGCCCGGCAGTTCGACGCGACCCTCGACGACGACGATACGGCGACAACGCCCCTCGGCCGCTCCCCCGACGATCTCGTCGAGGACCTCGAGCCGCGCCCGCACTCCCCCGAGTCCGATCGTGGCCGCGTCGGCCATCGGTAGCGCCACCCAGAGGTCAGCGGTCCCGGGCACCTGGTGCACCAGGGTCACCTCTGGAGGTGGCACGGCGGACGTGACGGACGCGAGACCCAGTGCGGCCCGGGGGCAGCGGCGCAGCGCCGAGCTCACTCGTTCCGCGGGCTCGGGGACCGGCCCCACCAGTGATCGCATGCCAACTCCTCGTCGTCGTTCCCGCACCGTTCCGGCGCCTCAGGGGAAGGCGCCGGAACGGTCCGGGGGCGGGGACGTGACTACCCGCAGCGACTAACTTAGGTAAGGCTTACCTCTAACGCAAGGGTTTTGTGCGAACTCATCCGGACCGATCCGAACCGGTCTCATCCGGCGAGGGCGGTGAGCTCTCGGTGAACGTCCTCGGAATCGCCACAGACCTGCGCGAACGGGATCCTGACGACCTCTCGGAACCCGGTCGCGGAGCCGACCGAGAGATCCAGGCCGAACCTGTCGATGCCCACGATCCACGGACGGGTGCCGGCGATCTGGCGGCCGGCGCGCAACGCGACCCGCGCCGCGAGACCGGTGTCGGATCCGAGGCGGCGCAACCACGCCTGCTCGTCGATGCCGATCGGATCGACCGCCGCCGCCGCGAGGTCGCCCCGGGGGATCACGTACGCACCGTCGGCACACAGGTAGGTGACCTCGAGCGGCTGCAGTTCGCTCAGTCGCAGCGATCCCGTCTCCCCGTTCGGGCCCGACCCGCCCCCGTCGGCGGCGACCAGCCTGCGCCGCCGCGTCGCCGAAGACGCGGTGACGATCCCCGAGATGGTGACCATCCCGCGCGCCACGGCACACTCGTCGTCACATGGCGTGGCCCGACCCCCTGCGCGCGGACCCCCTTCGCGCCGGACCTGCGCCGAGGGCCGGCCGTCGACCGCGAAGGACGGCCCCCCGCCGGACTCGCGACACCGGCCGGTGCACACCGTGTCGACGATCTCGACCGACGCCGAACCGCCCACCGACGCGACGCCGGCCGACTCCCCCGCTACGCGGGACATGCCGCCGACGTCCACCACCAGGACGATCACGCCGTCGTCGCGGACCCGCGCCGACCGCAGCGGTCGCGTCAGGAGTCCCGACCCGACAGTGCCGGCGGCGCCGCGCGCCAGGACGGTCCGCACACGCTCGGCGATCGG
Organism: Dietzia sp.; assembly: GCA_046289795.1. GTDB lineage: Bacteria > Actinomycetota > Actinomycetes > Mycobacteriales > Mycobacteriaceae > Dietzia. The sequence goes on along the minus strand of JBKBUP010000144.1, from coordinate 925 downwards.
CCGCTCCGTCACGTCGTCCATGATGTTCCTCCCGGCATGGCTCGCCCGCCGGCCGGACACCCGGCCACTGAAACGGACTCTCATCCATTTCAGCGCCGATCGCGGCCGGTTCCATACCCGGATGCGCGCCGAATCGTCGTGAGACCTGCCACATCGTCCGGTCGCGGTGGAGCCGGAGGGCCCCCTGCCCCGACCGCGGATATGCGCCGCCCCCTGCATACGTGGTGGAATCGGGGGTATGGACGAGTTCAGGGAAGAGCCCTCGAAGTACATCTGGCGATGGACCATCTGGTCCTGGGTGTGCGTGGGCGTCGCCGCCCTCATCGTGATGATGGGCCTGACCGGCGGCGGTTCGCTCACCCCGTGGATCATCGGCGCGATCGCCATGGCGGTCGTGGGTGGCGTCGGGTTCGGGTTCGTCCCCCGCGCCTCGCTCGACCAGACCACGCGGCCCATGACCACCGGGGCCAAGCGGAAGGCCGCCCGGAAGGGACCCCGGAACAGCTGACGGCCGGACCTGTCGTGCTAATCTGATTCGGCCTCCAGCAGGCACTGCCGATGTAGTTCAATGGTAGAACTTCTGCTTCCCAAGCAGATGGCGCGGGTTCGATTCCCGTCATCGGCTCCACGTGAACAATCACGAGACATCGAGGCCCTCCCACTGCGGGAGGGCCTCGAGTCATTTGCACCAGCCCCTCCCCTCGCCACCCTTCGCGAAATATGTGCATCATGCACACCCTGCTTCGTGAACTTCGTCACATTTGCCGATGTGTGCCGCGGCGGCGCTGCGTAGTGTCCGAAGTCACATAAGCAACCGATCAGGAGTCGATGTGGAGTTCGGATACCTCCCGAGAGCACTGGCGGAGCGGTTCGGAGATGCCCCCAGCGTTCGCGACGACCGCACCGAGATGAGCTTTCGAGACCT
>JBKBUP010000143.1:0-7205 GCA_046289795.1 Dietzia sp. | reverse complement strand
ACGCTCGAGGGCCTGCGCCCCGAGCAGTGGGGGGTCCAGACCGACTGCACCGAGTGGGACGTGCGCGCGATGGCCGGGCACATGCTGGGCATGATCCAGATGCTCGCCAGCTGGCCGGAGCTGATCCGCCAGCAGGTGGTCTCCGGTCGGCGAGCCAAGCGCGAAGGCTGCGTTCCAGTCGACGCGATGACCGCTCTACAGGTGGAGAAGAACGCCGGCCTGTCGACGGATGAGCTCATCGCTCAGGTGCGCCGACTGGCCCCCAAGGCCGCCAAGATTCGTCGAAGCGCACCGGGCCTACTGAGGAAGCAGACCATGGCGGACAAGGACGAGTGGTGGTCCATGGGTTACCTGTTCGACGTGATCCTCACCCGCGACCCCTTCATGCACCGCATCGACATCGCCACCGCGACGGGAACCCCCATGACGGCGACCGCGGAGCACGAGGGGGTGATCGTCGCCGACGTGGTCGCCGAGTGGGCAGGCCGCCACGGGCAGGCCTACGACCTCGACCTGACCGGTCCGGCCGGCGGGCACTGGCATCACGGTGGGAACGGGGGCGCGGGCGAGAGCATCACCATGGACGCGTTCGAGTTCTGCCGCGCCCTCAGCGACCGGGCCCCGGCAGAGGGGTTGCTCCGGACCCAGGTCCCGTTCTGATCGTGAATACGCCTTTACCTCTCCGGGTGTGAGGTAGGTTACATTCTGGGCACAACGCGCAGGTAGAGCGCACTTCTCCGGCTCGTCGCCGCCCCAGATCCGACCCCGGAAGTAGGCCGTCGCCATGCCCCCCTCAGATCCCCGCCCCCTGCCCCTCCCCGCAGCCCGCGTCAGCCGCCGCTCCCTCCTCTCCGCCTTCGGTGGGGCGGTCGCGGCGACCGGTTTCGTGAGCCTCGGGACCGGGTCCGCCGGAGCCCAGAGCCTCACGGGGTCCCTGGGCTCCGGCTCCCTCGGATCGTCCGGCGGCACCCCGCCGGACAGCATCCCCTCGGCGCAGCGCGAACCCCTCGAACTGCTGTTGCTGGGAACGCTCGCCGGCCCGATGGTGGAGAAGACGCGGGTGGGGATCGCGTCGGTCCTCGTGGTCAACGGGGCCGCGTACGTCGTCGACTGCGGCCGCTCCTCGGTCACGCAATACGGGCTCACGGGGCTCGAACTGTCGGCGATCCGCGACATCTTCCTCACCCACCTGCACGCCGACCACGTCGCGGACTACTACAACTTCGCGCTCATCGGTGGGGTGGTCGCCAACGCCGCGGGCGACAAGCTCGCGGGCCCGGTCGGCGTGTACGGCCCGGGATCAGCCGGTGGACTCCGACCGCCCAACTACGACTACCCGGACTTCCCGGTGGTCGCCCCGCAGAGTCCGACCCCGGGCACCGCGGAGATGACACAACGGCTCCACGAGGCCTACGCCTACACGTCCAATATCTTCCTCCGCGACAACGGCCCCACCGGCGGCCCGCCCGACCCGCGCACCCTGTTCGACGTCCACGAGATCGAGGTCCCCGACGTCGGCGCGAGCTACACCGACACCTCGCCACCGATGGAGCCGTTCTTCGTCATGGAGGACGAGAACGTCCGGGTCACCGCGACCCTCGTCCCGCACGGGCCGGTTTTCCCCGCGTTCGCCTTCCGCTTCGACACCGCGCACGGGTCGGTGACGTTCTCCGGGGACACCAGCCTGAGCGAGAACCTGGACCGGTTGGCGCTCGGCACCGACACGCTCGTGCACGAGGCGATCAACGTGCGCGGGGGGAACCTGCCGCCGCCGTTGGTCGAGCACAACCTGGAATCGCACGTCGAGGTCCAGGTGGTTGGTCAGGTCGCCGAGCGCGCCGGCGCCCAGCGACTGGTGCTGACGCACCTGGGCGACTACTCGGGCGTCGTCGATGTGCGCCAGTGGCACGACTGGGCCCAGGAGGGGTACAGCGGGGACGTGATCGTGGGCCACGACCTGCAGCGGATCGTCCTGGCAACCCGCTGACCGCCAGACACGCCGAACGGCCCGATCCTCACGTGGAGGACCGGGCCGTCAGGAGGCGTCAGTGATCAGACGCGCGGGTTTCCGGCGGCACCACCGGGGTTGCCGGGGTGGGCATCGGGCCCACCCGCCGTGGTGTCGCGACGCACGTTCTCGGTGGGGGTGTGCTGGTCACGACGCTTGAGGCCGGCCAGTCCGAGCAGACCGAGCAGGCCGAGCAGACCCCACAGGCCCGTGTTGTCGCTCTCCTGCTCCTCGGTGTTGGTGGTCTGGGTGGTCTCCGTGGCGGGGGTCTGGGCGATGGCGGTCGCGGGGGCCAGAACGAGTCCCGTGGCGATGGTGGCCGCGGCAATTGTCTTGCGCATGGTGATGACTTCCTTTCGTCGGTCGGCGTGGGCCGACCCTTGTTGAGACCCTCCAGTGTCACCACGGAAATCTGCAGGGTTACACCGGTTGACAGGCCGAATCGCTGCAGCTGTCACGGTGCCCCGTGACTTGGCAAGTTCCGCACCCGAACCCGCCTGTCCGCCGGGCTCGGACCGGTGGCGTCCCCCGCCACTGCTCCTAGCCTGGGGGGGTACCCGGAGGAGGAACCATGAGCACCATCGACATGATCACATCCCATCCCCACCCGACCGCCGGTCTGGAGGTCGAGCTGCTGGCGGAAGCGATCGACGCCGCATCTGCGTGCGCCACCATCTGCACCGCCTGCGCGGACGCGTGCCTGGCCGAGGAGTCAGTGGCGGAGTTGCGCGACTGCATCCGTACCGATCTCGACTGCGCGGACGTGTGCGCGGCGACCGCCTCGGTGTTGAGCCGCCGGACCGGGACGATCAGCGGCGCGGTCAAGGAGCTGCTCTCCGCGTGCCGCGCCGCGTGCGCGACCTGCGCCGACGACTGCGGGGGCCACGCCGAGATGCACGCCCACTGCGCGATCTGCGCCGAGGCCTGCCGCCGCTGCGAGAAGGCTTGCGCGGAGTTGCTCAGCGCGATCGGGTGACGCGCGGGATCCGGTGACGGGGAGGACACGACGACGACGAGGTCGTCAGTTCCGGAGGCCGGACCCCTCCCTCGTAGCCCGACCGTGCACCACCTTGTCCGGCGCCAGGTCCAGACGCCGCAGCAATTGCGCGTTGACCGCCACCACCACCGTGGACAGCGACATGAGGATCGCCCCGACCGACATCGGCATGACGATCCCCACCGGCGCGAGCACACCGGCGGCCAGCGGCACGGAGACCAGGTTGTACCCGCCGGCCCACCACAGGTTCTGCACCATCTTCCGGTACGTGGCGTCGGAGAGCGCGGCCACCGAGACCACCGACCGCGGATCATCGGACGCCAGCACCACCCCGGCGGAGGCGATCGCCACGTCGGTGCCGGCGCCTATCGCGATTCCCACGTCGGCCTGCGCCAGCGCGGGGGCGTCATTGACGCCGTCACCGACCATCGCCACGCGGTGCCCCTCCTCCTGCGACTGCCGGACGGTCGACGCCTTGTCCTCGGGCCGCACGCCGGCGAAGAACCTGTCGATGCCCAACTCCGCGGCCACCGACCCGGCCACGGCCTCGGCGTCGCCGGTGATCATCTGCACCTGCACGCCCCGCTCGTGGAGCGCCGAGACCGCCGTCGCCGATTCGGGACGCACCTCGTCGACCAGCTTCAACGCGCCCACCACGGACCGGTCCACGAGCACGTGCAGGATGGTCGCCCCCTCCGCGCGCCAGGTGTCCACCGTGCTCCCGTCACCCACCGTGTTCTCGTCACCCACCGTGCTCCCGTCAACCACCGTGCTCCCGCCACCCGCGCCGAGTTCGGTCAAGCCCTCCTGCTCGAGGAGGTACGGCCCGCCCACCTGGACCAGGCGGCCGTCGACCCGGGCCTCGACGCCCACCGCCGGTGACGAGGCGAAGTCCGCGGCGTCCGGCACCTCGAGCTCCCGCTCCCCCGCCGAGGCCACGATCGCGCGTGCCAGCGGGTGTTCGGAGTCGGACTCGGCAGCCGCGGCCAGGCGCACCACTTCGTCGTGAGTCCACCCCGGCACGACCTCGACGCTCTCGACCGCGGGCGCACCCTTGGTCAGGGTGCCGGTCTTGTCGAACAGCACCACGTCGACGGTGCGCATGCCCTCCAGCGCCAGCCGGTCGGTGATCAGCACGCCACCGCGGGCAGCCCGTTCGGTGGCGATGGAGACCACCAACGGGATCGCCAGGCCCAGCGCGTGTGGGCAGGCGATCACCAGGACCGTGACCGCCCGGGCCACCGCCTGCTCCGAGTTCCCGAGGACCTGCCACGACACCGCGGTCACGACGGCGACCCCCAGCGCGTACCAGAACAGCCACCCGGCGGTGCGGTCGGCGATCCGCTGGGCCCGCGAGGAGGAGTTCTGGGCCTCGGCGACCAGGCGGCGGATGCCCGCGAGCGTGGTGTCGTCGCCGACGGCCGTCACGCGGATGCGTACGCCCGAGTCCGTGGCCACGGTCCCGGCCACCACCGGATCGCCCTCGCCCCTGCGCACGGTGCGGGACTCGCCGGTGATCATGGACTCGTCCATGCTGGCCGAGCCCCGGGTGATCACGCCGTCGGCGGGGACGTTGCCGCCCGGGCGGACGATCACCTCGTCGTCGACCAGCAACTCCCCCGGCGCCACCGTCTCGACACCGCCGGGCGTCACCCGCTCGGCCTGGTCGGGCAGGAGCGAGGCCAGGGAGTCCAACGCCGACCCCGTCTGGGCGAGCGAGCGCAGTTCCACCCAGTGGCCCAGCAACATGATCACCACCAGCAGCGCCAGCTCCCACCAGAACTCCAGCTCGTGGCCGAGCAACCCGAGCGTCGAGCCCCAGGAGGCCAGGAAGGCGACGGTGATGCCCAGGCTGATCAGCAGCATCATCCCCGGTTGGCGTGATCGGAGCTCCTCGACGCCGCCGACCAGGAACGGGCGCCCGCCCCAGAGGTACATGACCGTGCCCAGGGCCGGGGCGACCCACAGGCCCCGACCGGTGACCTCGTAGCCGAGCAGCATGGCGAACATCGGCGAGAACGCGACGGTCGGGATCCCCAGCGCCAGCATGATCCAGAACAGGCGCCCGTACAGCCGGACGTGATCAGAGTGGTCGTGGTGACCACCCTTCGGGTGATCGGCGTGGCCGTGGTGGCCCTCGGCCGGGTGATCGGCGTGGCCTGAGTGCGGTTCGTGTGCGTGCACGGGCTCAGCCTCCTGTCGTCGTGGGGATCGTGATGGTGAAGCGGGCGCCGCGACCGGGGCCGTCGCTGGCCACGCTGACGCGGCCGCCGTGGGCCTCCACCAGAGCCCGGGTGATGGCCAGCCCGATGCCGCTCCCGCCGCCGTGTCGGCCGCGGGCGGTGTCCACGCGATAGAAGCGATCGAAGAGGTGGTCCAGGTGGTGCGCGGCCACACCCTCGCCGGTGTCGGAGACCGTGACGGACACCCGGCCCTCCCCCGCCGGGTTCGTGCTGACGGTGCTGGTGTTGACGGTGCTGGTGTTGACGGTGCTGGTGCTGACGGTGACGGTGACGGCGCCACCGGCCGGGGTGTGCCGCAATGCGTTGTCCAGCAGGTTCCCCAGCACCTGCCCCATGCGGTCGAAGTCCACGGTGACCTCGGCGGGGGCGAGGTCGGTGGCCGAGAGTTCGACCCCCTTGTCGGCGAACCGCTCCCTGGCGGCGTCGATCGCGGTCCCGACCAGCTCCGCGACCGTGGCGGGGACGGGGTGGAGGCGGGTCAGATGCTCCTCGACGTTGGAGACCGCCACGATGTCCGACGCCAGGCGCTCGAGCCGGCGGGTGGCCGTCCACAGCACTTCCCTGGTGTCGTCGTCGTAGTCCCGCACGCCGTCGTCGATGGCCTCGAGGTAGGAGTCGATGGTGGCCAGCGGGGTGCGCATCTCGTGACCGAGGTCGGCGAGCATCCGGCGCCGCGAGGTGTCGGTGGCGTCGAGCCGGCGGGCGAGTTCGTTGACGCTCGTCGCCAGATCGTCGAACTCGCGCCCCAGCTCGGGGCTCGCGACCCGCGTGTCGTAGCGCCCCCCGGCGATCTCGGCGGTCGAGGTGGTGACCACGGCGACGGAACGCTGGACCCTGCGGGTGAGGTACCAGCTCGCCAGGAGCGCCAGGAGCACCGCGACGCCCACCGCCAACCCCCAGGCCAGGACTATCGAGTCCGTGAACGCCTCCGCGACGTGGGCGGCCTCCGCGGAGTCGTGGTCGATCCCGGCCTGCCCCAGATGGTCGTGGAAGATCTCCGGCGCCAGTACCGACGCGACGAGCCACGCGCTGCCCGCGCAGCCCACCACCACCCCGGCCATGACCACCAGAAGACGCGTCCCGAAACTCGCTCCAGCGAGCCGACTTCGCCGCAGCTCGCCCCCGGCGCCACCGCTCACCGTCCGGCCCCCATCCGGTAGCCCACGCCGCGGACGGTACGGACGTATCGACCTTGCGTGGCCTCGTCGCCGAGCTTGCGGCGCAGGTGCGCGATGTGGACATCCACCAGGTGGTCGTCGCCGACCCAGTTGGGGCCCCACACCGCCTCGATCAACCGGGATCTGGTGAACACGACACCCGGGTCGCGGGACAGGGCGGCGAGTACGTCGAACTCGGTGCGGGTCAGTGCGACCACAGCCCCGTCGACGGCCACCTCCCGCCCGGCGACGTCGATGGTCAGATCCCCGATCCGGCGCGGGCGCGCCGCCACCGCGCTGCTGCCCGCGGGCCCGTCGGTGACCACCTCGTCGTCGTCGTACCCGGTCGCGGGTCCCCGCGGTCTGCGCAACATCGCCTGGATCCTGGCCATGAGCTCGCGGGGGCTGAACGGCTTGGTCATGTAGTCGTCCGCGCCGACGGACAGCCCGATCAGCGTGTCGACCTCGTCGGTCCGGGCGGTGAGCATCACCACGTAGGCGTCGGAGTGCGCCCGGATCCGCCGGCAGACCTCGATCCCGTCCAGGCCCGGCAACCCCAGGTCCAGGACGATCACATCCGGGTCCACCGACCGGGCCAACGTGACCGCCTCGGCCCCGTCCCCGGTGACGGTGACCTCGAATCCGTCGCGCCGGAGATACGAGGCGACCAGGTCGGCGAGGGACTGCTCGTCGTCGACGACCATCGCGCGCAACCCCGTGGACGGGCGCGGGCCGGGGGCGCCGGCCTGTCCGGGATCGCCGGGGATAGGGGGCATGGGTCCCATCATCGCGCCCCGCCG
>JBKBUP010000142.1:0-7286 GCA_046289795.1 Dietzia sp. | reverse complement strand
AGGGACGTGACCGGCTGGGGCACTCCAGCTGTCCGACCCAGGAGGAGAAGATGACCGACTTCCGCGTGCCCGACCCCTACGACGCCCTTCCGGATCTCCCCGCGCTCGAGGTGACGAGCGAGTCGTTCCCCGAGGGTGCCGTCCTGTCGTCCGCCCAGCTCGGCGGAGTCATGGGCGTGGAGGGCGGGTTGGACAGGTCGCCCCAGGTGAGCTGGAGCGCCGGGCCGGAGGGGACCCGGACCTACGTGGTGACGGTCTTCGATCCCGACGCGCCGACGGCATCGGGGTTCTGGCACTGGTCGGTGGCCAACATCCCGGCCGACGTCACCTCGCTCCCCGAGGGGGCATGTACCGGTGACGACACCTCGGGGCTCCCGCAGGGGGCCGTGGTGGTACGCAACGACGCCGGGTTCAAGGGGTTCGTGGGGGCGGCCCCGCCCGAGGGTCACGGCCCGCACCGCTACATCCTCGCCGTCCACGCGGTCGGCGACGAGATCGAGCTCGGCGAGGACGCTTCCTGCGCCTTCGTCGGGTTCAACCTCTTCGGGCAGGGTCTGGCCCGCGGAACCACCACGGCGATCTACGAGCAGTAGCGGTCAGCTGACCGCCGAACCGACGGCCTCCGCCAGGGATGAGAACCCGCCCTGGCGGAGCCGCCGGGCCACGAGCTTGTTGGTCCCACGGATGAGCTCGGGTCCGGTGAAGACGAAGCCGGTGTAGGTCTGGACCAGTTGGGCGCCGTGGGTGATGCGGTCCCACACGTCCTCCGGGGTCTCGACCCCGCCGACCGAGATGATGACCATCCGACCGCCGGCCCGCTCGTGGATCCGGGCGAGAACCTGGCGGGAACGGGCCGCGACGGGCGCACCGGAGATCCCACCCGGACCCATCGCCTCGACCGTGCCCGCCGGGGTCCTGAGCCCGTCACGCGAGATGGTGGTGTTGGTGGCGACGATCCCGGCGAGACCGAGCTCCAGAACGAGATCGGTGACCGCGTCGATGTCCGCGTCGTCCAGATCGGGGGCGATCTTGACCAACACCGGGATGGTCGCCACGTCTCGGACAGCCGTCAGGATCGGACGCAGTGATTCGACTGCCTGCAGATCCCTCAGCCCGGGGGTGTTGGGGGAGCTCACGTTGACGACCATGTAGTCGGCCAGACCCGTGAGCATGCTGGCCGAGGCCACGTAGTCGCGCACCGCGTCCTCCGCGGGCACCACCTTCGTCTTGCCGATGTTGATCCCCACCGGATCGCCGCTCCGGCGCCGTCGGAGGTTGTTGGCGGCGTTTCCCGCCCCGTGGTTGTTGAACCCCATCCGGTTCAGGATCGCCCTGTCCTCCAGCAGCCGGAACAGGCGGGGCGACTCGTTCCCGGGCTGGGGCGAGGCGGTGACCGTGCCGACCTCGCTGAACCCGAAACCGATCGCACCCCACGAGTCGACGGCCGCCGCGTTCTTGTCGAACCCGGCGGCGAGCCCGAGTGGTCCGGGGAAGCGACGTCCGAGCACCTCCTGGGCCAGGACCGGATCCCGCACACCGAGGAACCGGCGCACCAGAGAGCCCAGCGGCGGCACCAGTGTCAGCAGCTTGAGAAAGCCGAAAACCAGGTGGTGGATCCGCTCCGCGGGAAAGCGGAACAGCACGCTCTTCATCAGCGAGTACACGGTCCTCCTCGATGGGACGTGGGTGGTCCTTCGATCAGCTCGACGGCACCGGGAGATCAGGGCGCATCAGGTGGAGGCCGGCGCCGTCGGAGGAACCGACGACCACGGTGCCGGAGGCTGTGACCACCAGCGAATCCGGTTGACGCACCGTCGCGATCTCGGCGCGCCGAACCCCTGTGCCGTCGCCGAGATCGTACGCCTGGACGGTGTTGTCTCCGGTGGAGGTGACCCAGACGACGTCCCGGGTGGGGTCCCCGGCGACCGCCCAGGGGGCCGCGGCGACGGGGAACTGCTGATGGAGCCGGATCGGCGAGGTCGAGTAGACGAGGAGTGTGTCACCCACGGTGTCGCTGGCCACGACGGTGCCCTCGCCGTACTCGCCGAGCTTCCCGGCTCCCTTCCCGGCGCGCAGGAGCGGACCGGCGCCGTCCTCGTCCAGATCGATGCTCGCGATTACCGTGTCCGGCCGGCTGAACGCGGTGACCGAACCGTCCCGGGCCACAGTGATCCGGTCGACGGACGTCAGTCCCGCGATGCGGTGCTGCTCCGTCCCGTCGGCCTCGCGGACGACCACGTCGCCGTCGGGAGCGCCGGTGAGTATGCGCCCGTCGCCGGTCACGGCCGCCGCGGTGACGGGTCCGAGCCCCGAGATCTCGCGTGCGTCCCCGTCGGGCGTGACCACGACGACGCCGTCGCCGTAGGGGACCAGAACCGTCCCGTCGTGCCCGGCGGTGGCGGTGCCCGCATCGGCGGGGAGGTCGACGGAGTCCTCCGGAATCCATCGGGTGCCGTCGACCCGGGCGATCTCCAGACCCGGCGGGTCGTCGATCTGCGCGACCACCCGGTCGCCCACCGCCACCAGGGATGACACGGAACCCGGGGCCGGGACGAGCTCACCACCCTCGGGATCGGAGGTCTGCGGCGATGCGGCGGGCCTGGCGTTACCCTGCTCGATCTGGGTGTAGTCCTCCAGTTGGCTGCTGGTCGACGCGCAGCCGGTGAGCCCGACCGTGAGGGCGAGCAGAGCGGCGGGCACCACGGAGCGGCGGTGGACACGAAGGGGCACGGTGTTCCTCTCGACTTCCACATTGTCCATCACGCGGGTCCTGCGCCCCCGTCCAGGTCCGGACGACTACCCTCACGGCGGTGCGCCTGACGCGCCCGTACTCGTGCCGACGTTTCCCGACAGAAAGCAGTGCCCGTGAACCCGACGGTCCTGGCCGCCCCCGCCGCGGACGGTATGTCCTGGCTCCAGGTGATCGTGCTCTCCGTGATCCAGGGGATCACGGAGTTCCTGCCCGTCTCGTCCTCCGGGCACCTGCGCATCTTCTCCACCTGGATGTTCGGGGCGGACGCGGGCGCGTCGTTCACGGCGGTCGTCCAACTCGGCACGGAAGCCGCCGTGCTGGTGTTCTTCTTCAAGGACATCGTGCGGATCATCGCCGCCTGGTTCCGGGGCGTGTTCAATTCCCAGCTCCGCGACGACCCGGACTACCGGCTCGGTTGGTACGTGATCGTCGGGTCCATCCCCATCGCCATCATCGGGTTCTTCGGCAGGGACCTCATCCGCGACGCGGCCCGCAACCTGTGGATCACGGCGATCGTCCTCATCGCGTTCTCGTTCGTGTTCCTCCTCGCGGAGAAGTTCGGCAGGCAGGACCGTCCGGTCGACAACAAGTCGCTCGAGGGACTGACGATGAAGGACGCGGTGGTCATGGGACTGGCGCAGTGTCTGGCCCTGATCCCCGGGGTCAGCCGTTCGGGCGGCACCATCTCCGCCGGCCTGTTCCTCAACATGTCCCGCGAGGCCGCCGCGCGGTTCTCCTTCCTGCTGGCCATCCCGGCGGTCCTGGCCTCCGGGTTGTTCAGCCTTCCCGACGCGTTCGAACCGTCCGTGGGCCAGTCCGCCTCCGGGATCCAGTTGCTCGTGGGATCGCTGATCGCGTTCGTGCTGGGCTACGCCGCCATCGCCTGGCTCCTGCGCTTCGTCCAGAACCACTCGCTGGCCTGGTTCGCCGGATACCGGATCATCCTGGGCCTGGCCGTGATCGCTCTGCTGGCCACTGGCACGATCCCCGCGACCTGACCGCACGACCGAAGTGGCGCGGCGTCGGTAACCTGCCGTCATGACCGTCATCCTCCTCCGCCACGGCCGCTCGACCGCCAACACCGCGCTCACTCTGGCCGGCCGCACCTCCGGGGTCTCGCTCGACGAGACCGGCCGGGCGCAGGCGCAGGACCTCTGCCGGCGTCTCGCCGGCCTCCCGGTCGAGGCGGTCGTCCGGTCACCGCTCATGCGCTGCCGGGAGACCGTCGAGCCGTTGGCCGCGGCATTCGGGGTGGAGCCGGTGATCGACGACGGGCTGGTCGAGGTCGACTACGGGACCTGGACCGGTCGAACCCTGACCGAACTCGCGTCGGAACACATGTGGTCGGTGGTGCAGCAGCATCCCTCCTCGGCAGTCTTCCCCGAGGGCGAGTCCCTGGCGGAGATGGCGACCCGCGCCGTCTCGGCGGTCCGGGTACACGACCGGCGGCTGGCCGAGGACGCGGGCCGCGACGTGTTGTGGGTGGCATGCAGCCACGGGGACGTGATCAAGTCCGTGATCGCCGATGCGTACGGGATGCACCTCGACCATTTCCAGCGCATCGTGGTGGAACCGGGTTCGGTGTCGGTGGTCCGCTACACCCCCCACCGGCCGTTCGTCCTCCGGGTCAACGACACCGGTGGAGACCTGGCGAGCCTCCGGGGGGAACCCGCCGGTCACGTGGGCAACGCCACGGCCGGTGACGCCAGCTCGGACGCGATGCCCGGCGGGAACGTACCCTGATGATCCGCACCACCACCCGGGACCACACGGCACCACACGGCAGCACACGAGGGAGACGACCGGCATGAGCAGGGAAGTCCACGAGTTCCGCGACCCGGCCCGGTTCGTGGTGGGCACGGTCGGTCAGCCCGGCGAACGAGTGTTCTTCGTCCAGGCCACTGGCGGCGGGCGAACCGTCTCCGTGCGCTGCGAGAAGCAGCAGGCCCAGATCCTCTCCGAGCGGATGGGGGACCTGCTCGACGAGATCGCGGCGAAATCCGATGTCCCCGTGCCCCCGGCCGCCGGCGTCGTGGACGATCTGGCGCCGCTGGAGATGCCCGTCGACGCCGAATTCCAGGTGGGCACCATGGGCCTGGGTTGGGACGGCGAGAAGAGCCAGATCGTCGTGGAGCTCCTGGCAGCGGACCCGGCCGCGACCGACGAGTCGGTCGTGCTCTCGGATGCGGAGGACGCGCCCGACGCGCTCCGCGTGTTCCTGACACCGCAACGCGCACGGCAGTTCGTCCTGCGCAGCGAGAAGGTCGTCTCCGCCGGACGCGCTCCGTGCCCACTGTGCGGCGAGCCGATCGACACCACGGGGCACCTGTGCGTCCGCCTCAACGGGTATCTACCGCGCTCCGGTGACGCGCTCGCCGACCTCGTCGACCCGTGACGACCCGCCCGCCGGGCCCCGAACTCACCGTTCTGCACCGGATCCCCTCGGGCAGCAACGCGGTGTACCGCTGTGTCGACGCCGATGGCGGGCACTGGGTGTACAAGCCCTCGGCGGGGGAGCGCCCGCTCATGGACTTCCCCGACGGCAGCCTGGCGGCCCGGGAGATCGCGGCGTACGCGGTGTCGGTCGCGCTGGACTGGGACCTGGTGCCGGAGACGGTGGGAGCGCACGGCCCCGGTGGCCCGGGGATGGCGCAACGATGGATCGACGAGTTCGACCGGGGTGAGGCGCCCGGCCACGACCCGGTGGACGTCCACCCGGTGGACGCCCTCCCTCCCGGCCGGGTGGCGGTGCTCCGGGGCGAGGGTTCCCGCGGGGAGGACGTGGTGGTAGCCCACGCCCTGGACGAACGCCTCCGCCGGATCGCGTTGTTCGACCACGTCGTCAACAACGCCGACCGCAAGGGCGGGCACGTCCTGGTCGACACCTCCGGAGTGATCTGGGCGATCGATCACGGCCTGTCCTTCCACACCGAGTCGAAGCTGCGCACCGTCCTGTGGGGGTGGGCGGGCCAGCCGCTGCCCCCGGAGGATCTCGAGGGTCTGGAGAGGGTGCGCGGGGGATTGTCCGGGGACGCCGCCCTCGGGGAAACACTGCGTGACCTGCTCTCACCGGCCGAGGTACGCGCAGTCGGCTCGCGGGTCACCGCTCTGGTCGACGGCGAGGTGTTCCCCGTCCCGGGACCGGGCTACCCGTTACCCTGGCCGCTCTTCTGAGCCCGCACGGTCTCTAGACTCGGCCGCATGCACTCGTGGTCCTCGCCTGTCGTCCCTGCCGTCCCCGGCGACGGAACCCCCCTCAAGTTGTTCGACACGGCGAGCGGCGAGATCCGGGAGGTGTCCGCCGGGCCCGTCGCCGGGATGTACGTCTGCGGCATCACCCCTTACGACACCACCCACCTCGGTCACGCGGCGACGTACCTGACATTCGATCTGGTGTACCGGCTCCTGCTGGACGCCGGGCACGAGGTCCACTACGTCCAGAACACCACGGACGTCGACGACCCGTTGTTCGAGCGGGCGGAGCGCGACGGAGTGGGCTGGCGGGAACTCGGGGATCGCGAGACCGATCGGTTCCGCTCGGACATGGAAGCGCTCCGTGTGCTCCCCCCACGCGACTACGTCGCCGCCACGGAGACCGTCGACGAAGTCGTGGAGATGGTCGCCGAGCTCGTCGAGCGCGGTCACGCCTACCGGATCGATCCCGGGGTCGACGGCTACCCCGACGTCTACTATCGGCACCGGGCCACCCCGGGGTTCGGATACGAGTCGGGGTACGACGCGGAGGAGATGGCCGACGCGTTCGCCGAGCGCGGCGGCGACCCGGACCGTCCCGGCAAGGAGCACCCGCTGGACGCACTGCTGTGGCGGGTGCAGCGGCCGGGGGAGCCGTCCTGGCCCTCGCCCTGGGGCGCGGGCAGGCCGGGCTGGCACATCGAGTGCTCAGCGATCGCACGCAACCGACTGGGCATGGAGTTCGACATCCAGGGCGGAGGCAGCGACCTCGCGTTCCCGCACCACGAGTTCTCCGCCGCCCACGCGGAGGCCGCGACCGGTCGTTCCCCGTTCGCCCGCTTCTACGTGCACGCGGCGATGATCGGGCTCGACGGGGTCAAGATGAGCAAGTCGCTGGGAAATCTCGTCCGAGTGACGACGTTGCGCCAGCAGGGGGTGGACCCGGCCCTCATCCGACTCGCGTTGGCCGCCGAGCACTACCGGACGGACCGGTCCTGGTCCGAGGACCTGCTCGCAGAGGCCCGCTCCCGGGGCGAGACCTGGTGCCGGGCGATCTCCCGTGGCTCCGGCGCCGACTCCGCCGCGGCCATCACCGCCCTGCGCGAACGTCTCTCGGACGACCTCGACACCCCCGGCGCACTGGCCGTGGTCGACGCCTGGGCCGAGGCGACCCTCGCCGGAGACGAGTCCGACCCGACCGCCGGCCCGTCGATCGCGACCGCGCTCGACGCCCTGCTCGGGGTCGCCCCCGCGACCTGACCGCGACCCCGAGACCGCTGGGCTCAACCCTCAGCGTGGGATCAGCCGGGCGAAGGAACTAGCCGGCGTCGGGCTCGTCCCG
>JBKBUP010000141.1:0-7346 GCA_046289795.1 Dietzia sp. | reverse complement strand
TGCGGCGAGGGATCCGCCGCTCCGGGATCGGTGGATCCGTGCCGAGTGCCCAGACGCTCCGCTCCCTCGTCCTCGCCGAGGGGGACCCGGCCCCGTCCGGCCTCACCGCGGTCGAACTCGCGCCGGTCACCCGCGTCAGGCACGCCCGGACCGCGGTACTGGACTCACTGCGGGCGGGTGGGACCGTCGAAGAGGTCCTCTGGGCGGCGTGGTCGGCCTCGAGGATGGAGCGTCGGCTCGTCCGGCAGGCCGTGGCAGCCGATCCGTGGTCCCGCTCGGCGGACCGGTCCCTGGACGCCGTGGTGTCCCTGTTCGACCACGCCGCGGACTACGTGGACCGCGTCCCGGGAGGCTCCGTCGCGCTCTTCTGTGAGGTGGTGTCGAGGGAGGACCTTCCCGCCCCCCGACGGGCGGACACCCGGGCCCGTGGCGGGGCAGTGAGCGTGTTGTCCGCGCACGCCGCGGTGGGCAGGCAATGGCGCTCGGTGGTCGTGTGCGGGGTCCAGGACGGGCTCTGGCCGACACCTCGCCGTCGTTCGGGGTTGCTCGGTGTCGACGAACTCGTGGACCTGACGGAGGTGGCCGGTGACGGGCCGCTCCCGTCGGAGGCCGAGCGGACCGTGTCGTCCGCCACGGCCCGGGCGGCCGAGGAACGACGGTTGTTCTACGTGGCCTGCTCCCGTGCTCGTAGCCATCTGCTCGTGACCGCGGTCGAATCCCCGGAAGAGGGTGACGTCGCCCCGTCTCGGTTCGTCGACGAGATCTCGGACCTCGCCACCACGGACCTCGCAACCACGGGTGACGGAGCGGTCGGCGCGGACGGGCATCGTCTGGGCGCAGCGGCGCCGACGGCCACCCGTTACGCCCCGACGGTGTTCACGTTGCAGCACCTGGCCGTCGATCTCCGTGCCGCGCTGCTCGATCCGACCACGGACCCGGCGGACCTCACGCACGCCGCGGGGCTCCTGGCAGGTCTCCGGGACGCCGGGGTCGGGGAGGCGGATCCCGGCACCTGGTACGGCTCGAGCGGACTGTCCACCGAGGCACCCCCCTTCCCCGCGGAGCCGGGGGAGCCGGTGGTCGTGCTCTCGCCGTCAGGATTCGGCGCGCTCGAGGAGTGTCCGCTCCGGTGGTTCCTGCAGAAGATCAGGGGTGACTCCGCCGAGTCGGGGTCGGCTGCGGCCCTGATCCGGGGGTCGGCGGTCCACGCGCTCACCCAGGCGGTCGAGGGCGGTATCCCCGAGGACGCGCTCCGGACGGCCGTGTCCCGCCGGGCCGAATCACTCACACGTGCCCGCGGTTGGTTCGCCGAGCGCGGCGCGGAGTCGATGGTCGGGATGGCCGAGACGTTCCGGCGGTGGCGCACCGACACCCGGGACGACTACACGACCGCGGGGGTGGAGGAAGCGTTCGCCTTCGACGTACGGGGCGGGGTTCGGATCCGGGGGCGGATCGACAGGCTCGAGGCCACCCGTTCCGGCGAGGTGGTCCCGGTGGACGTCAAGACCTCGCCGGGAGCCGTCTCCAAGGCGGTGGCGGCGACGCATCCCCAGCTCGCCCTGTACCAGCTGGCCGTGTCGGAGGGCGCCGTCGAGTCCGCCGCGGGTCGAGCGCCCGGGGGAGGGCTCCTGCTGTACCTCGGGGGCCGGGAGGGCCGCATGCCCACGGAGCGCGTCCAGGACCCTCTCGGCCGCGAGGCCGCGGAGGCGTTGACCGATCGAGTGGTCGAGGCGGGCCGCGCGACGGTGGGCCCGTCCTACACGGCCCGTGTGGGGCAGTGGTGCGACCACTGCGACGTACGGTCCAGCTGCCCCGCCCAGTCCGAGGGCCGGCAGGTGATCGGGTGACCCCGGCGACAGGCCCCGACAGGATCGCCGACGCGCTCGGCGTCCACCGTCCGACCCCGGAACAGGCCGCGGTGATCGCCGGCCCCACCGAGCCGACCCTCGTGTTGGCCGGCGCGGGTGCGGGCAAGACCGAGACCATGGCCGCGCGGGTGGTGTGGCTCGTGGCCAACGGCCATGCGCGTCCCTCGGAGATCCTGGGACTCACCTTCACGCGCAAGGCCGCGCAGCAGCTGTCGAGGAGGATCCGTCGACGTCTCGAGGCGCTGGCGGGGAGCCCGTTGTGCACCGGCCCGGGGGCGGACCCCCGGATCGCGGAGTCGATCCGCACCGAGGACCCGCAGATCTCGACCTATCACGCGTTCGCGGGCACTCTCCTCGGGTCCTACGGGCTGCTCGTCCCGGTGGAACCGGATTCGCGACTACTCACTCCCACGGCTGCGTTCCAGCTCGCGCACGACGTCGTCTCGCGGTGGGAGTCCCCGCTCGCCACGGGGTCCTCCGCCGCCCAGGTGACCCGCGATGTCCTGGCACTGGCGGGTCAACTGTCCGAACACCTCGTGACCACCGATGACCTGCGGGCCCACCCCGATCTCATCTCCACCCTCGTCGCCACCCTGCCCGGTGGGCCCGGCCAACGCGCGGCCCCGACCAAGTGGCTCGACGAGGCCGCCACCGTCCAGGGGCACCGCGACGAGTTGGCGGATCTGGTCGACGCGGTCGCCGCACGGATGCGCGAGGAGTCCGCGCTGGACCACGCGTCGCAGATGGCGCTCGCCGCGACGGTGGCCCGCGACCATCCCCAGGTCGGGGAGGCCGAACGTCGCGCGTTCCGGGTGGTATTGCTCGACGAGTACCAGGACACCGGCCACTCCCAGCGGGTCCTGCTGACCTCACTGTTCGGCGGAGGCGCGGGCCCGGTCCCGGCGGTCACGGCGGTGGGGGACCCGATGCAGTCCATCTACGGGTGGCGGGGGGCGTCGGCCTCCAACCTCGACCGCTTCCGCGACGACTTCCCCCGGCCCGGAGGGCACCAGTCCCACCTCCGCGAGCTCACCACGTCGTGGCGCAACCCCCCCGAGGTTCTCGCGCTCGCCAACCGGATCACGCTGCCGCTGCGGGACCGCCCGGGGTCCGTGCCGGTCCCGCAGCTGCGTGCGCGCCCCGGCGCCGGACGCGCGGACCTGAGGGTGGCGGTGCTGGACACGGCGGAGGCCGAGCGGGACTGGCTCGCCGACTCGTTGGCGTCCCGGTACCACGCGGCGGTGTCGGCCGGCCGTGTCCCCACCGCCGCAGTCCTGGTCCGGCGCAACAGCGACTCCGGGCCGATCGCCGAGGCGCTGGAGCGGCGCGGCCTCCCGGTGGAGGTCGTCGGAGTGGGCGGGCTACTGGACGTCCCCGAGGTGGCGGACGTGGTCTCGCTGCTCACGGTGGTCGCCCGCCCCGGTGCCGGTGCACCACTCGTACGCCTGCTCAGCGGCTCCCGGTTCGCCCTCGGCGCCGCCGATCTGGCCGCGTTGGCCAGACGGGCGTCCGTGCTCTCGCTGCGGCGCCCGGTCGAGACCGGTGGAGCATTGTCCCGAATCGAGGACCTCGAGGACGTCCTGGACGCCATCGCCCGTGGCGAGGAGACCGACGCCGCGGGGCTCGCGGACGCGCTCGCCGATCCGGGCCCGGAGGGCGACTACAGCCCGGCAGGTGCCGCCCGGATCGCCGAGCTGTCCAGCATTATCGCCGGGCTCAGGGCCCGCGCATCCGCGCCCCCGGCCAGGCTCGTCGCGGCGGCGGAGCAGGCGCTCGGCCTGGATGCCGAGGTGCGCCTGCGGGAACGTGCGGGTGGAGGGGAAGCACGCGAACAGCTCGACGAACTGCAGGAGGTGGCCGCCGGGTTCCGGGCGGACCGGGGCTCGGGTCTGGACGCCCTCCTGGCGTACCTCGAGCTGGCGCGCACCGTGGACGGCGGTCTCGCCCGGGGTGAGGTCGCCGCGACGCCGGGTCGGGTGCAGATCCTGACCGTGCACTCGGCCAAGGGACTGGAATGGGAGATCGTCGCCGTGCCCCATCTGTCGGTCGGGATCTTCCCGTCCGACCGGGCGCCCCGGACCTCTGTCCGGGCGGCCACCCACCTGCCCGAGCAACTGCGCGGAGACCGCGAGGACGGGGACAACCCCGGCGGGGTACCGGTGCCCCGGCTCGACGGGGTGGCGGACCGCAAGCTCCTGGAGGCCGCGCTCAGGAGCCATATCGACCGCGTCACACGGCGTTCCCTCGACGAGGACCGACGATTGTTCTACGTGGCCGTCACCCGTGCCGAACACTCCCTGCTGCTGTCGGCATCGCACTGGCACGGGAGTGGTTCCACACCCCGGGGGCCGTCGGCGTTCCTCGACGAGGTCCTCGAGTCGTGCCGTGGACCCGAACCCCTGGGGGAGATCGACCACCTCGTCGTCACACCCTCCGCCACCAATCCGGCCACCTCGTCGGTGGTGGAAGCCACGTGGCCGAGCGCGGCGGCAGCCGACCGCAGGTCCGCGGCCCACGCGGTGGGGCTGGCTGCGCCCGTGGACCCGGAGACCCATCCGGTTCCCGATCGCGGGTCCGCCCGACACTGGCACCTCGTGGCCGCGCCGCTGCTCGCGGACGCACGCCGGGCCGCCCAGCGGCGGGATGCGGTGGTCCTCCCGCGGCGACTGACCGCGGGCGAAGTGGTGGCCATGGCGACCGACCCTGACGCGTTCGCCGACCGCCTCCGCAGGCCGGTGCCGTTCCGGCCCGACCGGTTCGCCCGGCGCGGCACGCGGTTCCACCTCTGGCTGGAACACCGCTTCGGGGCCACCCACCTTCTCGACATCGACGATCTCCCCGGCGCCGGGGACCAGGGCGCGGTCGACGGCTTGTCGGAATCGGACCTCGAGGCACTGCAACAGGCCTTCGAGACCTCGCGATGGGCGCGACTGACACCGGAGGCGGTCGAGGTGCCCTTCGAAGTGGGTCTCGGCGAGCATCTGCTGAGGGGCCGGATGGATGCGGTGTTCGCCGACGGGGACGACTGGATCGTCGTCGACTGGAAGACCGGGCGGGTGCCGGGTGCCGGAGAGTTGCCCTCCGTCTCGCTCCAGTTGGCGGTCTACCGCTACGCGTGGGCCAAGGTCGTCTCCGCGAGGCTCGGTCAGCCGATCGAGCTCGACAGGGTCCGGGCGGCATTCCACTATGTCCGCTCCGGACGGACGGTCGAACCGGCCGATCTCCCCGACGCGGAGGACCTGCTCCGGCTCCTCTCCGCCGGTCCGGGGCGAGGCCGGTTGTTGTCCGACGGTGGCCGATAGGCCACGATGGTCCCGGTGACCCCGACGATCGACGGCGGTCCCGTCCCGGAACGGAGCTGCCGATGGTGAGGAAGCGCGCACTCGCGTCCCGTATCCGCGGCAGCGACCCACTGGATGAGAGCCCCGACCACATCCTCGTGGGCGTGGTGAGCATCCCCGCGAACGCCGAGAGCCCGTGGCGGCTGATCGGCAAGCGTGTGGTGATGGCCGCGCTCGCGCTGGGTCTGGCCGCGCTCGTCGTGTACCTCGACCAGGACGGATACGAAGGCGGCGGTGGCCCGGACGGGAGGATCACCGTCATCGACAGCATCTACTACGCCACGGTCTCCCTGTCGACCACCGGTTACGGCGACATCGCCCCGATCACCCAGCAGGCGCGGCTGCTGAACACCATCGTGATCACGCCGCTGCGCGTGATCTTCCTGATCCTGCTCGTCGGCACGACCCTGTCGGTGCTCACCGAGCAGTCCCGTCAGGCCCTCAAGATCCAGCGCTGGAGGAATCTCGTGCGTAACCACACCGTCGTAGTCGGCTACGGCACCAAGGGCAGGTCCGCCGTCGCGGCGATGCTCGCCGACGAGATCGCCCCCGACGACATCGTCGTGGTCGACACCGACCCCCAGGCGCTCAGATCCGCGGCCGCACGCGGACTGGTCACCGTCCAGGGTTCGGCCACCAGGTCGGACGTCCTCAAACTCGCGGGCGTCACCCGCGCCTCCGCCGTGGTGGTGGCGACGAACTCCGACGACACCGCGGTGCTGGTCACACTGACCGCGCGGGAGCTCGCGCCCAACGCCAAGATCGTCGCGACCGTTCGCGAGTCCGACAACAAGCATCTGTTGAAACAGTCCGGTGCGGACTCGGTGGTGGTCTCCGCCGAGACGGCAGGTCGGCTGCTCGGCCTGGCGACCATCACCCCGACGGTCGTGGGGATGATGGAAGACCTGTTGACGCCCGACGAGGGATTCTCGATCGCCGAACGGCGCGTGGAGGAGACAGAGGTCGGCGGTTCGCCGCGACATCTCGCCGAACTCGTGTTGGGAGTGGTCCGCAAGGGCCAGCTGATCAAGGTCAACGAGCCCGAGGCCGACGCGCTGGAGACCGGCGACCGCCTGCTGTATATCAAGATGGTCTCGGGCTGAGGCCTGGGCCGGCGGTGCGGGCGGGCCACGTGGCCACGGCGCTCGCCGGACACGCTGACCGCCCCCCTCACGATCTGCCTAAGGAACCCCGACCATGCCGCTGGACTTCAGCCTCGAATCCGACCCCGTGCTGTCCGTCGCCGCGCCCGACCGGGCCGCGCCGATGCGGCAGGACGCCGACGGTCTGGCACAGGGGTGGACCGCCGCGCGGGTACTGCGGGTCGACCGCCGCAACCGCTTCGCCACCGATCCCGTAGCGGGGGGCCGCCGTCGCGTCCGGTTGGAGCCCGCCTCGGACCACGCCGACGAACTGCCGGAGACCGCGGTGTTCCTCGGTCGAACCGACGAGGGGCGTCACATCTGGGCGATGCCCGTGGAGGAGTTGCCCGACGACCCGGCGGTGGCGGGTCTCCGGTCGAGCGGGGCAGATCTGGTGGACGGCGACGGATCGCTGGCCTCGCAGGCCATCGCGCTCATCGGCTGGCACCGGGACACCGTGCGTGGCCGGGAACCGCGGCACCATCCGCGTCGCGTGGACGCGGGCTGGGCGATCGAGGACCCGTTCCACGGCGGGGCCGAGTACCCCCGCACGGACCCGGCCGTGATCTGCCTGGTCCACGACGGCGGTCGCCGGGTACTCCTGGCACGGCAACCCGTCTGGCCGACCGGGATGTACTCCCACGTCGCCGGGTTCGTGGAGGCGGGGGAGTCCCTGGAGGGTTGCGTCCGCCGTGAGGTGGCGGAGGAGGTCGGCGTGGTGGTCGACCGTGTCCGCTATCTCGGGAGTCAACCCTGGCCGTTCCCCCGCTCACTGATGGTGGGATTCCACGCGATCGGCGACCCGGACGCCCCGATCGTCCTCGAGGACGAGGAGATCAGCGAGGCCGCCTGGTTCGACGTCGACGAGGTCCGCGCCGCGCTCGACGGCCGGGGCGGGCTCATGGTGGCGCCGCCGGTGTCGATCGCCCACGTCATGCTCCGATCATGGGCTGCGGCGGTGGAAGGTTAGGCGTCCGCGAGCTCGGTGAGCTTGG
>JBKBUP010000140.1:0-7364 GCA_046289795.1 Dietzia sp. | reverse complement strand
CTCCACACCCAGGTCGCCTCGGGCCACCATGATCGCGTCGAAGGCCAGGACGATGGACTCGAGGTTCTTGACCGCCTCCGGCTTCTCGAGCTTGGCGATCACCGGGACGTGCACCCCGACCTCGTCCATGATCTCGTGCACGAGGTCGACGTCCGCCGGCGACCGGACGAAGGACAGGGCGATGAAGTCGACACCCAGGGCGAGCGCGAAACGCAGGTCCGCGATGTCCTTCTCGCTCAGAGCCGGGACCGAGACGTTCATCCCCGGGAGGGACACGCCCTTGTTGTTGGAGACGGTGCCCCCCTCGGTGACGACACAGTGGACGTCCTCGCCCTCGACCCGCTGCACGGTGAGGCCGATGTTCCCGTCGTCCACGAGCAGCCGGTCGCCGGGTCGGGCATCATCGGCCAACCCCTTGTAGGTGGTGGAGACGCGCTCCTTGGTGCCCTCCACGTCCGCGACGGTGATGGCGACGGTGTCGCCCTCCGCCCATTCGTGACGGCCCTCGATGAAGCGGCCGAGCCTGATCTTGGGGCCCTGGAGGTCTGCGAGCACGCCGACGGCGCGCCCCGACTCGTCCGAGGCCTTGCGGACCCAGCGGTAGTTGGCCTCGTGGTCGGCATGGTCTCCGTGGCTGAAGTTGAGCCGGGCGACGTTCATCCCGGCATCGACGAGTTCACGGATGCCGGCCTCGGACGCGACGGCGGGACCCAGGGTGCAGACGATCTTGGTACGACGGTTCACCCGTACCAATCTAGTCCCCTCACCGGGATGACCGGTTAACGCAACGTCAACGACCGGCCAACGGGGGTGCGTCCTCCGGGGATTCGCCGGTCAGGTCCTCGGGAGAACGCAGCTCAGACGGGTCCTCGCGGCCCCGACGGGCCCGCCACAGGTAGATCAGGGCGGCCACCATGACGACGACCGAGACGATGGTGTTGATGCGCAACCCGAGCACCTGGGTCGCCGCATCCGCGCGGAGCAACTCCACCCAGAAGCGTCCGAAGCAGTACAGGGCCACGTAGAGGGCGAAGAGCCGGCCGTGTCCGAGCCGGAACCTGCGGTCGACCACCACCAGCACGACGGCCACCAGGACGTTCCACAGCAGCTCGTAGAGGAACGTGGGGTGGACGGTGGCGAGCACCTGCCCGGTGGAGCGACCGATCGTCTCGGAGTATCCGTACGTCTCGTCGTAGCGCTGGTAGATCTCGAGGGCCCAGGGCACATCCGTCTCGCGGCCGTAGAGCTCCTGGTTGAAGTAGTTGCCCAACCGCCCGATTCCCTGTGCCAGGACTATGCCCGGGGCCACCGAGTCGCCGAACGCTCCGATCGCCCGGATGCCCTGCCGGCGTAGGCCGATGTAGGCACCGACCGCGCCCAGCGCGACGGCGCCCCAGATCCCCAGACCGCCGTCCCAGATCTTCAGGGCGTCGACCGGGTTCCTGCCCTCCCCGAAGTAGCGGTACCAGTCGGTGGCCACGTGGTAGATGCGACCACCCACCAACCCGAAGGGGATGGCCCACAGGGCGGTGTCGAGAACGACCCCTTCACGCCCGCCGCGGGCGACCCAGCGCTTCTCGCCCCACCAGATGGCCACGACGATGCCGAGGATGATCCACAGTGCGTAGGCGCGCAGCGGGAACGGTCCGATCTCCCAGACCCCCTGCGGAGGGCTCGGGATCACGAGCCGGCCCCGGGCCGGCGGACGCCCGCGGCGAGTTCGGCCGTCAAGCGGGCGAGGGCGTCGCCCCCCTCGGTGGCCGCGGTGATGAGCGCGGAGCCCACGATCACGCCGTCCGCGTAGGAGGCGATCTCCGCCGCCTGGTCACCGTTGCGCACCCCGAGCCCGACGCCGCACGCCAGTCCCGAGTGCTCGCGGACCCGGGCGGTGAGGGTGCGAGGGGCGTCAGAGACCACGTCTCGCGCACCGGTCACCCCCATGACCGCCTGGATGTAGACGAACCCGCTCGTGTGGGACAGCGTCATGGCCAGCCGCTCGGGGGTCGACGACGGCGCCACCAGGAACACCCGGTCGATCCCGTGCGCGTCCGTGGCCGCTATCCAGTCCTCCGCCTCGTCCGGGATGAGATCCGGCGTGATGACCCCGGTACCCCCGGCGGCCGCGAGGTCCGCCGCGAACCGGTCCACGCCGTACTGCAGGATCGGGTTCCAGTAGCTCATGACGACCGGGACCGCGCCGGCCTCGGCCACCGCCCGGATCACGGCGAAGGTGTCGCGGATCCGGAAGCCGGCCTCCAGCGCCGCATCGGCGGCCGCCTGGATGGTGGGACCGTCCATCATGGGATCCGAATACGGGATCCCCACCTCGATGACGTCGCAACCATTGGCGACCATCGTCTGCACGGCCTCGATCGAACCATCGACCGTGGGATAGCCCGCCGGGTAGTACCCGATGAGGGCGGCCCGGTTCTCGGCCCGGCACCGCTCGAAGACCTCGCTCAGAACGCTCATGCCTCGACTCCCCCGTCCGCGTACTCGCCCTGGCCGTCGTCGGCGCCCCGGCTCGAATCCACCCCGGCCTCCGGCGGGGTCCCCCCGCCCAACAGGCCGAACCACCGGGCCGCCGTATCGACGTCCTTGTCACCCCGACCCGACACGTTGACCAGGATCAGGCCGACGCCCTCGGCGGCGAGTTGCGCGGCTCCGGCGATCGCGTGGGCGGACTCGATCGCGGGGATGATCCCCTCGGTCCGGCACAGTTGGGCGAACGCGTC
This sequence comes from Dietzia sp., assembly GCA_046289795.1. GTDB lineage: Bacteria > Actinomycetota > Actinomycetes > Mycobacteriales > Mycobacteriaceae > Dietzia. The sequence continues at coordinate 4,629 of JBKBUP010000140.1, read as the reverse complement.
CATCGCCTGGGTGTCGGTCACCGGGCGGTACTCGGCCCGACCGATGTCGGACAGATACGAGTGCTCCGGCCCGACCCCCGGGTAGTCCAGGCCGGCCGAGATCGAATGCGATTCGATGGTCTGGCCGTCCTCGTCCTGCATGAGGTGTGCGTACGACCCCTGGAAGACGCCCGGCCGGCCCGCGTTGACGGTCGCGGCGGTGCGACCGGACGACACGCCGTCGCCGCCCGCCTCGCAGCCCACCAGGCGGACCTCAGGGTCGTCGATGAACGGGTGGAACAGCCCGATCGCATTGGACCCACCACCCACGCACGCCACGGCGGCGTCGGGCAGTCGTCCGGTCCGGTCCAGGATCTGGGCGCGGGCCTCGGTGCCCACGATCCGCTGGAAGTCACGGACCATCGCGGGGAACGGGTGCGGGCCGGCGGCGGTGCCGAACGCGTAGTAGGTGTCGTCCGCCCGGGAGACCCAGTCGCGCATTGCCTCGTTGATGGCGTCCTTGAGAGTCGCGGAGCCGACCTCCACGGCCTCGACCTCGGCGCCGAGAAGACGCATCCGTGCGACGTTGAGCGCCTGACGTCGGACGTCCACCGCACCCATGAAGATCTTGCACTCCAGGCCGAGCAACGCGCAGGCCGTGGCGGTGGCGACGCCGTGCTGTCCGGCACCGGTCTCGGCGATGACGCGCTTCTTGCCCATGCGGTGCGCCAGCAGCACCTGCCCGAGCACGTTGTTGATCTTGTGCGAACCGGTGTGGTTGAGATCCTCACGCTTGAGGAAGACACGTGCGCCGATCTCGGCCCCGAAACGCCCCGCCTCGTACAGCGGTGACGGCCGACCCGAGTAGTCACGCTGGAGACGGTCCAGCTCGTCCAGATAGGCGTCGTCGGCGCGGGCCTTGGCATAGGCGTCGGCCACCTCGTCGACGACCGCCATGAGCGCCTCGGGCACATAGCGCCCTCCGAACGCGCCCCAGTGGCCTCGCTGGTCGGGCTCGTGTCCGGTGGTCGTCCGGAGCACGTCTCCCATCGAGGGCAGCGGTGTCAGCTCGTTAGAATTCACGGCTCCCAGTCTGCCGGAAGCGTGCGACGGGGGCCTAGCGGGGTCCCTGCGGGCAGGACGGGTGCGAACCTGCCGTGGCCAGGGCGTTGCATGCCGCGCGCGGGTCGCCCTTGGTCACCAGGCCCTCGCCGACGAGCACGGCGTCCGCACCCACGCTGGCGTACGCCAGGAGATCGGAAGCGTCCCGGACGCCGGACTCGGCGATCTTCACCACCCCGGACGGGAGGCCGGGTGCGATGCGGGAGAACACGTCGCGGTCGACCTCGAGGGTCTTGAGGTTGCGGGCGTTGACACCGATGACGGTGGCGCCGGCCTCCAGGGCACGGTCCGCCTCCTCCTCCGTGTGCACCTCCACCAGGGCCGTCATCCCGAGCGACTCGGTGCGGTCCAGAAGGGACACCAGTGCGTCCTGCTCGAGCGCGGCCACGATGAGCAGGACCAGGTCCGCGCCGTGCGCCCGGGCCTCGTGGATCTGGTACGGCCCCACCACGAAGTCCTTGCGGAGCACCGGGATGTCGACCGCGCGACGGACGGCGTCCAGGTCCGCCAGGCTGCCGTTGAAGCGGCGCTCCTCGGTCAGGCACGAGATGATGCGGGCCCCGCCCTCCTCGTACATCCGGGCCAGCACCGCGGGATCGGGGATCTCGGCCAGTTGCCCCTTTGAGGGGCTGGCACGCTTGACCTCGGCGATGACGCCGACCCCGGCGCCGCGGAGTGCCTTGAGTGCGTCACGCGGTTCAGGCGCCGACTGGGCCGCCTTCTTGACCGCGGTGAGGTCGATGAGGGCCTGGCGGGCCGCGACGTCCTCGCGGACCCCGTCGATAATCGAGTCGAGCACGGTACCCACCGTGACCTCCCTCTGCAGTGATCGGGCAAGAAGTGTGATCGAGATCAACAATAGAGGCAGCGGGCGGGGTTCTGAGAATCGGGCCCGTCCCCGGTCGCTCAGCCGGTGGGATCGCGCCCGTCGTCGAGTTCCTGCCACAGGTCGCGGCCGGTATCCGCGGTGGCCTCACCGGGCTCCGGATCCCCGCGGCGCGCCGCCGGGGTCACGTAGCGGTCATCGCGACGCACCTTCCGGGCCGGCCAGATCAACGGGACGACGCCCGCGGCGACGAGCGCCAGCGCGCCGGCACCGGTGAGCGCCGGGCCGGGCGACCGGGTCGAGATCTCGGTGATCTCCGACCACTCCGGCACCGCCTGTGCGTCGGCCGTCCCGGGTCCCGCGTTGGTGCGGCCGAGCTCCTCCTCGCTCGTCACCGCCGAGTGGACCCGGCTCTCGTCCACGCTGCCGACCGTCGAGGCCAGCAGCGCGCCGGTGGCCAGGCCCAGGAGGGTGATGACGGCACCGACCGCTCGCGCCCCGGTTCCCCGGACCAGCGCGACCGCCGCCACCGCGGCGAGGGCGCCCAACGCCAACGGGACCAGCGCCGGCTGCCACTCCGCGCCCGTCAGGCTGCGCCGCGCCTCACCCGACTGGTCGTTGAACGCGACCACGTCCAACCACACCATCCGGGAGGCGATCCACAACAGGGCGGCGCCGACGAGCAGCAGGACGACGGGGAGGCGGAGCCGGGAACTCTGGGTCACCGGTTCTCCCCTTCCGCGCCCGCGCCACCCGCGGTTCCCGCGGGCCTCAGCGTGTCGGCCGCTGCGACGGCCCGGAGGACGGCCATGGCCTTGTTGCGGCACTCCTCGTCCTCCGACGCCGCGACGGAGTCGGCCACGATCCCGGCCCCGGCCTGGACGTAGGCGGTGCCGTCCTTCAGCAACGCGGACCTGATGGCGATGGCCTGATCGGCATTGCCCGCGAAGTCCACGTAGCCGACCACTCCCCCGTAGACCCCACGACGGGTGTCCTCGAGGTCCTCGATGATCTGCAGCGCGCGGGGTTTGGGCGAACCCGACAGGGTGCCGGCCGGGAAACAGGCCGTCACGGCGTCGATGCCCGTACGTCCCTCCCCCAGGCGGCCCGTCACGGTGGAGACCAGGTGCATGACGTGGCTGTACCGCTCGACCTGGCGGAACTCGGTCACCACGACGGAACCGGGCTCGCAGACCCGACCGAGGTCGTTGCGACCGAGATCGACCAGCATCAGGTGCTCTGCGTTCTCCTTGGCGTCCTCAACGAGGTCCTTGGCCAGCAGGACGTCGTGCTCGTCGTCGTCCCCCCTCGGCCGGGTCCCGGCGATCGGGTGGGTCGTGGCCAGTCCGTCCTGCACCTTGACCAGTGCCTCGGGGCTCGATCCGACGATGGTGAACGCGGTGCCCCCGAAGCCGTCGTCACCCGTGCCGTCCGGGACGGTCATCAGGTACATGTAGGGGCTCGGGTTGGTGGTGCGCAGGATGCGGTAGATGTCCCTCGGCGAGGCGGAGGTGTCGACCTCGAAGCGCTGGCTGAGCACCACCTGGAAGGCCTCACCGGAGTAGATCTGCTCGATGATGTCCGCCACCCGCGCGTGGTAGGTCGCCTCGTCCGTGCGACGGCGCATCTGCGGATCCGGGGTGTCGAACACGCTGACCCCGCCGGCGCCGGGAGCCGCGAGCCTCGCTGTCATCGAGTCCACCCGGGCCACCGCGTCGGCGTAGGCCTCCTCGACCCGTTCGTCACCACCGTCCCAGTTGACGGCGTTGGCGATCAGGTGGATGCGTCCCTCGTGGTGGTCGAACGCGGCCAGGTCGGTGGCCAGCATCTGGACGAGCTCCGGGACGTGCAGGTCGTCGGTGGTGTCAGGGGTGATGCGCTCGAGTCGGCGCACGATGTCGTACCCGAGGTAGCCGACCAACCCTGACGTCAGTGGCGGGAGGCCCGCGATCTGGTCGGTCCGCAGCAGGTCGAGCGTCCGGCGGAGGGCCTCGAGCGGATCGCCGCCCGTCGGCGCCCCCGCGGGTACGTGCCCCAGCCACATGGCCTCACCCGCCTCGTCGACGGTCAGCGCCGCGGCCGCCCCACAGCCGATGAACGACCACCTCGACCACGACCGACCGTGTTCGGCCGACTCCAGCAGGAAGGTTCCGGGTCGGTCGGCCGCGAGTTTGTCGTACGCGGAGAGCGGCGTCTCCGAGTCGGCGAGCACCGTGCGCACCACGGGCACGACGCGGTGGCCCGAGGCGAGCGCCCGGAACTGCTCGAAGGTGGTGGTCCTGGTGCTCATCCGACGACCCGGCCGCCGATCCCGAACGAGTCGTGCGGCATGTCGTTGACGTGCACCCACACCTTGGCCGGATCCTTGCCCGCGGCCTCGGCGTAGGCGGCGGTGACGGCCTCGATCACCCGGGCCTTGGACTGCGGATCCATCCCGTCGAGCTGGTTTATCTGGATGAAGGGCACGAGCTCATTCCTCCCCGAGGAGTGTGTCGGTGTCGAAGCAGCTGTCGGTGCCGTTGTGGCAGGCGGCCCCGGTCTGATCCACCCGGAGCAGGACGGTGTCGCCGTCGCCGGTCGCCCGGCGGCGGCCGTTCTCGTCGATCTCGACGCGCTCGAAGCGGGCGCCGGAGGCCATGCCGAAGCCGTCGACCTCGATGGCGAGCGGCGACAGGCATTCGGCGAAGCGGATGCCCTCCTCC
>JBKBUP010000139.1:0-7385 GCA_046289795.1 Dietzia sp. | reverse complement strand
TCCAGTTCTCGCCGTTGTCCGTGGAGTAGGCCAACCCCGAGTAGTTGGTGGTCCACGAACCCGGTTGACCCCAGTTGGCGACCGACATGAAGCGCAGGTACTGGACCCCCTCCACCGAGATACCCGCGGTCGGGATGATGGTGACCTCCCCGGGTAGTCCGGAACGGGGAACGAGGGACTTGGCCAGACCGTCCGGACCGGTCGCCGCGGAGTCGATGGTCACTCCGTCCGACAGGTCGTCGTCACGGGACCGGAACAGGACGTTCGACCGCCACTGGCTACCCGGGACGGTGCAGTCACCCATGGTGTCGCCGAACGCCATGAGGATCTGTGGATCTGTGGCGTCACCGTTGTCCCACATGATGCCGAGATCGGTTCCGGCCACCCCGTAGCGGCTGATCGACTCGGTGGGACTCGTGGGCCCGGTGACGAGCTGGAGGAACTGCGTTGGACCGCGGAGGACGGGGACGGTGCCCTCCTCCCCGGTGATCCACGGGGGCATCCCGTAGACGGATCCGGTCACCGGGTTCAGGGAGCCGGAGAGTCCGTTGCCCAGGGACCCGGTCTCCAGTTGCTGCACGAGTGAGCCCGAGCGGTCCGCCGAGCCCATGGCCCGCGAGGCGGACCCGAGCGAGCCGGAGGAACCCGAACCGAGAGACCCCAGCGAACCCCCCGCCATGCCGGCGCCGGTCTGGTTCTCGAGCAGGGACCCGAAGTTGCCGAACATCTCGCTGCACGGGCCGGCCGTGGCGGTGCCGACCCCGGTGGTGGCCAACGTGGCGACGGACGCCGTCACCGCGATCAGCCCCGTCGCGGCCAGCCGCGATAGCGCGCGGTTCATCTCAGGCCCCCGGGATCGGGAGACGATCGACGAGCACGGTCTCACCGGTCTCCGCCGGATCGGGGGTGTCACGGGTCCAACTGTCGTCGGCGGTGCGCATCCGGGCGTTGGGGTCCGGCAGGGTCCGCGCCGGGATCCGGTTCAGGTCGGTCTTCATGAGGAAGACGTTGTAGGCGTCCCAGGTGGACATGGTGAAGTACAGGTCCGAGCCCACCGTCTCGACCGCCGGGCTCCAGGGGTGGATGAACGCGCCGTACAGGGTGGGCACGTGAGCGTACGACAGCAGGATGTCCTCGCCCGACCAGGGCCCCTCGGGGGTCGCGGCCTGCCGCATGACGATGTCGTTGTTCCCGTTGGTGTACAGAGCGATGAAGCGACCCAGCCGCGGGCTCCACGACACGGAGAGCTCACTCACGCGGGCGGGGATCACCGTGGCGGTGGCCCGGTGGTCCGCCACCCACCCGGTCCCGTTCCAGAATGTGTAGGCCGACATGTCCTCGATCGAGCTCGCGGGGACCCGGGCGAGGGTCGCGGCACCACTGCGGCCCGACGGGGTCAGGTATTCGTAGACGTACCCGTCATGCTCGAGGAACGCGCTCATCTGACCGGCGGTATGGGTGGTGTGCGGGGCGCCCAGGGACGGCGGGATGAGCCGAGCACTCCCCGTGCCCGTGCGCGCGGTGCCCGACACGGGCGTCCAGTTCTCCCCGTTGTCCTCCGACGCCGCGAGCGCGGAGTAGTTGGTGATCCACTCGCCGGGGGCACCCCAGCTGGCCACGGACATGTAGCGCAGGTACTGGGTGCCGTCCACCTGCACACCCGCGGTCGGGATCACCGTGACCTCCCCGGGCAGACCGGAGCGGGGGAGGATGGACTTGGCCAATCCCGGCCCCTCCATCGGCGCGTCGTCGATACGCATCCCGTCCGACAGGGTGCGGTCGGACGAGCGGAACAGGATGTTGCTGCGCCACTGGTCTCCCGGAACACTGCAGTCGCCCATGGTGTCGCCGAGAGCCATCAACACCTGCGGTCTGGAGGCGTCGCCGTTCTCCCAGAGGATCCCCAGGTCGGTGCCGGAGATCCCGAAGCGTTCGACCGTCTTGTTGGGACTGGTGGGTCCGGTGAGCAACTCCACCGTCGTGGTGCGTCCCTGCAGGACGGGGATGTAACCGCTGTCCCCGGTCGCCCACGGGGTGGCTGGAGTATCGGCAGGTGTCCCGAGGGATCCGGATCCGGAGCCGGAGCCTCCGCCGGCCCCGCCGGCCGGGGGCCACGGGTCACAGGGCGCGGCGGCGGCGACGGGGGACAGGACGGTGAGCGCACCTGCCGCGAGTGTTGCGGCGGTCGCCGTCGCGAACGGCCGGGTCCAGAGCCGGGGACGATCGGGCCGGGGACGATCGGTACGACGACGAGGGAGGGTCGAGGCCACGGGGTTCTCCAGACGAGACAGCAGAGGGGTAGCGAGCTTGAGCGAAGGGTAGTTGCCGCCTCTGACATCCGAGGGGCATCGCTGTAGGGCGGGGGTGAGCCTCGCCTCGTAGGCTGAGGGTATGGCATTCGCGACCGAGATCCCCGACGACGGGGTCCCCGCCGACCCGACCGTGCTGTCCTACTCGGAGTTTCGTCCTATCGGGGACGTCGAACGGACCACCGACCGGTTCGAGGTGGTCAGTGAGTTCATCCCGTCCGGGGACCAGCCGGCCGCGATCGCCGAGCTCACCGAGCGGCTGGGGCGGGGGGAGCGGGACATCGTGCTGCTCGGAGCCACCGGTACCGGTAAGTCCGCCACGACGGCATGGCTCATCGAGCAGGTCCAGCGCCCGACGCTGGTGATGGCCCCCAACAAGACCCTCGCCGCGCAGCTCGCCAACGAGCTGCGGGAGATGCTCCCCAACAACGCTGTCGAGTACTTCGTCTCCTACTACGATTACTACCAACCCGAGGCCTACATCGCGCAGACGGACACCTTCATCGAGAAGGACTCGTCCATCAACGACGACGTGGAGAGGCTCCGGCACTCCGCGACGTCGTCGTTGCTCTCCAGGCGCGATGTCGTCGTCGTCAGTTCCGTCTCGTGTATCTACGGCCTCGGGACCCCGCAGTCCTACCTCGACCGGTCCGTGGCGCTGTCCGTCGGTCAGGAGGTCGAGCGCGACCGACTCCTGCGCCTGCTGGTGGACGTGCAGTACGAGCGTAACGACGTCTCGATGACGCGGGGGACGTTCCGGGCGAAGGGCGACACGGTCGACATCATCCCCACCTACGAGGAACTCGCCGTCCGCATCGAGTTCTTCGGTGACGAGGTCGACGCGCTGTACTACATCCACCCGTTGACCGGGGACGTGGTGCGGAAGGTCGAGGAGGTCCGGATCTTCCCGGCCACCCACTACGTGGCCGGTCCCGATCGCATGGCCAGGGCCATCGCTTCGATCGAGGAGGAGTTGGAGGGGAGGCTCGCGGAGCTGGAGAACCAGGGCAAGCTCCTCGAGGCGCAACGCCTGCGGATGCGGACCTCCTATGACATCGAGATGATGCAGCAGGTGGGCTTCTGTTCCGGGATCGAGAACTACTCGCGGCACATCGACGGGCGCGCGGCGGGCAGCTCCCCGGCGACGCTGATCGACTACTTCCCCGAGGACTTCCTCACCGTGATCGACGAGTCGCACGTCACCGTGCCGCAGATCGGCGCCATGTTCGAGGGCGACGCCTCGCGCAAGCGCAACCTCGTGGACTTCGGGTTCAGGCTGCCGTCAGCGCTCGACAACCGTCCGCTCACCTGGGAGGAGTTCTCCGACCGGGTCGGCCAGACCGTGTACCTCTCGGCCACCCCCGGCAAGTACGAGATGGGGCGGACCGGGGGCGAGTTCGTCGAGCAGGTCATCCGGCCCACCGGGCTGGTGGACCCGAAGATAGTCGTCAAGCCCACCAAGGGGCAGATCGACGATCTCCTCGGTGAGATCCGCGAGCGGGCGGATCGCGACGAGCGGGTACTGGTGACGACCCTGACCAAGAAGATGTCCGAGGACCTCACCGACTACCTGTTGGAGCTCGGGGTGCGCGTGCGCTACCTGCACTCGGAGATCGACACCCTGCAGCGGGTGGAGCTGCTCCGGGACCTGCGCCGCGGCGAGTACGACGTCCTGGTGGGCATCAACCTCCTCCGGGAGGGACTCGACCTGCCCGAGGTCTCGCTGGTGGCGATCCTCGACGCTGACAAGCAGGGCTTCCTCCGCTCGGCCACCTCGCTCATCCAGACCATCGGCCGTGCGGCTCGCAACGTCTCCGGCGAGGTCCACATGTACGCGGACTCCGTCACCGACGCGATGCGGCAGGCTATCGAGGAGACCGACCGCCGGCGAGAGAAGCAGGTCGCGTACAACACCGAGCACGGGATCGACCCGCAGCCACTGCGGAGGAAGATCGCAGACATCCTCGACCGGGTCGGCGAGGAGAAGAGCGAGGCGTCGTCGTCCGACCCGCGGGACCGGCCCGAGCTCGTCGGTGCACGGGTGGCGGGCGGATCGGCACGACCTCGCAAGGAACTCGAGAAGCTCATCGGCGAGATGACCGAGCAGATGATGTCGGCCGCCACGGACCTTCGGTTCGAGTTGGCGGGGCGACTCCGGGACGAGATCGCCGAGCTGCGCAAAGAACTCAAGGGGATGCGCGAGGCGGGTATCGACTGACCCGTCGCTGTGACATCGGGCGCTTACCGGGCACGGCGGGGACCCACTCGCACTACGCTGGGTAGAACTTGTTGCCGACGAGAGGAAGAGAATTGAGCGCCTACAAGAAGGTGGTCGTGGGTACGGACGGCTCGGAGTCGTCCTACCGGGCCGTCGATCGTGCCGCGTCACTTGCCGCCGACGAGTCCGCGACCCTCGTGATCGCCTGCGCGTACGTGCCCGCCGATCCGCGTTCGGTCAGCCAGGCCGCCGATCAGCTGGGCGACGACGCCTACCAGATCCGCGGTGACAACCCGGCCGAGGACATCGTGCGCACCGCCCGCGACAGGGCGGTCGCCGCAGGGGCGTCCACTGTGGAGGCGCGCACCGTCAAGGGGGCGCCTGTCGAATCACTCATGAAGCTGGCCAACGAGGTGGAGGCGGACCTGCTCGTCGTGGGGAACAAGGGCCTGAACTCGCTGACCGGCCGTCTCCTCGGGTCGGTGCCCGCAGACGCGGCCCGCCGGGCCGTCTGCGACGTGCTCATCGTCCACACGACCTGAGTCCGGACGCTCAGAGCGCTCAGTCGCAGAGGTGGGCCCGGCTGGCGTCGATGATGGCCCGGCCCACCTCGGCGGTATCGCGCTCTGCGTCCTGAGCGGCGATCGCGCTGGTGAGCGGGCGGATCCGATCGAGGATCGTGTCGGTGTCGGCTCCGTCGGCGATGCTCCGGCAGATCCCGATCCCCACCTCCACGGTGGTGGACGCCGTCATCTCGGTGGGTAGTCCGATCGAGGTCAGATCGTCGAGGAAGGCCTGCTCGTCGCCGTTCCTGGCGGGGCCTCTCGCGCTGCCGCCGTCCGGCTCCCGCTCCGCGGTGTCGGCACCCTGCCCGGCGGTCTCCGCCCTCACGGTCCGGTCGGTGGCATCGTCCGCGGGTGCGCATCCCGTACTCACCGCGACGAGTGCGAACAACGCCGAGGCGGCCGAGATACGTAGCGGATTGATGCTCATGCGGTGAGCTCCTGTGCGTCGTCCGTGACGGTCTCGCGGATCAGCGAGAGCAGTGGGCCGAAGCGGCCCGGCTGGACCAGGATGAGTTCCTGGGTGGCACGCGTGGCCCCGACGTAGAGATCCTGGAGCCCCTGCGGCGATCGTTCGATGACGTGCTCCGGATCCACCACCACGACCACGTCGAACTCCAGTCCCTTGGCCAGGGCCAGCGGGAGGACCGAGGTATCGGGTCGCGTCAGGGAGACGGTGTCCCTCAGGGCGGCGATCCCGGCCGCGTTCTCGCGCTCGAGACCATCGGGGAGGAGCACGGCCACGGCACGCTCCTCCGGCACGAGTGAGAGCTCCTCGGCCACCACCCTGCCCACCGAGCCGGCCTCCGTCTCGACCCACGCCACCGGACGGCGCCCCGCGCGTACCGGCCGAGGCGAGGTCGCACCCGGGTCGATCTGCGCGAGCACCAACTCCGCCACCGCGGAGACGGTCTCGGGGGTGCGGTAGTTGACGGTGAGTTCGCAGAGGACCCATCGGTCGTCCACGTAGGGCGACAGCGCGTCGCCCCACGAGTCGATGCCCGCCGGACTGGAGGTCTGGGCGACGTCCCCGACAAGGGTCATCCAGCGGTTGGGGGAGCGGCGCATCAACACTCGCCACGCCATCGCGGACAGCTCCTGCGCCTCGTCGACGATCACGTGGCCGAACGCCCACGTCCGGTCCGAACCGGCGCGATCCGCGACGGTGAGGTCGGAGTCCGCGCTGTGCCGCCGGGCGAGGGACTCGGCATCGACGACGTCGTAGGCCATGAGGACCTCCGGGTCCAGGTCGTCCTCGATGTCCTGGACCGCCGACCCGGTGAGGATCTCGAGTGCCTCCTCCGCCTGGCGTACCTGTTCGGCCCAGGCGCGGTCCGCTTCGCTACCGTCCGCGGCGGGGTCCTCGCCCAGCAATTCGGCCAGCTCGTCGAGGAGCGGCACGTCGGCGACCGAGAACGCAGCGCCGTCCTCGCGGAGTAGAGCCGCCTGATCCTCGGCCACGTAGTCGCCGGCCGCCTCGGAGATGCGCTCGCGACTGGAGAACAGGTCGGCCAGCAACTGCTCCGGCCGCAGTGTGGGCCACCACTCGTCGATAGCGGCGAGGACCTCCGGCGCACCTTCGACCTCGGTGCGCAGTGCCGCGCGATCCTCCGCGTCCAACAGTGGACGGGCGGGGTCGCCGAGATCCCCGACCCCGTCGCCGTCGGGGGACCAGGCCGCGTCCTCCGCGTGCCCCACCGGATCGGTCAGGGCGGCCACGTACTGCTCCGTGAGTGCGTCGATGATCCTCGCCGCGAACGTGGAGCGCGCCTGATTGTGCGGGCGGCGCGTCATCCGGGCCCGGCCGCGGGCGGCGCGCACCGCCGCGGGTGTGAGAACGAGGTCGTGTCCCTCGCACCGCACCACGACGTCCGTCTCCGGGGCGAACTGGCGGGCGCGTACGGCGGCCTTGAGGATGTCGACCATGTCGCCGGAGCCCTTGACCTCCTCGCCGCGGAGCGTCTCGGAGCCGGTGGCCCGGACCCCGGGGTAGAGGTCGGCGAGGGTTCGGAGCACGACACCCGACTCGCCGAGGGAGGGCAGGACCCGCGCGATGTAGTCGAGGAACCGCGCGTTGGGCCCGACGATGAGGACTCCACTGCGATCGAGTCTGCGACGGTGCGTGTAGAGCAGGTAGGCCGCGCGGTGCAGGGCCACGGCGGTCTTGCCCGTCCCCGGCCCGCCCTGGACCACCAGGACACCGGCGTGGGGGTTGCGGATGATCTCGTCCTGCTCGCGTTGGATGGTCGCGACGATGTCGGTCATGTGACCGGAACGCGCGCTGTCCAGGGCCTC
>JBKBUP010000013.1:0-25064 GCA_046289795.1 Dietzia sp. | reverse complement strand
CATTGTCACCAGTTCCGCGCCCGCGGACGTGCCCTGCAGGACGTCGGCGTCACGGGGGTCGAGGCCGGTCTGTTCGGCGAGGGCGTACAGCGCCGCGATCGTCCACGCTCCACCGATCGTGCCGCCGCAGCCCAACACGATGGCGGTCCGGTTCCTCAGAGTGCGACCTTCGAACTCGTGCGCGGTCCCACACTCTCGCCGGAGGGCAGGAACCGTCCCGCGGCGAGCTGGCTGCCGAAGCCCTCGGCGAACTCCCCGTCCTCCCACACAACGTGGCCGCCGATGATCGTGGCGGCCACCGCCCGGTCGTTGCGGTTGACCATGCGGTGGATGCCACCGAGCTCGGGCATCGCCTCCTCGTGGTACCCCAGCGACTCGCCGTCGAGGCCGGCCGGGTCGATCACCACCACATCCGCGCGCCGGCCGGGCGCGATCCGGCCGGCGTCGAGTCGGTAGAAGTCGGCGAGTTCGCCGGTGAGCTTGAACACGGCCTCCTCGACGGACAGGAACGGCTTGCCGCGGCGATCCGCCTCGTACACCCGCTCCAGCAGTCGGACGCCGAAGTTGTAGAAGGCCATGTTGCGCAGGTGCGCCCCCGCGTCCGAGAACCCGATGGTGATGCCGGGCGTCCGCGCGAGCCGGTTGGCGACCTTCTCGCGCGCGTTGGCGATGGTGGTGGTCCAGCGGAGGTCGGTGCCGTACTCCACCACCAGGTCGAGGTAGGCGTCGGCCGGGTGCAGCTTCCGTGCCCGGGCCACGTCGCCGACGGTCTGGCCGACCAGTGACTCGTCGGGGCAGGCCACGATCAGTGCGTCGTCGAAGTCGCGGTGCCAGACCCGAGGGCTGAACCGCTTCTCGAAGTCCTCCCGGAACCAGCGACGGTAGGTCTCCTGCTCGAGCAGGTCGGTGCGGGCCATCTCGTCCACCAGGTGCAGGGCCTCACGCCCGGAGCCGAATTCCTCGAAGACCACCAGGTCGATCCCGTCGGCCCACACCTTGAACGTGGTGGGCAGGTGCTGCCACACGAACCTGCCCTTGCCCAGGGTGTTGGCGGCCCAGGCGATGGGCCGGAAGATGCGGTTGACCCACGGCTCGGCGAGGGTGTCCGCGGCGGCGAGGAGCGAGACCCGCAGCGGCTTGCGGAAGAGCCCGGTGCTGGTGGCGGCGTAGAAGGCCACGTCCACCTTGGTGTTGAGGTTGGGTACGCCCTGCAGGACGCGGTCGCGCCTTCGGAGCACCCGGCTGATGCGCCGGAACTCCTTCCAGGAGGCGTGGGTGGAGGGCAGGGTCCGGGAACGGTAGCGGTCGCCGTCCATCTTGTCCCACGGGTTGGTCATGGTGGAGACCCCGAGGAAGCCCTCGTCGAGCGCGGAGTTGACCCGCCGGTCGATCTCACGCAACTCGTCCCGGCTGGGGGAGTGCGTGGGATCGGTCGCCCGGCCGAGTCCCATCACCGAGGCGCGCACGTCGGAGTGGCCGAGGAAGCTCGCCACGTTGGGCCCCAGCGGCAGGGCCTCGACCGCGCGCCGCCACGCCGCCGGATCCGACCAGGACTTCGTGCGCTCGAGTGCCTCCAGTACGGCGTCCCGGGGCAGGGCCTCCACGCGGCTGAACAGGTCGGCGACGTCGACGGTGTCCGAGTACACCCCGGAGATCGAGCAGTTGCCCACGAGCACGGTGGTGACGCCGTGGCGGACCGACTCGCCCAGCCCGGGGGAGACGAGCAGTTCGACGTCGTAGTGGGTGTGGGTGTCGACGAAGCCGGGCGTCACCCATTTGCCGTGGGCCTCGATGACGCGAGTGTCGGGAGAGACCGGGAGCGGCTCGGGGCTCACCGCCGCGATGACGCCGGACCGGATTCCGACGTCGGAACGGACGCCAGGTGTGCCGGTTCCGTCGTAGACGATCCCGCCGCGGATGACGACGTCGAAGTCGGCCCCGCCCGGGCTTGCGTGATCAGTGGTGTCCACGAGGCACTCCCCATCTTGTGATCCAGAACACATGCTCCTCCAGGCTACCCGGACAATGGTCCAAGTCCAGACCCGTGGAGAATTCTCCGGCACCCCACGGCTGCCGTCCCCCGGTGAGACCGTGCCCTCGCGTGGTCACTTCCGATCACGTTTCCCGTGGTGGCGTTCCTGGTCAGGCGCCATTTGCGACCACTCGGCGGAGGGCGCCGTGGGGAACCGGCGGGAGGGTGCCGCTTCGCGGTGTCGGCCGTCCCCGCGCGCGTGAGACACCCGCCGGGCCAGGAGTAGCGTTGTCGCGCATGACCACACGCACGGAGCGCCTCGACGGCCTGCCGTTCACCCGCAAGCACCGCAAGCTGTTGCTCGGATCCGGGGTCGGTTGGGCGCTGGACGCCATGGACGTCGGCCTCATCTCGTTCGTCATGGCCGCGCTGGCCGTGCACTGGGCGCTCACCCCCACCGAGTTGTCCTGGATCGGCTCGATCGGGTTCGTGGGCATGGCCATCGGCGCGGCGCTGGGCGGGCTGCTCGCGGACAGGATCGGCCGCCGCCAGGTCTTCGCCGCCACGCTCCTGGTCTACGGCCTGGCCACGGGCGCGGCGGCACTGTCGACCGGCATCGCCGTGCTCATCGTCCTGCGCTTCGTCGTGGGGCTCGGGCTGGGCGCCGAGCTGCCGGTCGCGTCCACGCTGGTCAGCGAGTTCGCACCCCGCCGGATCCGCGGCAGGGTGGTGGTGATCCTCGAGGGGTTCTGGGCCGTCGGCTGGATCATGGCGGCGCTCATCGGGTACTTCGTTGTCCCGACCGGTGACGACGGGTGGCGCTGGGCGCTGGCAGTAGGCCTGGTCCCGGCCGCCTACGCGCTGGTGATCAGGTTCGGCCTGCCCGAGTCGGTGCGGTTCCTGGAGTCCAGGGGCCGGGTGGACGAGGCCGAGCAGATCGTCCGCGAGTTCGAGGCCTCGGCGGGCGTCGAACCGCCCGCCGCGCCGACTGCCGCAGAGTCCGCTGCGAACACCGCCGCGACAGCTCCGGTCGAGGAGTCCGCCCGCGGGGAGGCCCCCCGCGAGTCGATCTGGTCCCCGCGACTGCGCAGGCGGACCGGCGCGTTGTGGATCGTGTGGTTCGGGATCAACTTCTCCTACTACGGTGCGTTCATCTGGCTGCCCAGCCTGTTGGTCTCCCAGGGTTTCGACCTGGTGAGGTCCTTCGGGTACACGCTCATCATCACGCTCGCCCAGCTGCCGGGGTATGCGGTGGCGGCGTGGCTCATCGAGGTGTGGGGCCGCCGGGTCACCCTCGCGGTGTTCCTGTCCGGATCGGCGGTGGCCGCGGGACTGTTCGGCCTCGCGGGCACGCCGGCCACGATCATCGCCGCGGGAATGGCGCTGTCGTTCTTCAACCTCGGAGCGTGGGGCGCGCTGTACGCGATCGGCCCCGAGATGTACCCCACCACGACCCGCGGGTCCGGCACCGGCGCGGCGGCGGCATTCGGGCGGATCGCCTCGATCATCGCGCCGCTGCTCGTCCCGGTGATGCTGGGTGCGGGCGGCACCGCGATGGTCTTCGGTGTGTTCGCGGTGGCCTTCGTCGTGGCCGCCCTGGCCGCCTTCACCCTCCCGGAGCGCAAGGGCGTCGCGCTCGAGGAGACCTAGCGGCGCTCACGCCCGTCGCCGAGCTCGCGGATCCGCTCGGTGGCCGCACGGAGGCGTTCCTTGCGGGCTTCGTCGTCGGACTCCTTGAGCTCCTCGTAGAGCTCCTCGTCCGAGTCGGAGAACTGCATGATCGCGCGCGGCACCCCCAGGGTCAGCACCAATGAGGGCCACACGATCCACGCGTAGTCCCAGCCCACCACGAACTGCAGAATGAGGAACGCGACCAGCGTCGCTCCCAGGACCAGCCCGTCGAGCGTCTCCACCGTCCTGCCGCGCTTGCGCAGATCCTGGAGCTCGCGGTCCGGGTCCGACACCGCGGGTGACGACGACGACGAGGTGCGCACCAGCTCGCCACCCCCCGCCGTGGCGGACTGGACGATCATGCCGTCAACGCTGCTCAGGGGCATGCCCCCCGGCAGATCGCTGAACGACCCGCGTAGCTGACCCAGGGTGCGCGCAGCGGCGACGTCGCCAGAACGGGAGTGGAACTCGGGGTCGTCGAGGCGGCCCGACGCGTAGTGGTCGCCGAGGGCGGTGAGCGCGTGCAGGCGCTCGGTGTCAGAGAGCAGCAGATCGTCGGGGTCGGTCATGCGTCCAGGCTAGGAGGGGACTCCTCAGATCGCCATAGGTGATCGCACCCATCCGCTGTCACATCCGGGGACGCCGGTGCGTCGAAGGGGTATGAGTACACACCGGAACGATCACGGACAGCGCAAACAGGTCAGCGCGGGGGCGATGGCGCCCATGCTGGCACTCGAGGCCTACACCCGGGCCCGGGTCTCCCGCTCCGACAGCCACCTCATCCGACTCCGTGTCTCGGCGGTGAACGGTTGCCGATTCTGCACCGCGATGCACCGCCGTGACGCCCGCCGGGACGGCTGGGACGACACCCGGATCCTCGCCGCCGAGGACTGGCCCGCCCACGCCGACGAGCTGCCCGCGGGCGACCTCGCGGTCCTGGGATTCGCGGACGCGATCACGCACATCCACGGCGAGGACTCGGTCTCCGACGAGCTCTGGGACGACGTGGTCCGTCATCGCGGCGAGGCGGGCACTGGACAGCTGCTGATGGAGGTGGTCACCATCAACGCATGGAACCGGATCGCCGTGGTCACCCGGAAGGACCCGGGGTCGCTGCGGGGCGTCCGCCGGGAGGACATCGATCCCGTGCGCCCGAGGTGACGGCGGCCGGCGCGGTCGCCTGGCTCGACCGGTCAGCGATCGACCGGGTCCGGGGGCGCCTACTCGGGGTGGGGTACCGCATCACCGGGACGTGGGCCGACGCCGAGGACGCCGCCGACGAGGCGCTGGCCCGTCTGGTCGGGCTCGAGCCGGGCTCGGTGCCCGACAACCCCGAGGCCTGGCTCACCACCGTCACCACGCGGCTGTGCCTGGACCGGCTGCGGCGACGCAAGCGGGAGGACTACGTGGGGGCGTGGCTCCCCGAACCCGTCGACACCGCCCTGCTGCCCCAGGAAATGGCCGAGCAGCGCGACGACCTGCGGATCGCGGTCCTGTTGGCCTACGAGCAGCTGGGCCCCGACGAGCGCGCGGCCTTCGTCCTGCGCGAGGCCTACGCCCTGCCCTACGCCGAGATCGCCGAGGCGCTGGGCGCGGCCGTGCCCACGGTCCGCCAGTGGGTCAGCCGGGCCCGGCATCGGTTGGACACCGACCTGCGTCCGCCGGAGCGTGCGTCGGAGGCGGTGATCTCGCGGTTGGTCGAGGCCGTCCTGGCCGGCGACCTCCAGCAGACGATCGGCGTGCTCACCGAGGACGCCCGCGTGGTCTCGGACAGCGACGGGAAGGTCAACGCCGCGAGGCGGGACATCGTGGGGGCCCGCAAGTGTGCGTACTTCCTGATCAAGGCGACCGAACTGTCCGACGGCATGATCGCGCCGGTCGAGGTCAACGGGGAGTTCGCGCTGGCGGTGGTCTCCCGCGGGGTCGTGCGGGTGGCCCAGCTGGGTGTTGTCGACGGCCACGTCACACGGGTCTACTTCCACTCGAACCCGGCCAAGCTCACGAGGCTCGCGTTGCCGGAGGGGTTCGAACCGGTCGGCTGAGACGGCAGTACGCAGCAGCCTGACCAGTGGCTACTCGGGCACCCACATGGACATCTCGTTGCCACCTGGTTCGCGGAAGTGGAACCGCCGGCCGCCGGGGAAGGAGAACGGCTCGAGGGTCACCACACCGCCCGCGGCCTCGACCCGTCCGCGGGCCTCGGTCAGGTCTGCCACCTTGATCACCATCAGCGGCGCCGGGGACTGTTCGTCGTCGTCGCCCTGGACCCCCACCTCGATCCCACCGCCGGTGAGGTCGGTGTACGACGTCCCGTACACGGTGGGCTTCCACCCGCACACGGTCGCGAGGAAGTCGGTGGTCGCCGACATCGAGGTGCTGGGGAATTCGACCATCGTGATCTGGTCCGGGGTGCTGTCCTGCATGCGCCCGACGGTACGGGCACCATAGGTGTGGTGACGCGGTTTCGGTCTGTCTACGCGGTGCTGGCTCCCCCGTTGCTGGTCGCTGCGACGGGCTGCACTGGAGGCATCTCGTCCGACCCGGCGCCGACCCCTCCCACCAGTACCGGCCCGATCGGCGCGGCGAACGTTCCGCTCGACACCACGATCGACGTCCCGGGTTCCCGCTCCGCACTCGAGGCGGGTCAGGCGGAGATCCGGCGGGTTCTCGAGGGCGGAATCGGCGCGGACGGCTGGAGGGAGACGCGGGCGGCCCAGGAGGTGTCCTGTCCCAGCCGCAGCGACGCGACCGGTGCCATGGACTCCGGGATCGGCAAGTTCTACGCCCGCGAGATGCGCCATCCCGATGCCCTGGACCCCGCCGGTTGGGACCGGGCTCTGGACGAGGTGCTGAGAGCTGTGGAGCCGCACGGATTCCGGCTCGAACCCGGCGACGAGGGGCCGACGCAACCCGAGATCCGCTACGTCTACCTGATCAACGACCACCAGGACGAGCTGACACTGTCCACGCATCCGACGATCGGTACCGGCTACGGCGGGTTCGGCGTCTGCCACCCCTGGGAGAACTGACGGGGGTCGGTTCAGCTAGAGCGAACTCAGCCGCGGGCCCGGTCCCAGCGGGAGAGCAGATCGGCGGCCGAGGCCCGTGGATCGCGTGCGGCCATGATCGCCGACACCACACACGCGCCGTCGAGCGCGGTTCCGGAGAGCAGGCCGACGTTCGCCGAGGTGATCCCCCCGATGCCCACCGCCGGGACGCCCAGTCGGAGAGCTGCGCGGGCGATGCGGTCGGCTCCCTCCGGACCGAGCGCCGCAGCGGTGTCTGTCTTGGTGGCGGTGGCCCAGACCGGGCTCACCCCGATCACGTCGGGCGCGGGCCCGGCCGACACGGCCTCGAGCTGCTCATCGGACTCGATCGACAACCCCAGCATCAGGTGCCCCGGGAGCTCGGCGCGGGCCCGCGCGAACGGCACGTCCCGCTGTCCCACGTGCAGGTGCAGCCCCAGCTCCCGCGCCACGTCCAGCCGGTCGTTGACGAACACCGGAACGTCGCGGCCCACCTGCGCTCCGGCCCGTCGGGCGGCGTCGGCCACGGCTGCGGCTCGAGAGGCGAACTCGTCGTCGTCGCACTTGTCCCTCCCGCACTCCTTGTCCCGGAACTGGACCACACCCACGCCGCCGAGCACCGCCCGGAACACGATGTCGGGAACCGCGTCGCGCCCGCCGCCGAGGTGGGGGTCGGTGACCAGGTACAACCGCCAGTCCACGGCGCCTCCCCGGCCGCTGCTCCCTCCCGGGGTGGAGGCGCGGCGCCCGGGGGCCGGGTGGGTCACGGCGTGGCGTCGAGGAGCGTGACCGAGTCCGCGATCTCCTCGGGCGTGAGCGTGTACAGCGCGTCGAGCCACGCCACCGCGAACAGGCCCGGGCCCGCGGCGACGCGCCCCGCGGCCGTCCCCGCCGCGCCGACGTGCGCGTGGGCGGCCACCACCGCGTCGTGGTCGGGGAGGCCGGCGGCCCGGGCCGCGCCCAGGTAGGCGGCCGTCAGCGCCCCGAGCGCGCAGCCGGTGCCGATCACCTTCTGCAGCAGCGGGTGCCCCGAGGTGATCCAGGTGGCGACCGTCAACCCGCCGGAATTGGTGACGACGACGTCCTGCGCACCCGTCACCGCGACCACGCCCCCGGTGCGCTCGGCGAGCATCAGCGCGGACGGCAGCGCGGCGGCGACGTCATGCGTCGAGTCCACACCCCGTCCACCGGCCCCGGTGCCGGCCAGCGCGACGATCTCCGAGGCGTTGGCCCGGATCGCGGCGGGGACGTGGTCGAGCCAGCCGGTGGCCAGCCCGGTGCGCAGCGTCAGACCGCCCACCGCCACCGGATCGAGGACCCACGGCGTGCCGTGCCTCCGCGCCGAGCCGATCGCGGCGTGCATGCCCTCGACCTGTTCGGCTGTCGGGTTGCCCACGTTGACCAGCACCCCGGAGGCGACCGAGGCGAAGTCGGCGGCTTCCTCGGGGTGGTCGACCATCGCCGGAGCAGCGCCGGCCGCCAGTAGCACGTCGGCCGTGATCTGGCGGACCACCGAGTTGGTGAGGCAGTGCACGAGCGGTTCGGCCCTGCGCATCTCCGAGACCAGGTGCACGATGTCGACGGAACTGGAACTGGAACCGGAGCCGGGTGCGGACATACCCCCAGTGTGCCGCCCCCGGCCGGACGCGGGACGGAATAGGCCCCGCGGGGCATGGGTTGAACCGGTCATGACCCCCTCCCCGATGCCCCTCTCCGTGATCGACTTCGCCTCCGTCCGTCCCGGTCAGTCCGTCGGTGAGGCATTGCAGGGCTCGGTGGCGCTGGCGCAGAAGGCCGAGGAGCTGGGGTACGAGCGGGTCTGGTACTCCGAGCACCACAACATGGGCTCCATCGCGTCGTCGGCGCCGGCGGTGCTCATGGCGCACATCGCCTCGCAGACCGAGCGGATCCGGCTGGGCTCCGGCGGCGTCATGCTGCCCAACCACTCGCCGATCGTGATCGCCGAGCAGTTCGGCACGCTCGCCGAGCTGCACCCGGGCCGCATCGACCTGGGGCTCGGTCGCGCCCCCGGCACCGACCCGCAGACCATCCGCGCACTGCGCCGCGAGCCGTCGGCCGCCGAGCATTTCCCCGACGACGTCCGCGAGCTGCAGGCATTCCTGGGGGACTCCCCCTCCGACCTCGCGCGGACCCGCGGGATCACCGCGACCCCGGGCCGGGGCACCAGGGTCCCCCTCTACATCCTCGGGTCCTCGCTGTTCGGGGCCCAACTCGCCGCCAAGTTCGGGCTGCCGTACGCGTTCGCCTCGCACTTCGCGCCCGATGCGCTCGAGCAGGCCTCGGCGGTGTACCGCGACCGTTTCGAGCCCAGTGAGCAGCTGGCCGAGCCGTACATGATCGCCGCCGTGAACGTGGTGGCCGACGACGACACCGGGCGCGCCGACCGCGAGCTCCAGCACTACCGGCGTCAGCGCGTCAAGCTGATGGCCGGACGCGGGCGGCATTTCTCCGACGAGGAACTGGACATGGTGATGGAGTCGGCCGCCGGTCGCCAGATCCTGCACATGATCAGCTGCACCGCGGTAGGGGACGGGCCCGCGGTCCGCGACTACCTGCAGGATTTCGCCGCACGCGCGGGCGCCGACGAGCTCATGATCGCACCCGTGGGGTCGACCCGTGAGCGGGTGCACGGCACGCTGGAAGTACTGCGCCGGGCCTGGAGTGACTGAAGTCGCCGCAGGTGAGTGCGCTTGGTCACGAATTCACTGTGAAGAGCTCCCACAGGTGGTTAAGGTCCACCGGACCGGCCTAGAGTTGATCCATGGCCATTTCTGATGTAGGTGAGTACGCGCATCTCTCTCCCGAGCAGATCGAAGAGCTGGGGCGGGAGCTCGACGCGATCAGGGCCGACGTCATCGCCTCTCGCGGGGAGCGGGACTACCGCTATATCCACAGCGTGATCCGACTGCAGCGAGGGATCGAGCTCGGCGCCCGGGCCGTCCTGTACCTCGGTGCGCGAAACCGCACGGCCTGGGCGCTCGGCACGGGTGCGCTGGCCGTCGCCAAGATCCTCGAGAACATGGAGATCGGGCACAACGTCCTGCACGGGCAGTGGGACTGGATGAACGATCCGGAGATCCACTCCACCACGTGGGAATGGGACCTCGTCGGAAGCTCCGCGGACTGGAAGCACACCCACAACTACCTGCACCACAAGTTCACGAACATCGTCGGGCTGGACGACGACGTGGGGTTCGGCGTCCTGCGGGTCACGCGTGACGTGCCGTGGGAGCCCAAGTACTCCGCCAACCTCCTGGTCAACACCGTGTTGATGCTGGGGTTCGAATGGGGGATCGGCCTCCAGGACGTACGGTTCCAGGACGCGTTCCCGGGCTCCGGCGCCACTCCCGCCGACCGGCGTACCGCCAAGGCGTTCCTGCGCAAGGCGGGCAAGCAGGTCCTCAAGGACTACGTGCTGTTCCCCGTGCTCGCCGGGCCGGCGGGTCGCCAGGCGCTCACCGCGAGCATCACCGCGAACATCATCCGCAATATCTGGACCAACGCGGTGATCTTCTGCGGTCACTTCCCGGACGGGGCGGAGAAGTTCACCCCCAAGGACGTGAAGACCGAGACCCAGGCCGAGTGGTACCTGCGGCAGATGCTCGGCAGCGCCAACCTCGACGGCGGCCCGGTCATCAACCTCATGTCGGGGAATCTGTCGTTCCAGATCGAGCACCACATGTTCCCCGACCTGCCGTCCAACCGGTACTCGGAGATCTCGTTGCGGGTCCGCGAACTGTGCGAGCGGTACGACCTGCCGTACGTGAGCGGACCGCTGTGGAAGCAGTACCTGCAGTCGTGGCGCACCATCGCCCGTCTCTCGCTGCCCGACAAGTACCTGCACCGGACCGCCGACGACGCCGCGGAGACGCGCAGCGAGAAGATGTTCGACCGGATGCCGGCGATGCCCGGTCTGGCGACCGCGCTGGCCGCGTTCCGGCAGAAGGGGCGCGCCCAACTGGTCCACTGAGCGCTTTGGCAGACTGTCCGGCATGTCGCTGAAGAGCATGCTGGAGTCCGCCGCGCTCGGTGGGACCGTCGAGGTCACGGACGGCTGGACGCAGGGCCGTGCGATCTACGGTGGGTTGACCGGGGCGCTCCTGCTCGCGTCGATCAAGGGTCGTCTGCGGGACGCGGCCGACGACGGGGCCGGGACGGCGGCTTTACATCCGTTGAGGTCGTTCACGGTGTCGTTCGTCGGGCCCGCCACCACCGGCCCCGTAGAGGTCCACGCCGAGGTCCTGCGGATCGGGAAGAACGTGACGCAGTGCCAGGCCACGCTCCGGCAGGACGGTGCGATCGTCGCCACCGCGCTGGCGGCGTTCGGGAAGCACCGTGAGTCCACGATCTCGGTCGTCCCCAGTCATCCGATGCCGGAGCTGCCGGATCCGGAGACGATCGAGGCGTTCCCGTACATCGAGAAGATGACGCCGGAGTTCTACCGATTCCTCGCGCTGCGGCAGGTGGGGGGCGCGTTGCCGTTCAGCGGCGCCGAGACCGGAGACCTCTCGGGCTGGGCGCAGCTGCGGGAGCCCCCGGAGGAGTTCCACGAGGAGCATTTACTGGTGCTCGCGGATGCGTGGCCGCCGGCGACCATCCAGATGCTCTCGGGATTCGCTCCGGCCAGCAGTCTGACCTGGACGCTGGAGCTGGTCGCGGAGATCGGTCCCGACACGATCCCGCCTGAGGCCGTCTTCGCCTACGAGGCGACCACCGATGCCTCCCGCGACGGCTACGCCCACACCCACGCCATGCTGTGGCGACCGGACGGGGCGCTGACGGCGATCAGCCGCCAGACCATCACCGTGTTCGGGTGACAGCCGGCGGCTGATCGGTCGGCGGCTGGACTCAGCCGGCGGCGCGGCTGGCCTTGCGGCGCTCGCCGCCACGCGAATGGCCCGCGCTCTGGGCGATCGTGTGGGTCGCGGCGGAACGCTGGCCGCCGGCACCCTGACGGGCCGAGCCCTGGCTACCGGAACCCTGACGGGTGGAACCGTGGCCCCCGGAACCCTGGGTGCCGGCGCTCTGGGGCCGACGGGGACGACGACGGGCGCCGTCCGAGCCGGACGACTCCTGCCCGCGGCCTCCGCGCTCTCCGCCGTCGCGGCCCTGGCCCTGGCGGTTCTGACCCTGCCCGCCCTGGGCCCGGCCCTGACGCTGCCGGTTCTGACCCTGGCGGCTCTGGCCCTGACTCTGACGCCCCGCGGGAGCGTCGTCCCCGGGCACGTGCGCGGGCGGCTCGGGGGCGTCGGCCAGCGCGGTGGCTGCGTTCGCGCCCACGGGGAGCACGATCTCGCCCGCGGTCACGCCGGCCGACCGCAGCAGCGAGCGCACCTCGCGGACCTGGTCGGAGGTGGCCACGGTGACGACGGTGCCGACGGCACCCGCCCGTGCGGTGCGACCCGAACGGTGCACGTACGCCTTGTGCTCGGCGGGCGGATCAGCGTGGACGACGAGCCCGACGTCGTCGACGTGGATTCCGCGCGCCGCGATGTCGGTGGCCACGAGCACGCTCGCCTGACCCGAGGAGAACGCGTCGAGGTTGCGGACTCGCGCGTTCTGCGACAGGTTGCCGTGCAGGTCCACGCTCGTCACGCCGCGGCCGGAGAGCTGCTTGGCCAGTCGCTTGGCGCCGTGCTTGGTGCGGGTGAACATGACGGTCCGCGCGTTCACTCCGGCGAGGTCCGCCAGTGCGCGGACGCGGTCGTCCGGGTCCACGTGGAAGACGTGGTGCGCGGTCGCGCCGGGGGTGGCGGAGCCGTCGTCGACCTCGTGCACGACCGGATTGTCGAGGAACTTCCTGACCAGCTTGTCCACGCCCTGGTCGAGGGTCGCGGAGAACAGCAGACGCTGGGCGCCCTGGGGCGTGGCCGCCAGGATCCGGGTGACTCCCGGCAGGAAGCCCAGATCGGCCATGTGGTCGGCCTCGTCGAGGACGCTGACCTCGATCGAGTCCATGCGGCAGTGCTTCTGCCCCATGAGGTCCTCGAGCCGGCCCGGACAGGCCACCACGATGTCGACGCCCTGATCGAGCGCACTGACCTGGCGGCCCTGCGAGACCCCGCCGAAGATGACGGTCGTCTTGAGGCCCATCGCCTTGGCCAGCGGTGCGAGCGTCTCGTCGATCTGACGGGCGAGCTCGCGGGTGGGGGCGAGGATCAGTCCGCGCGGGGAGTTGCGCTTACGTCGCCCGCCGGCAGGTGTCGAGGCGGCGAGACGGGTGACCAGCGGCAGGCAGAACGCGTACGTCTTGCCGGAGCCGGTGCGGCCACGGCCCAGGACGTCGCGCCCGGACATCGCGTCGGGCAGCGTGGCCGACTGGATCGGGGTGGGGGTGACGATGTCGACGCCCGAGAGGACGTCGAGCAGGGATGAAGGAACGCCGAGATCGGCGAAGGAACGTGACAAGGGAGGAAACTCCGTACATAGATGGGGCGTCTTGCCCGGCGCGCTCCTGGGATCCCGCGTCGCTCGGAGGCGACGCGCCCGGTGCGCGACCACGGGAGGTCGACATCCGATTCGGCCCGAGGCAAGAGTGGTGCGGGCCGACTCACCTACCCTACGCCCCGACATGCCCTTACCCCCAGATCCACGGGCCGAGTGTGACGAGGTCGTCACTCCCGGGCCCGCGGATGGCACGATGTTGACCGTGCGACTCGACCTGTCTCTACTGCGACGTCCGGAACTGGGCTCGGTGCTGCTCGGGCGGGAGACGGAGTCGCCCCGGCTGAGGTCCCTGCGCGTCCGGGTCCTGCTCGTTCTGACGCTGCTGGGCTCCAACCTCGTCGGCGTGGGCGTCGCCGCTGTGCTGATCCTCTTCGTCCTCCCGGGTCCCACCCTGCCCTCCACCGAGTTCCTGGTCCCCACGGCGATCGTCGTCCCGGGGTATGTGGTGCTGGCGACGATCGTGGGGACCGTCTGGGTGCGTGGTGCGGTCCACCGACGTGTCGGGTGGTTCCTCGACGGACGCGACCCCACGGACCGCGAGCGGGTGTGGACCCTCAGGTTGCCCGGCCGGATGACCCTGATCCAGGCCTTCCTGTGGCTGCTGGGCGCGGCCGTGGTCACGCCCGCCTTCGGGGTGATCGACCCCGAGGCGATCCCGTCGGTGGGGTTCACGATCGTCTTCTCCGGGATGGTCGTCTGCGGTGTGGCGTTCCTCTTCGCCGACTTCGGTCTGCGTCCGGTCGCCGCGGTCGCCCTGGCCAGCGGTCCGGCTCCCCGCGCCCGGTTCCTGGGTGCGATGACGCGGCTCCGGGTGGCCTGGGCGGTGGGCAGTGGTGTGCCCATCGTGGGGCTGATCATCGTGGCCGTCTACACGCTGGCGGGCCGGGCCCTGTCGCTGGAACGCCTCGCCGTCATCGTGATAGTGCTCGGCGCCACCTCGCTCCTCGCCGGTTTCCTGCTCGTCTCCCTGGCCACGGGGTCGGTGCTCGGACCGCTGCGGAGCGTCCGCTGGGCCATGGAGGACGTCACGGCGGGCACGCTCTCCCGGCGGGTGGTGGTCTACGACGGCACGGAACTCGGCGAGCTCCAACGCGGGTTCAACCGCATGGCGGCCGGGCTCCAGGAACGCGAACGCCTCCGTGACCTGTTCGGCCGGCACGTGGGCCGCGACGTCGCGGAGGCGGCCGAGGAGCGGGACCCGGAGCTGGGCGGCAGCGCCTCCCACGTCGGCGTCGTCTTCGTGGACATCATCGGGTCCACGGAGATGGCGGTCCGGTCCGAGGCGTCGGAGGTGGTGGACGTCCTCAATCGGTTCTTCCGTGTGGTCGTGGAGACGGTCGAGGAGTACGACGGCGTCGTGGACAGTTTCCTCGGCGACGCCGCGCTCGTGGTGTTCGGCGCTCCCCGGTCGATGGACGATCCGGCCTCCGCGGCGCTGGCCTGCGCCCGTGTGCTCGCCGAACGGTTGCCGGACCGGGTGCCGGGATGCCGGGCGGGGATCGGCGCGTCCTACGGGGGCGTCGTCGCCGGTTACGTCGGCGCCGACGACCGTCTCGAGTACACGGTCATCGGCGACGCGGTCAACGAGGCGTCCAGGCTGTGCGAACTGGCCAAGAGCCGGTCCGGGCTCGTCCTGGCCTCCGGCACCGCGGTCGCGTCGGCGGGCGGGGACGAGGCCGCCCGGTGGGACCGGGTCGGATCCGAGGTGGTGCGGGGCAGGTCCGAACCCACGGAACTGTGCGTCCCGGCCGCCGCCGGGACCGACCAGCTCCCGGCGGACTAGTGGGTGAGCGCTACCGCAGCGTGACGTCCGTCCCGACGAGTGCGACCTCGAGGCCGTCGGGCACCACGCGGGCACCGTGGATCGATACTCCCTCGGGGAGTGCTGCGACGGTCGAGTCGACCGTGCCGGTGATGCCGGAGAACAACCCGTCCGGCAGGGGGATGCCGATCAACTCGGTCTGCTCCGGGGTCAGGGTGAGCCGGCCGCCGGAGACCCCCGGGGCCACGCCGATCTCGGCGATACCGCCGATGTCCGCGCGCAGCAGCCCGGCCTGCGCGTCGGGACGCACCGAACGGACCTCTGTCAGCCCGGCGACCGGGGAGTCGCCGGCGGGGTTGCCCTCGGCGGCGGCCGCGGCGAGTTGGTCGCCGCTGAGCGTGGCGGTCCCGTCCGCTGTCGCGGCCAGGATCGCACCGTCGACCAACCGGACCGAGTGCCCGGTCACGTCGATCCGGGGCACGGTTGCGTCGCCGGGGGAGGTCATCCGGACCGTGTCGACGGCCTGCGTGGTGGCCAGATCCCACAGGATCGGGGTCGGCCCGAATCCCACCGAGACCGGCGCGCCGAGACGGGCCGAGGCCTCGCGCTCCGCACGGTCCGCCAGGTACCACCGGGCGCCGAACTCCGCGGCCACGACCAGCCCCGCCAACAGGAGCAACAACACGAGCAGGGAGCAGCCACATCCGCCTCGCCGGCGCTCGCGCCGTCCTCGTCGGTCGATCGGGTCTCGTCGTCGCATCCACGTATCGTGCCGGACCACCGGTCGGGGGGCCACCGGGCGGGGGGTCGCCGGCGTTCCGGTTGCGGGCCTGGGGGGTCCGGCCCCACGATCGGATCATGACCGAGACCCAGGACACCACCACTGACACCAGCACCGTCGTATTCCTCGTGGCCGGCGAGGGGATCGAGCGGGTCGAGCTCACCGAACCCTGGGGGGCCGTGACCGAGGCGGGGCACACCGCGCTCCTGGTCAGCACCGCCGATGGAGAGGTCGATCTGGTCGACCACCTCACCCCGGCCGGCACCCAGGCGGTCGACCGTACGACCGCCGACATGACCGCCGCGGATATCGACGTCCTGGTCCTCCCGGGCGGCGTCGCCAACCCGGATGCACTCCGGCAGGACCAGTACGCGGTGACCATGGTCCGCGAGATGGTCGAGGCGGGTAAGCCCGTCCTGGCCATCTGCCACGCGCCGTGGGTCCTGATCGAGGCCGATGTCGTCCGCGGGCGCCGCGTCACCTCCTATCCGAGCCTGCGTACGGACCTGGTCAACGCCGGCGCCGAGTGGGTGGACGAGGAACTGGTCAGCTCGGACGGGGTGTTCACCAGCCGCAACCCGGACGACCTCCCCGCGTTCTGCGACGCACTCCTGGGAGCCATCCGCGGAGCGGACTAGGTCACCCCGGGGTCTTGTCGGGAGCAGCGGCGGAGGGGAGTGCACAGATGATCGGCATCTACGTTCACAACCGTGGGCGAGGTCATCTCCACCGTGTCCTCCCCGTGGTGGACGCGCTGCGGGAGCGCGGGTTCGAGGTGACCCTGCTGGTCTCCGGACCGTTGGACGACTCGCTCCGGACACCTGGTACCCGGGTCATCCACCTCCCCTGCGAGCCCGACTCGGACGAGAACTCGGGAGAGCTGACCCTGGCCGCCCGTCGCATCGCCGTCACCTGGATCGAACAGGTACGCCCTAAGGCGTTCTGGGTCGATTCCTCGCCCGCGATGTCGCTCGCAGCCCTGATGACCGGTGTCCCGATGGTCAGCACGCTTCCTCCCGGGGTCCGTGAGGACGAGCCCCACCGTCTCCGGGTCCGCGCGGCGCAGGGACTGATCGCGGCCTGGCCACCGGGCGCCCACGCCGCCACGCTGGCCCGGACGGAGAACCGGGTGGCGGAGATCGGTGGGGTGTCCCGGTTCGAGCGACGGGACCGCGAACCGCAGGATCGGCCTCGTCGTCCGCGGGTGGTCCACCTCAACGGTTCGGGGACGGGCGGGGACCACCGGTTCTGGCGGGCGGTGAGGACCACTGCGGGCGAACTCGGTGTGGCCGAGTGGCTGGAGATCGGCGGGCCGGACGGATCGTGGCACGAGGACCCGTGGCCCGAGTTGTGCTCTGCGGATGTAGTGGTGACCGGGGCAGGTCAGGCGTCCGTGGCGGATGCCGCCTGCGCCGACGTGCCGCTGGTGGTGGTTCCGGGTCGGCGCCCGTACGGGGAGCAGGACGCCACCGCCGGGGCCCTCGACGGCATCCCGGGGGCTTCGGTGATGCGCTACGGCAATGGCCCGACGGCGGTCGCCCGGGCGGTCTGGTCGCAGGTCAACCGCTGTCGCGACGGGGAGTCGGCCGGTATCAGGTCGTGGTGGGGTGTCGACGGTGCGGCGTCCCGTGCGGCCGAGGTGATTCGGTCGGCGACGTTGTCGAGGACGATCGCCTGACATTGATCGACCCGCCACGGGCCTTTATGGCGCATTGTTCACTTAACCGCCGAAAATGCCCACCAGCACTACTGGACGACCGAATTGTGCAGCGCACAGGCGCCATCCGGCGGGCGGTGGAAAGGGCGATCAGGCTGCGGAATTTGACTGGACGGATAGGGTTGAACCCAGTTGGACAGTAGGGCTCGAGAGTGAGCACTCCAGCGTTTTGGAGTAGGAGACACTTGCCTAGATATCGCAACCTCGAACCCACTTCGGATTTCTGGTCGTGGCGGGACAAGGCCGCCTGCATCGGTCGCGAAGACCTCTTCTACAGCGCGGAGGACGAGTCCAAAGGGGAGCGTCGCCGCAAGGAGGACGAGGCGAAGACCGTGTGTGCGGTGTGCCCCGTCTTCACCGCCTGCAAGCAGTTCGCAATGGAGTCCAAAGAGCTCTACGGCGTGTGGGGTGGGACGACCGAGTCCGAACGGCACGCCATGGCGGGACGCCACCGCACCGGCTGACACCGGCTCACACCGATTGACCCCACGGGCAGGCTAGTGCTGCTCCCGTGGGGTCGCTTCATGCCCCGAGTGGCCCGTGGACCGGTTCAGCTCCTTGAGTTCGGCCTCCTGGACGTGCCGGCGTCCGCCGTTGACCTCGTCCCTGACCGCTTTGCTGACATCGCGGGCGGTGGTCCAGTAACCGTCATCGAACTCTTCGACGATCTGGAACGTCCACCGTCCGTGGAGGACGTTCACCCCGACCATCTCTTTCCGGATGAGCTCCGCGAGCTCGGTGCGACCGACCGCGTCCAGCTCGTCCGCGGCCTTCTTGTAGAGGATGTCCGCCCGCCCGATGAGTTGATGGAGGTCGTAGAGGTGCCCGCGGGCCCGTTCCACGTACTCCAGCGCCTCGGTAGCGGTGCCGACCGCCTCCACCTCCGCATTGGTCACTCCGGGTGGACGCCGGTGGGCCTCATCGACGCTCGGAGTGTGGTCGCCGACCGCGTCACCGGTCGCAGCCCCTGGCGTCGTCACTCCGCTCAGGCCGTCCGGGTCAGCCGCTTGAGCATGTCCGGGTTGTGGTGGCGCAGGGCGGTGACCAGGCCCGACCGCGGTCCCTCGTGGTCGTTGTAGGTCCGCGGCTCACCCTCGAACATCCGCTCCGAGCGGGTCTCCGGTGCGTCGTCCGTGGTCCCCTTGAGGAAACGGTTCGGCAGGGAGAGCTTGGCGATCGTGCGCCACGACTGCCAGTACTGCTTGTACAGCGGGCCCGTCGTGTACGGCAGATCCCAGCGTCGGCACACGTCCTGCACCTTCCCGGAGATCTCGCCGTACCGGTTGGACGGGATGGTGGGGAAGAGGTGGTGCTCGATCTGGTAGGACAGATTGCCTGACATGAAGTGGGTGAGCTGGCTACCGGTGAAGTTGGCGGAGCCGAGCATCTGCCGCAGGTACCACTGCGCCTGGGTCTCCTCGGAGAGATCCTCGAGCGTGAACTTGTCCGCGCCGTCCGGGAAGTGACCGCAGAAGATCACGGCGTTGGACCACAGGTTCCGGATGACGTTGGCGGTGGCGTTGGCCGACATCGTCGTCTTCCAGTTGGGACCCGAGAGCAGTGGGAACCACACGTAGTCCTTACCGACCTGGCGGCGGGCCTTGCGCAGGAACTGGCCGATGCGTCGCCGCTGCTCCGCCCGGCCGGACGAGTTGATGGTGCCCGGCGCGATCTCGAGGTGCTGGACCCCCACGCCCCACTGGAACGCGAACGCCAGCATCGTGTTCCACACGATGTTCAACGAGTACGCCGGGTTCCACGGCTGGTCCCTCGTCACGCGGACGACCCCGTACCCGACGTCGTCGTCCATCCCGATGATGTTGGTGTACGTGTGGTGATGGTGGTTGTGGGTGGCCTTCCAGTGCTCGGAGGTGCCCACGATGTCCCACTCCCACGTGGTGGAGTGGATCACCGGGTCGTTCATCCAGTCCCACTGGCCGTGCATGACGTTGTGGCCGAGCTCCATGTTCTCGATGATCTTGCCCGCGCCCAGCATCGCGGTGCCCACCAGCCAGGCCGGGCGGTATCCGGAGAAGAGGAGGACGACACGGGCGCCGGCGACGAGGCCGCGCTGGAGCCGGATGGTGTCCTGCACGTACTTGCGGTCCGCGTCGCCGAGTGAATCCACGACCTCCTGGCGGATCGCGTCCAGTTCCTCGCCGATGGCCTCGATGTCCTCGGCGGAGAGATGGGCGTATTCCTTCACGTCTGATATCGCCATAGGCCGAAGGTACGGAGGGTTGGGCGAGTTGTCGACCGGAATCCCGAATCGGCGCGTCGATCTTCAATCAATCCTCAGGCGCCTATGATCCGTCCATGGCACTCGTCGAGATCTCAGGCGTGAACAAGCACTTCGGTGACTTCCAGGCGCTCAAGGACATCACCATGTCCATCGAACAGGGCGAGGTCATCGTCGTGATCGGCCCCTCGGGTTCGGGCAAGTCGACGCTGTGCCGCGCGATCAACAGGCTCGAGACCTTCGAATCCGGCTCGATCACCATCGACGGCAAGGAACTGCCGGAGGAGGGCAAGGAACTCGCCAGGCTCCGCGCGGACGTCGGCATGGTGTTCCAGTCGTTCAACCTGTTCGCGCACAAGACGATCCTCGAGAACGTGACCCTCGGGCCCATCAAGGTGCGCAAACAGTCCAAGGCCGTGGCGGAGAAGCGGGCCATGGAGCTGCTCGAGCGGGTCGGTGTGGAGCACCAGGCGTCCAAGTACCCGGCCCAGCTCTCGGGTGGTCAACAGCAGCGCGTGGCCATCGCCCGGTCCCTGGCGATGGACCCCAAGGTCATGCTCTTCGACGAGCCCACCTCGGCCCTGGACCCGGAGATGATCAACGAGGTCCTCGACGTGATGACCGGGCTGGCCAAATCCGGGATGACCATGGTCGTGGTGACACACGAGATGGGTTTCGCGCGCAAGGCCGCCGACCGCGTCATCTTCATGGCCGACGGGGAGTTGGTCGAACAGGCCACCCCTGAGGAATTCTTCACCAATCCGCAGAGCGCGCGTGCGAAGGACTTCCTCTCCAAGATCCTGACTAACTGAGTCGGACTCCACCAGCAGCGCCCCCCACGACAGAGCCGCCACACCGCAGATCCACCATTCATCAGATCTCGACCCACCCATCTCACTAGGAGTCACCATGAACTTCCGACGGATCGGATCGGCCGCAGCGGCGGTCACCCTGGCTCTCGGCCTGGCCGCGTGCGGTAGCGATGAGGGCGGCGAGAACCAGCTCCGGATCGGCATCAAGTTCGACCAGCCCGGTCTCGGGCTCAAGGAGGGCAACGACTACAACGGGCTCGACGTCGACGTGGCCACCTACGTGGCCGAGAAGCTCGGCACCCCCGCCGAGGACATCGAGTGGGTCCAGGCACCCAGTGCCCAGCGCGAGACCCTCCTCGAGACGGGTCAGGTGGACATGATCGTGGCCACCTACTCGATCACGGACGCCCGCAAGGAGAAGGTCGACTTCGCCGGACCGTACTTCATCGCCGGCCAGGACCTGTTGGTCCGCGCGGACGACGACAGCATCACCGGGCCCGAGTCCCTGGATGGCAAGCGCCTCTGCTCGGTCTCCGGGTCGACCTCCGCCCAGAACGTCCAGGAAGAGGTCCCGGGGGTCAACCTCCAGGAGTTCGGCACCTACTCCGAGTGTGTCTCGGCGCTGGTGTCCAACGCGGTCGACGCCCTCACCACGGACGACACGATCCTCGCGGGATATGCCGCGCAGGACCAGTACCAGGGGCAGCTCAAGGTCGTCGGGTCGCCGTTCAGCGAGGAGCTGTACGGCATCGGGATCCAGAAGGGCGACACCGAGAAGTGTGAGCAGATCAACGAGGCCATCCGCGAGATGATCTCCGACGGCAGCTGGGACACCGCCGTGGAGGAGAACCTCGGGGCGGCGGGCTTCACCCCGGGCGAGGGCAACCCGCCCAACCCGGCCGCCTGCGCCTGATCTGATCATCCGCTGCCCTGATCAACCACTGATCTGATCGACCACTGATCTGATCCACGACAGCCTCCGCGCCACCGGTCAACGGTGGCGCGGAGGCCCCAGACACCACATCACGAAAGGTCGACCATGGGCGATATCTTCGCCGACTATGACGTCCTGGGGGCGGTGTGGGTCACCATCCAGCTCTCGCTTCTCGGGATCATCGGTGCCATGGTGCTGGGGACGATCATCGCGATCCTGAGGGTCTCCCCGGTGGCGGTCCTCCGCGGACTCGGCACCTCCTACGTCAACACCTTCCGGAACCTGCCGTTGACCCTGCTGATGGTGTTCAGCATCCTGGGCCTGTCCTTCATCCTCCAGTTGTCCGTCTCGGACAACTTCGCCCGCAACGCCTTCTGGTGGGCCGCGATCATGCTCGCCGTCTACCACGCCGCGTACGTCTGCGAGGCTCTGCGCTCCGGCGTCAACACCGTTCCGGTGGGTCAGGCCGAGGCGGCCCGGTCCATCGGTCTCGGCTTCGGTCAGTCACTACGCGAGGTGATCCTCCCGCAGGCGTTCCGCGGCTCCATCGCCCCCATGGGCTCGGTCATCATCGCGCTCATCAAGAACTCGACGGTCGCGGCGGTCATCGGCGTGGGCGACTCGGCGGGCCTGCTCCAGGTGATCACGGAGAACGAGGGCGCGAGCCTGCCGACCTTCTTCTTCTTCGCCATGGTGTTCGTGATCCTCACCCTCCCGATCGGGCTCTGGACCACCTCCCTCTCACGGAAGCTGTCGGTGAAGCGATGAGCACCCAGGCCGTCCTGTTCGACGCGCCGGGCCCCAAGGCCCGACTCCGCCACAAGATCTTCACGGTGATCGGTGCGCTGATCGCCGTCGGCATCGCCTACGTCGTCTACATCCAGTTCGAGGCCGCCGGCCAGCTGCAGGCGTTCATGTGGGAGCCGTTCGTCACAGACCCCGAGGTGTGGACCTCCTACCTGATCCCCGGTCTCAAGGGAACATTCACGGCGGCAGCGATCTCGATCGTCCTCGCGGTGATCTTCGGTCTGCTCTTCGGGATGGGCCGGCTCTCTCCGTTCGCCCCGCTGCGGTGGTTCTGCAGTGTGATCGTGGAGTTCTTCCGCTCCGTCCCGGTACTGCTGATGATGGTGTTCGCCTACTTCGGCTACTTCGCCACCGCGAACATCGTGCCCAACCAGCACGCGCCGCTGGCCGCGGTGGTCACGGCGCTCACCCTCTACAACGGTGCCGTGATCGCGGAACTCGTCCGCTCAGGCGTCCACGGGTTGCCGTCGGGGCAGACCGAGGCAGGTCTCGCGGTGGGGCTCACCCCCGGGCAGGTGCTGCGCTCGATCCAGCTGCCTCAGGCACTCACGGCGATGCTCCCGGCGCTCGTCGGCCAACTCGTCGTCGTCCTCAAGGACTCGGCCCTCGGCTACGGCATCACCTACCTGGAGCTGCTCAACTGGTCCAAGACCCTGGGCTCCGCCTACGCCAACACCGTCCCCGCGTACATCGTGGCCGGCATCCTCTTCGTGATCATCAACTACGCGCTCACCAAGTTCGCCGTCTACCTCGAGGGGCGATTGAAGAAGAAGCGCGCCAAGGCCTGACGCGACCAGGCCCGACACGACCAGGCCTGACACCTCCAGGCCCGACGCGACGAGAGGGGCCCCCCCCCGGGAGGGAGCGAGCGGGCCCCCCGCGTGGGGGGGGCCCCCGCGGGTGGGGCGGCGGGGGGGCCCCTCTCTGCTGTGCCGACCCGGGGGCGGGTCATCACCGCTTCAGGTCACTTCGGTGGCATCCGGATACCACCGTCGACGCGCACGGTCTGTGCGTTCATGTACGGGTTGGTGAGCAGCTCCATGACCATCGACGCCAGCTCGTCGCCCGAGCCGAGGCGCTTGGGGAACAGGACGCTCTCGCCCAGCTTGGCCTTGAACGCCTCCGAGTCGGGGCCCTCGCCGTAGATCGGGGTGTCGATGAGTCCGGGGGCCACGGTGTTGAGGCGGATGCCGGCGGCCGAGAGGTCGCGGGCCACGGGAAGGGTCAGGCCCACGATGCCGCCCTTGGACGCGGAGTACGCGGCCTGGCCGATCTGCCCGTCGAACGCGGCCACGGAGGCCATGTTGACGATCGCGCCCTTCTGGCCGTCGTCGTCGGCCTCGCCGCGTGACATGGCCGTGGCGGCCAGTCGCAGCATGTCGAACGAGCCGATGAGGTTGATGTCGATGACCTTGCGGAACGAGTCTATGTCGAAGGCCGACGAGAACTCGCCGTCACGACCGATCGTGCGCTGGGCCCAGCCGATGCCGGCCGAGTTGACGAGGTAGCGCAGCGGGCCGAGCTCCAGGGCGGCCTCGATGGCCTTGACGTTCTGGTCGGTCTTGGTCACGTCGACGGCGACGAACACGCCGCCGACCTCGTTCGCGAGGGCCTCGCCCTTCTCGGCGTTGAGGTCGGCCACGACGACCTTCGCACCCTGCGCGGCGAGTTGACGGACGACGGCCGCGCCGATGCCCGACGCACCGCCCGTGACGATGGCACTTGCTCCATGGATATCCATGGGTGAACGGTAACAAGCGGAAGTGATCGATACGGCGGTCACGGGCCGGTCAGCCCGAAATCACCCGGCCGAGCCGTCCACCACCACGTCCCAGCGGATGCCGAACCTGTCCCTGACCTGCCCGTAGTGGTCCCCCCACGGAGCCATCTCGAAGGGCATCGCGATCTCGCCGCCGGCGTCGGAGACCGTCGAGATGAATCCCCGGGCCTCCTCCGTGGCATCGAAGGCGAGCAGGAACGAGTAGACGTCGCTGGTCAACCGGGGCATGTCGTCACCCATGTTGTCGCCACCGGCCAGAGTGATCCCGGGGGCGTCCAGGGTCGCGTGGGCCACCGCACCGGGTGGTGGGGGCACCGGGAAACCCTCCATCGGCGGCATCGAGTCGTAGGTCATCAGGTCGAGCTGACCCCCGAAGAGGTCGTGGTAGTACGCGAACGCCTCGGCCGCGTTTCCCGGGAAGGCGATGTAGGGGGTGCTCTGCAGGGACATGGCGGATCCTCTCGCCGTGGATGGTTCCTTCGGCGCCGATGACGCCTGTCGTACCCGCCACGCTAGCCCTCGACGTGTGCCAGGTCACGTGAAAACTCGGCCGACATCGCACCGCTCGGTCGAGTCCGCCGAGCGAACTCTCAACGCGGTCTCACCGGAGGCTCACGAGGCGGGAGCGCGGCCCGCGAGAGCGAGCAGCCGGGCACGCGCGTCCGCTCCGGGCCCCACGGTGAGGGCCGGGGCCAGGACCCCGAAGGTGCGCATCAGTTCCACCACGTCCCGCCCGTTCTCGAGCAACCAGCCGGCGAGCGCCTCGGCCTCCTCGGATTCCCACGATCGAGGCCGCAGATCGTGGGCGTGCACCACGAGTTCGAACACCCGCAGGGACAGGAGGTCGCGGACGGGGATCTCGGCCAGCCGGTGGGCGACCAGCCCGTCGGCGTCGGGGGCCGAGGCCAGCCGGTCGCGAAGTCCGGCGGAGGTGCGGGACAGTGCTCCCACAGGATCGTCGGCGGCATGGTCCGCCGTCCGGGTCCATCCGATCTCCGACTCCGGCAGGCGCGGGAAGTAGGCCTCGTACCGTAGACCGCCACCGAGGACGTGGTTGGCGCAGTCGCGGCGACTCCAACCGGGGCACGACTCGCA
>JBKBUP010000138.1:0-7423 GCA_046289795.1 Dietzia sp. | reverse complement strand
GACCCCGAGGCGCGCGCAGGCCAGCAGGTAGGGGTCGGGCGCGGGCTTGGGGTCGGCGACCATGCACCCCGTCACCACCACATGGAATCGCGAACGATCGATGAACTCCAGCGGCACCGCCGCGACGTCAGCGGTCGTGTTGGTCACCAGGGCGACCGGGGCGTTGGCCGAGGCGAGGTCCTCGAGTAGTTCCTCGGCACCCGGCCGCCACCGCATGTCGGATCGCATCAGTTCGGTGACCCGCGAGTTGAGCCGATTGGCCAGTCGATCGAACTCGGCGCCCTCGATCGTCCGACCGGTGTACTCGCCCAGGATCGCGAAGAACCCGGGGAGGGAATTGCCCAGGGTCCGCTCGCGGGTCGCCTCATCGAGGGGCCGGCCCATGTACTCGGCGAGCTCGTAGACGGCGATGTCCCACAGTCGCTCGGTGTCGACGAGCGTGCCGTCCATGTCGAGACACACGGCGGCGGGGGCACGGTCATACGAAATGCTGGTCACGGCCTACTGTCTACCCGAAACCGGGTGACCGGGGGTACCGTGACCGGCCCCGTTGGTTCCTCCGTCGACCGCCGTTCAGTGACAGGTCCCCGCGGCGACGAGGAAGCGCTCGGTGTGGGTGGCGGAGGCGAACGGTACGACCGACCCGGGGGCGAAGGTGGGCAGGACGGACTTGCTGGTGGTGATGGTGACCGCCAGCTGTCCGTGCCCGGTGAACACGCCGCCGACGCCAACCTCGGGTCCGGTCGACTGGACCGTGTGCACTCCCCTCGCGTTGGTATCGATGTTGTGCCACTCCACGGTCGCGGAGTTGAACGGGAACAGGGTGGCCGAGAAGTCGAACGAGCCGACGGGCTGGTCGAGGTCCCTGGCGTTCGCGCTCAGCGCCTGGTGGAAGCGCTCGTCGCCGCCCAGCTTGCAGGTGGTGAAGGCGCCGAAGCGAATGGTGTGCTCTCCGCCCAGCGGGTACGGCATTCGGACGTCCCAGGCAGGCGAGTGATGCCACACCTGGGCTGAGGCCGCGGGAGCGCCGGCCACGGCAGCTCCCCCGGCGAGCAGGGTCGCCGCACAGGTCAGGGCGACTGATCGACGGATGGTGGTCATGACTGGCTCCTCGTCCCGCGCTGCCCGTGGTGCACTGTCGTCGAGTGCATCCATATCTGGTCATCGACCCGGGCCCGCCGATCGTTAACCGTGTGGGCCGTCAGCTGTGAGGGCGCCGTCGAGTGGTGTCCGCGTCCGGCGAGACCGGAGGTCAGTCCTCGAAGTCGCTGAGTCTCCGTGGCGCCATCACGACCCGCGCGGAGTTGAGGATCGCGAGCACGTCGATGACCTCCTGCGCTATCGCCCCCGCGAGCGGGCTGAGCAGCCCGAACACCGCGAGGAGCATCCCGATCACGGAGGCGGCCATCCCGCCCAACGCCGACTGCAACGCGATTCGGCGCATGCGCGCCCCGATGTGGATGAGGTCGTCGAGCCGCTCCAGCGAGGAGTCCAGGACCACGGCGTCGGCCGCCTCGGCGGTGACGTCGGACGTGGAGCCGAAGGCGACCCCGGCCGACGCGGCCGTCATCGCGGGGGCGTCGTTGATGCCGTCGCCGAGGAAGAGGGTGGGGCCCGCCGCTGTCCGCTCGCGCACGATCGCGAGCTTGCCCTCGGGGCTGACCCCGCCGTAGACCTCCCGAATTCCCACCCGGTCCGCCAGTCGGCGCACCTCGGCTTCACGGTCACCGGAGATGATCATCATCCGTTTGACGCCGTGCGCGCGCGGGAGGTGCGCGATGAAATCGGCCGCGGTGGCCCGTGGTTCGTCACGGAACCGGAGGGTCGCGGCGTACCGGTCGTCGACGAGGACGACCGACTCCATCCCCGTCTCGGTCACCGGGAGGAGGTCGATCGCATCGGGATCGACCTCGGCGAGACCGCGACGGTTGGTCAGCCGGACGAGTCGTCCACCCACCTCGCCGACCAGTCCGGCACCGGGCTTCTCCGCGACGGAGCTGAGAGGCGGCGTCCCGAGGTTGCGCTCGGCGGCCGCGTCGACGACGGCTCTGGCGAGCGGGTGGCGGGAGTAGACCTCGACCGACGCGGCGGCGGCGAGCACCTCGTCGGGATCGGTCCCGGGCCTCACGACGATCTCCGTGAGCACCGGACGCCCGTAGGTCAGCGTGCCGGTCTTGTCGAACATCATCGTCTCGACCCGCCCGACGTCCTCGAGCATCGCCGGATTCCGGATGATGATGCCGCGCTTGGCGGCCAGCGAGATGGCGCCGATGATCGCGACGGGGACCCCGATGAGGAGCGGGCACGGGGTCGCGACCACGACCACCGCGAGGAAACGGGTCGGATCGCCGGAGATCGCCCAGCCGAGGACTCCCAGCGCCAGCGCGATGAGCGTGTACCAGGCGCCGAGGCGGTCGGCGAGGCGACGCATCGGGGGCCGGTTCTCCTCTGCTTCGCGCAGCACACCGACGATCTGCGCGTAGCGGGAATCCGCCGCCACCCGTTCTGCGCGGACGGTCAGCGCCGAGTCGCCGTTGACGGCGCCGGAGAGCACCTGTGAGCCGGGTGACTTGGGTACGACGTACGGTTCGCCGGTGAGGTAGGACTCGTCCATCGCGCCTCTGCCCTCCACCACCTCGCCGTCGACGGGGCACAGTTCGTGGGGCAGGACGAGCACCAGGTCGTCGACTCGGACCTCTTCCGCACGGAGGTCGTCGACGCCCTCGGACGGAGAGGCTCCACGGAGGCGGTGGGCGATCGCAGGGCTGCGCCGCGCGAGGGCGTCCAGAGTGGCCGACGCCCTACGGGACGCCGCGGCCTCGAGCGCTTCTCCACCGGACAACATGAGGACGACGATCGCGGCCACCAGCCACTCGCCCAGGACGACCGCGGTGACGATCGACACCGCGGCCAGCAGGTCGGCCCCGCCCGCGCTCTTCACCGCGGACCGGAGGACCTCGACGATGAGCGGGATCCCACCGACCACCACCACTGCGATCAGGGGCGCGCGGATCACCCACTCCCCCGCGGCGGAGCCGCCGGGCCCGCTGATCGCCCGGGCGAGCAGATGGACCACGATTGCCAGGACGGTGGACATCGCGAGTACGCCCTGGCGCGAGGAGACGAACGTGCGCAGTGCCCCGACCCGGGTGGTGTCCATTCCTTTATCATCACCCGGCGGAAGCGCCTCTACCAGCAAGGACAGCCTGTCCTGAGTGCTCGGGTCAGACGTTGAAGTACTTGGCCTCCGGGTGGTAGAGCACGAACGCGTCCGTCGACTGCTCGGGGTGGAGCTGCAGTTCCTCCGAGAGCTCGACGCCGATGCGCTCCGGCTGGAGGAGATCCACCACGACCTTGCGGGACTCCAGGTCCGGGCACGCGCCGTAGCCGAAGCTGTAGCGGGCTCCCCGGTACTTGAGGTCGAAGTAGTCGTGGATCGCGTCGGGGTCCTCGTCCGAGACCACGCCCTCGGGCAGGCGCAACTCGTCGCGCACCCGCCGGTGCCAGAACTCCGCGAGGGCTTCCGTGAGCTGGACCGACAGGCCGTGGACCTCGAGGTAGTCGCGGTAGTTGTCCGCCGCGAACAGCTCGTTGGCGAAGTCCGCGATCGGGGTCCCCATGGTGACGAGCTGGAAGGGCAGGACGTCGACGATCCCCTCGGCCTCGCAACGCTCCCTGGAGGCCAGGAAGTCCGGGATGCTCAGGAACCGGGACCGCTGCTGGCGGGGGAACGAGATCCGGTGCAGTACCTCGGCGTCCGGCCGGGGCTCGGCCAGGACGCAGATGTCCTCGCCGTCGGAGTAGGCCGGGAAGTAGCCGTAGACCACCGCGGAGTGGGACAGGATCCGCTCGGTGGTGAGGCGGTCGATCCACGAACGCATGCGCGGCCGCCCCTCGGTGGCCACGAGTTCGTCGTAATCGGGGCCGTCGCCGCTGCGCGTGCCGCGCAGCCCCCACTGTCCGAAGAACAGCGCGCGCTCGTCCAGATGGCCGGCGTAGTCGGACACCG
Organism: Dietzia sp.; assembly: GCA_046289795.1. Lineage (GTDB taxonomy): Bacteria > Actinomycetota > Actinomycetes > Mycobacteriales > Mycobacteriaceae > Dietzia. The sequence goes on along the minus strand of JBKBUP010000138.1, from coordinate 3,414 downwards.
GGATGCCCTTGGCGATCCGCGTCCCCCAGAAGGGCGGGGTGGCGATGGGTTGGTCCGCGGCCACGTCCGACCGCTCCGGAACCACGACGGGCTCGGCCTCGGCGGCCCGCTTGGCGGCGATCCGCTCGCTTCGGGCTCGACGCTCGCGTCGCTCGGCGGCCTTGGCGGAGGCGTCGGAGGACTCGGACATCGGGACGCCCGTCCGCTTGGCCGTCATCACCTCGTCCATGAGACGCAGGCCCTCGAAGGCGTCACGGGCGTAGAACACCTCGCCCTGGTACATCCCGGCCAGGTCCACCTCGACGTAGGCGCGGGTGAGGGCCGCTCCGCCGAGGAGGACGGGGAACTCGCTGGCGATGCCTTCCGAGTTGAGCTCCGCGAGATTGTCCTTCATCACCACGGTCATGCCGATCACGTCGGCCTTGTGTTCGCGGGCTGCCGAGATGATGTCGGCGATCGGCTTCTTGATGCCGATGTTCACGACGTCGTAGCCGTTGTTGGACAGGATGATGTCCACGAGGTTCTTGCCGATGTCGTGGACGTCGCCCTTGACCGTGGCCAGCACGATCCGGCCCTTGCCGTCCTCGTCGCTGGCCTCCATGTGGGGTTCCAGATGCGCGACCGCGGTCTTCATCGTCTCCGCCGACTGCAGGACGAACGGCAGCTGCATCTGGCCCGAGCCGAACAGCTCGCCGACCGTCTTCATGCCGTTCAGCAGGTGCGAGTTGATGATCTCGAGCGGCGGGATCTCCGCCATCGCCGCGTCGAGGTCCGCCTCGAGCCCCTTGCGCTCACCGTCGACGATCCGCGCCGACAACCGCTCCATCAGCGGCATCGCCTCGAGCTCGGCCGCTCGCGCGTCCTTGGCGCTGGCGGCCGACACTCCTTCGAAGAGCTCCATGAACACCTGGAGGGGGTCGTAACCCTCCCGGCGGCGGTCGTAGACCAGGTCGAGCGCGACCTCCCGCTGGCGGTCGTCGATCTTGCTCATGGGCAGGATCTTGGAGCTGTGCGCGATGGCGGTGTCCAGGCCCACCTGGATGCACTCGTGCAGGAACACCGAGTTGAGCACCTGACGCGCGGCCGGGTTGAGACCGAACGAGATGTTGGACAGACCCAGCGTGGTGTGGATCCTCGGGTGAGACTCGGTGAGCCGGCGGATCGCCTCGATGGTCTCGATACCGTCCTTGCGCACCTCCTCCTGACCGGTGGAGATCGGGAACGTCAGACAGTCGATGATGATGTCGTCCTCCGAGACCGCCCAGTTCTCCGTGAGGTCGGTGATGATCCGCTCGGCGATCTCGACCTTGCGGTCCGCCGTGCGCGCCTGGCCCTCCTCGTCGATCGTCAGGCCGACCACGGCCGCGCCGTGCCGGGACACCAGCTCCATGATCTTCTGGAACCGCGATTCCGGGCCGTCACCGTCCTCGTAGTTGACCGAGTTGACCGCGCAGCGACCACCGAGGTGCTCGAGTCCCGCCTCGATGACCTCGGGCTCGGTGGAGTCCAGCATGATCGGCAGGGTCGACGAGGTGGAGAGCCGGCCGGCCAGCTCCCGCATGTCACCGGAGCCGTCGCGGCCGACGTAGTCCACGCACAGATCCAGCATCTGCGCGCCGTCTCGCATCTGCTCCTTGGCGATGTCCATGCAGGTGTCCCAGTCCGAGGCGAGCATGGCCTCCCGGAACCGCTTGGACCCGTTGGCGTTGGTGCGCTCACCGATCATGAGGATTCCGGCGTCGGCACGCAGCGGGGTCGAGGTGTAGAGCGAGGCGACGGCGTTGACCGGCTCGACCTTGCGCACGGCCCTCTCCCGCGACAGGACCTCGTCCCTGAGTCGGGTGATGTGCTCGGGGGTCGTGCCGCAGCAGCCGCCGACCATCGACAGCCCGAACTCGGAGACGAAATCGGCCACCTGGGGGGCGAAGGCCTCGGCACCGAGCGGGTACACGGCGCCGTGCTCGCCCAGTTCGGGCAGACCAGCGTTGGGCATGACCGACACCGGGATGCCCGCGTGCTGCGTGAGGTATCGCAGGTGTTCGATCATCTCGGCGGGACCGGTGGCGCAGTTCAGCCCGATCATGTCGACGCCGAGCGGCTCGAGCGCCGTCAGAGCCGCGGCGATGTCCGAACCCAGGAGCATGGTCCCGGTGGTCTCGATGGTCACGTGGGAGATGATCGGGAGCCGGCGACCGGCCGCCGCCATCCCGTCCTGGCAGCCCAGCACCGCGGCCTTGACCTGGAGCAGGTCCTGGCTGGTCTCCACCAGGTACGCGTCGGCACCCCCGCGGGCCAACCCCTCCGCGGCCAGCGCGTAGGCGTCCCGCATCTCCTCGAACGTGGACTGGCCGAGCGAGGGCAGTTTGGTTCCCGGGCCGAGGGAACCCAACACCATCCGCGGGGTGCCGTCCTCGGACGGGCCCATCTCGTCGGCGACCTTCCGTGCGATCGCCGCGCCCTTCTCGGCGAGTTCGCCGATGCGGTCGACGATGTCGTAGTCGCCCAGGTTGGACAGGTTGCACCCGAAGGTGTTGGTCTCCACCAGGTCCGCGCCGGCCTCGAAGAACGCGCGGTGGATGTCCGCCACCACGTCCGGGCGGGTGGCGTTGAGGATCTCGTTGCAGCCCTCCAGGCCGAGGAAGTCGGCGTCGACGTCGAGGTCCACGGCCTGCAACATCGTGCCCATCGCCCCGTCACCGATCAGTACTCGCCGACGGGCGGCGTCCAACAGGGGCGAATCGAAATCGACAGACATGCGCCCCAGTGTATGGGTGCCCGGTGAACCGACGAACGTAGGCTGTAGTGATGACTGTCGAATGGACTCCCGACGGGCACCTCGACCTGGAGAGCCCGGTGATGATCGTGGCCTTCGAGGGCTGGAACGACGCCGCCGACGTGGCGACTGGAACCATCGAGCACCTCGCCCTCAACTGGGAGGCCCGCCAGATCGCGGAGATCGGCGGAGACGAGTTCTTCGACTACCTGGACCAGCGCCCGACGATCCGCCACAAGGGCGGGGTGTCGCGTTCGGTCGAATGGCCGCGGATCCTGGTGTCGGTGTGCCGCCCGGACGGGTTCGACCACGACGTCCTGCTGGTCCGCGGACCCGAGCCGGGGCTCAAGTGGCGTCGGTTCGCCTCCGAGTTCGTGGACCTCGTCGACACGCTGGGGGTGTCCCAGGTGGTGCTCCTGGGTGCCTTCCTCGCCGATGTGCCCCATACCCGCCCGGTTCCCCTGACTGGGACGGCGTTCAACCGCCAGCGGATGGTCGGGATGGGGGTCCGGGCCTCCGACTACGAGGGCCCCACCGGGATGACCGGGGTCCTCCAGCAACTGCTCACCGAGGCGGGTGTCCCCACGTTGAGCCTGTGGGCGGGCGTCCCCCACTACGTGGCCGCGCCGCCGAATCCTCGC
>JBKBUP010000137.1:0-7455 GCA_046289795.1 Dietzia sp. | reverse complement strand
TCGTCTCGGGGAAGGACGGGCCGATCGCCTCTTTCACGGTGGCCATGAACGCGGCCATCGTGTCCCCGGTCGCACCGAGGAGTCGGACAGATCTGACGATGCGCCGCAGCAGACGCCGCAGGATGTACCCACGACCCTCGTTGCCGGGGGTCACACCGTCGGAGATGAGCATGTAGGCGGTCCGGGCGTGGTCCGCGATCACGCGGAAGCGCACGTCGGACGCGTTGTCGGTCCCGTACTTCGTGCCCGAGAGCCGCTCCGCGGTGTCGATGACCGGGCGGAGCAGGTCGGTCTCGTACACGTTCTCGACGCCCTGGAGCAGGAACGCGACGCGCTCGATCCCCATGCCGGTGTCGATGTTCTGCTTGGGCAGCGGGCCCAGGATCTCGAACGCGTCCTTGCCCGTTCCCTCGCCACGCTCGTTCTGCATGAACACGAGGTTCCAGATCTCGATGTAGCGGTCCTCGTCCGCCTCCGGTCCGCCCTCGACCCCGTACGCCGACCCGCGGTCGTAGAAGATCTCCGAGCAGGGACCGCAGGGCCCGGGAACGCCCATGGACCAGTAGTTGTCCGCCATGCCCCGGCGCTGGATGCGGCCCTCGGGGACGCCGACCACGTCGCGCCAGATACCGAAGGCCTCGTCGTCGTCGAGATACACGGTGACCCACAGCAACGCCGGGTCGATCCCGAACCCATCGTCGTCGACCGGGGACGTCAGCAGCGACCACGCGTGCCGGATCGCCCCCTCCTTGAAGTAGTCACCGAACGAGAAGTTCCCGGCCATCTGGAAGAAGGTGTTGTGACGGGTGGTGATGCCCACCTCCTCGATGTCGAGGGTGCGCACGCACTTCTGGATGGAGGTCGCGGTGGCGTGCTCGGGGGTCTCCTGGCCCAGGAAATAGGGCTTGAACGGGACCATCCCGGCGTTCACGAACAGCAGGTTGGGGTCGTCCAGGACCAGTGACGCGCTGGGGACCTCGGCGTGCCCGGCCCTGACGAAGTGGTCGAGGAATCGGCGCCGGATCTCATGGGTCTGCACAGGGGGCCTCACTGGTGGTCTACGGAGGTGGTGGATCAGTCGGCTCACCAGCCTACCGGCGCGCCTCCAGGGTCGAGGAATGGCTGTCACCTCCGGGGACGGGGCGGGCCATGCCCGGAGCATTCAGGCCGGATTCGTCACCGGGCGCGGGCGACGGAGATGACGACGACGATGACGACGATGACGGTGTTCGATTCCGTGAGGGTGGACGAGAGACAGGCGCGGACCCCTACCTGTGGCAGGGATCCGCGCCTGAACTCCGGTCGAGTTGGTGGGCGGTGTCAGCGCGGCATCGGGGGCAGGATGATTCCGAAGTTCGCGGCCGTGATGAACGCCTCCTGCGGCAACAGGCCCATGCTGTGGGCGCCGGTGCCCCAGACACCGATCGAGGTCGCAACACTGACGAGGGTCGAGAGAAGGTAGGCCATGGGTCCTCCGGTCGGGAGTGGTGAGAGACGGACGATGCCCGTGTGTACGGGCGTCACAAGATTCCCACGGCCGGGCCCGGACCGGGTGCCCCACGTCCGTGCCACACCCTCGTCACGACACCCTCGTCGAGAGTCAGCGTAGGTCGCCTCCGGGAGCGGGACGGGCGGGCCGAACCCGGGCCCGCAGGGGTCAGCGCGAGCCTCGGATGATCCCCCGGAGCTTGGCCACCCGCGATCCCAGTTCACGCTCGTGACCGTGTCCGCTCGGGGAGTAGTAGTCCCGCCCGACCAACTCGTCGGGTGCGTACTGCTGCCGGACCACTCCCGCGGACGCCTCGTGCGCGTACCTGTAGCCCACTCCGTTCCCGAGCCCCTTGGCCCCGGCGTAGTGACCGTCCCGCAGGTGCCTGGGGACCTCCCCGACGCCCCCGGCGCGGACATCCGCCATCGCCGCGTCGATCGCGGAGATCACCGCGTTGGACTTGGGCGCGGTCGCCAGGTGGATGGTGGCCTGGGCCAGGGCGAGGCGGCATTCGGGCAGCCCCACCTTCTGCACGATCTCCGCCGCGGCGGAGGCGGCGAGCAACGCGGTGGGATCGGCCATCCCGATGTCCTCGCTCGCGTGGACCACCAGTCGCCGCGCGATGAAGCGGGGATCCTCCCCCGCGACCAGCATCCGCGCGAGGTAGTGCAGGGCGGCGTCGACGTCCGACCCGCGGATGGACTTGATGAAGGCGCTCGTGACGTCGTAGTGCTGATCTCCGTCGCGGTCGTAGCGCACCGGCGCCGCGTCCAGGCTCAGCTCGACTATCTCCGGGGTCACCACGCCGTCTTCGACGGCTCCCGCAGCCGCCTCCAGGATGGTCAGGCTCCGGCGCGCGTCGCCTCCGGAGAGCCGGACGATGTCCTCCACCGCGTCGTCCGTGACCTCGACCGCACCCGCGTAGCCCCGGTCGTCGGCCACGGCGCGCCGGATCACCGCGGCCACCCCCGACTCGTCCAACCCATGCAGTTCGGCGATGAGCGAACGGCTCAGGAGCGGGGCGATCACCGAGAAATGCGGGTTCTCGGTGGTCGCGGCCACCAGGAGCACGATGCCGTTCTCCACCGCGGCGAGCAGCGCGTCCTGCTGGCTCTTGGAGAACCGGTGGACCTCGTCGATGAACAGCACCGTGCGCTGGCCGTGGATCTGGCGCGTCCGCGCGTCCTCGATCACCGCCCGGACATCCCTGACGCCGGCGCTCAGGGCGGACAGCGCCACGAAATGACGGCCGGACGAGCTGGCCACGAGGTTGGCCAGCGTCGTCTTCCCCGTTCCCGGCGGCCCGTAGAGGATCACCGAGGATCCTCCCCGTCCCTCGACGAGTCGCCGCAACGGCGAGTTGGGGCGGAGGAGGTGCTCCTGCCCGACCACCTCGTCCAGCGTGCGCGGCCTCATTCGCACCGCCAGCGGGGCCGACGGGTCCACCGGCGGCGGCACGGACCCTCCCCGCGCGCCCGGTCCCGCATCCCCGGCCGCGAACAGCCCTGCGTCATCGCTCACGCGACTCAGGCTACCGACGGCCCACGACACTGCTGCGGGGTGAACATCGGGAGACGAACCGATCGTCGGGGTAGCCCGGTTCGCCGACATCGAGTTGGCTGGAACCCGCGTGTACCCCGGCCCGACGGGGTAGACCTGTGACCAGTCACGTCCGAGCCCGAGGAGCCCCACCCGATGAGCCGCCACCACGACCCCTGCCACGGCCCCACCCTGACCCGCCGGGAGGCGCTGGCCGGGGCCGGTATGGTCGCCGCGGCGGGCGCGGTGGGGGTCACCCTCCTCGCCGACCCGGCTCCGGTGTGGGCCAACCCCACCCGTCCGGTCGCCGACGACCTCGACGTCTATGTTCTGGTCACCGACGGCATGCGGCCCGACGAGCTCAATCCCGCACAGGCACCCACGTTGCACCGCTGGGCATCCGAGGGAACCAGGTTCACCCACGCGTCGTCGGTGATGATCGCCGAGACGCTGCCCAACCACGCCGCGATGGTCACCGGCGTCCTGCCCGAGCGCAACGGGGTCCCCGCCAACTCGGTCTGGGACCACACCGCCGGTACCGACAGGACTCTCGACCGGCCCGACGATCTCCGCGCCCCCACCGTGCTCGACCGCATCCGCACCGAGGCCGGCCTGACCACCGCGAGCGTGCTGAGCAAGGACTACCTCCACGGCCTGTTCGGTGGGCGCGCGAGCGTGCAGTGGGCGCCGTTCCCGCTCGTACCGATCACCGACCACTCCCTCGACTGGTTCACGATCGAGGCCCTCAAACAGACCGTCACCGACCATGCCCCGCGGATGACCTTCGTCAACCTCGGCGACATGGACCGCTTCGGACACATGGACCTGTCGGGGACCTCACTGCGACTGGCGCGCAACCAGGCGGTCGCCAATTCCGACCACAAGCTCTGGGACTTCGAGCAGTTCCTCCGCTCGACCGGCCGCTGGGAGCGCTCGGTGGTGATCGTCCTGGCCGATCACGGGATGGACTGGTCGGAGCCGCTGAGCCTGATCAGCGCGTCCGGCGCGATCGAGGCGGACCCGGCGATCCGCGGGCGGTTCGGGATCGCCCAGAACGGCGGCGCGGACACGTTCGCCTACCTCGGGCCCGCGCCCGAGCGTGACGCCTCGCTGAGGCGACTACGTGAGGTCGTCGGCGCACTCCCGGGCGTCAACCGCCTCTACGATCCGGCAGAGCTCTCCCTGGGTGAGCGCGGTGGAGACCTGGTGGCCACGTGCCACCCCGGTTGGCGTTTCTCCGACCCCACCCCGTTCTCCAACCCGATCCCCGGCAACCACGGGCACGAGGTCACCCTGGGTATCCCGTTCTTCATCGGCGGCGGGCACCGGATCGTGCGTCGGGGTGGCACCGTCGACCGCCCGGTCCGCACCCTCGACGTGGCACCGACCGTCGCGCGGCTGTTCGGCCTCGACCACGCGGGGATGGACGGCCGCCCTGCCGTGGAGGCGTTCCACCTCTGACCCCCGTGCCCGGGCGGAGAAGTTCCGCTACCCCGCTGTACGGTTCGCGCCCCGGAATCGGGTAGCGAATCGCGAAGGTGGGTAGCGGATTCCGGGAGGGGGTCGGGTGGCTACTCGGCCGGGGTCGGTTCCCCCTGCGTGCCCTGACCGCGCTGCGCCGGAGTGGCGTCGATACCCGATTCCTTACGCTGCTGCGGGGTGATCGCGGCGGGCGCGTCGGTGAGCGGATCGACTCCGCCGCCGGACTTGGGGAAGGCGATGACGTCGCGGATGGACTCGGTGCGCGCGAGCAGGGCACAGATGCGGTCCCAGCCGAAGGCGATGCCGCCGTGCGGCGGCGCGCCGTAGGAGAAGGCGTCGAGCAGGAATCCGAACTTCTCCTGTGCCTCGTCCTGCGAGATTCCCATCACGCCGAAGACGCGCTCCTGGACGTCCTTGCGGTGGATACGGATGGACCCGCCACCGATCTCGTTGCCGTTGCACACGATGTCGTAGGCGTACGCCAGCGCTGAACCCGGATCGGTGTCGAAGCTGTCGAGGTGCTCCGGCTTGGGTGAGGTGAACGCGTGGTGCACGGCCGTCCACGCACCCGAGCCCACCGCCACGTCCCCGGCGGCCGTGGCGTCGTCGGCGGGCTCGAACATCGGTGCGTCGACCACCCAGGTGAACGCCCAGGCGTCCGGATCGATCAGTCCGAGCTTGTCCGCGATCTCGCCGCGGGCCGCACCGAGCAGCGCGCGGGTGGACTTGACTCCCCCGGCACCGAAGAAGATGCAGTCCCCCGGCTCCGCCCCGACGTGTGCCGCGACCCCGGCCCGCTCCGCGTCCGACAGGTTCTTGGCGACCGGGCCGCCCAGCTCGCCGTCCTGTCCGACGAGGATGTACGCCAGGCCCTTGGCGCCGCGCTGTTTGGCCCACTCCTGCCAGGCGTCGAGCTGGCGGCGGGGCTGCGACGCCCCACCCTTCATGACCACCGCGCCGACGTAGGGAGCCTTGAACACCCGGAACGGGGTCTCGGCGAAGAACTCGGTGCACTCCACGAGCTCGATGTCGAAGCGCAGGTCCGGCTTGTCCGAGCCGAAGCGACGCATCGCCTCGTCGTAGGTCATGCGCGGGATCGGTGTCGAGATCTGGAACCCGGCGGTGGCCCACACATCGGTGAGGATCTCCTCCGCGATCGCGATGACGTCGTCCTGGTCGACGAAGCTCATCTCCACGTCCAACTGCGTGAACTCCGGCTGCCGGTCCGCGCGGAAATCCTCATCGCGGTAGCAGCGGGCGATCTGGTAGTACTTCTCCATCCCGGCCACCATGAGCAGCTGCTTGAACAGCTGCGGCGACTGCGGGAGGGCGTAGAACGTGCCCGGCTGGAGGCGCGCGGGGACGAGGAAGTCGCGCGCGCCCTCGGGGGTCGACCGGGTCAGGGTCGGGGTCTCGATCTCCACGAAGTCGTGGCGGGCCATGACGCCCCGGGCGGCGGTGTTGACCTTCGACCGCAGTCGCAGGGCCGCTCCCGGCCCCTCGCGTCGGAGGTCGAGGTAGCGGTGACGCAGGCGGGCCTCCTCGCCCACCTCGTCGTCGAGCTGGAACGGCAGGGCCGCGGCCTCACCGAGCACCTCGAACGAGACCACGTCGACCTCGACCTCACCCGACTCGAGGTTCGGGTTCTCCGACCCCTCGGGGCGGCGGTCCACGACGCCTGTCACGGACACGCAGAACTCGTTCCGGAGACGGTGCGCGCGCTCGGCGATCTCCTCGGAGCGGAACACCACCTGGCACACGCCGGTGGAGTCGCGGAGATCGACGAAGATGACCCCGCCGTGATCCCGGCGGCGCGCGACCCAGCCGGCCAGGGTGACGGTGTCCCCGGCGTCGGCGGCTCGGAGCTGGCCGGCGGAATGGGTGCGCAGCACTGCGGTGGTCCTCTCGTCGGAAAAGCGGAGTGGTCGGCGAACGGCGATCGGACCCACCGATGATCGAGCGGTCGGCCCCGGGTTCGGACGACGCACAGTCTACGTCCACCCGCCGCTGTTCCCGGTGTCGGCTGCGGCTGGCACCCCACGACCAATACAGTGACCTCCGGATCGGGGTGGCACGGAGCGCATGGGCGAAACGGAACCCCGTGGACGGGAGGGCGGCGGACATGACGTTCCGGCAGGGCGGGAGCCTGGACACCAGCGGGGTCTCCGGAGGAGGTCGCGGAGGCCGTGGTGGCCGACGCGGGATCGCGGTCGGTGGTGGCGTGGGCGGGCTCGCCGTCGTCCTCGTCGCGCTGTTCCTCGGTGTCGACCCGGGACAACTCGGTCTGGACCAGGGTGGCGACCGGGACCAGACCTCCGACACGGCCCGGCAGTTCCAGACCCACATCGACCAGTGCGACCTCCAGCAGGCCAACTCGGACACGGTCTGCCGCATCGTCGCCACCACGGAGAGCCTCGAGGACGTCTGGAGCGCCCAACTCCCCGACCAGGCCGGGATGCGCTGGGTCCAGCCACACACCAACATCTTCACCGGCGTCATCGACACCGCCTGCGGCGCGGCCTCCTCCGACATCGGCCCGTTCTACTGCCCGGCCGATCAGGACGTCTACATAGACCCGGACTTCTTCGACCAGGTCTTGGTCGGCCGGCTCGGGGGATCGCCCGCAGGCGCGGCCCAGATGTACGTCGTCGCGCATGAGTTCGGCCACCACCTCCAGACCATGCTCGGCGACATCCGCCGCTCACAGCAGGATCCGGAGGGTTCCTCGTCGGGAGCCGTCCGGGTCGAGCTCCAGGCCGACTGTTACGCGGGGCTCTGGGCCCACTACGCCACGTCGACCCCCGCCCCCGGCGGTGGGGAGCCGCTCCTGGAGAGCCTGACCCAGCGTGACGTGGACGCGATCATCCAGACCGCCGAATCGATCGGCGACGACCACATACAGAAGTCCGGCGGCGCCCGCGTCGACCCCGACTCGTGGACCCACG
>JBKBUP010000136.1:0-7620 GCA_046289795.1 Dietzia sp. | reverse complement strand
AACCCGCCGTCGACCACCACGAGCGGATCGGTGGGCTGCTCGTCGTCGAACCAGGCGTCCAGCAGCCGGGCGATCACCAGGACGTGGTCGCCGGCCGGTACCAGCCGGTCCAGCGCGACCCGCAGTCGTGCCCGGCCGCCGTGGAGAAGAGGCTCGCCGGTCTCGGCCCGGGTCCACAGCGAGTTGTCGGCGAATCGCAGATGTGACGGGCCCGCGAACCGGAGCGCGAGGGACCGGTCGGCCTCGCCCAGGAGGTGGATCACCGCGGTCCGGGCATCGAGTACCGCTGCCAGGCTGGACGACGAGATCCCGACGTTGAAGCTCACCAACGCGGGCTTCGACGACAAGCTGGACGGCGACGACGCGGTGAACCCCACCGGCCCGTCGGCGCCGTCGAGGGTGATGATCGTGACGCCGGCGGGATGCATACGCATCGCCCGACGGTGGGTCTCCGCCGAGACGGACTGGTGAGCGGTGGACAGGCTGCGTTCGGTCATACGAGAAGTCTGTGGCCGGGTGCTACGGATGTCGAACTTTCCGCTCGCGATGACCGGAAAGCATCATGACGCAGACAGGAGACTCGCCGGCAGGGTGCTCGTGGGGTCGGCGGAGATGGTGTCGAGCGCTACCGCCATGGCTGCGAGTTGCTGGATCCGCCCACCCGCCGTCGACACCCTGAGTTCGGGTGCCCCACCCGCCAGGGGAGTCTCCCGTGACGCTCTCAGGAGGGGGCCCAGGTATCGCGGGTGGTCGGTGAAGGCCTGGCCGCAGAGCACGACCGAGTCGGGTCGGGTGATGGCCGAGACCAGCCCCACCAGGCGGCCGAGGATCGTCGCCCGCTCGACGAGGATCGCGTCGGCCATCGGGTCGCGGTGTGCCCGGGCCGCGAGCTCGGGCACCGATTCGACCTCGATGCCGCGGGTGGCGGCAGCGCGGACCAGCCCGGAATCGCCCACCACGTCCAGTAGCCCCCCGCCCCGGTCGTCGAGGTACGTGGTGGGGCCCACGGGGAGGTGGGCGAGCTCGGACGACCCGGCGCGGGGCAGGTGGACGGCGCCGTCGATCACGAGCGCGGAGCCGAGATGCTCGCGCGCGTAGACGACCAGGGTCGTCCCCCGATGTGATTCGTGCCCCACGAGGAGCTCCGCGGCGGCCATCGCCTCGACGTGGGGGGCCACGGAGAAGGGCACCCCGATCCGATCGGTGAACAGGTCCGTCACGGGAACGTCCTGCCACCCCAGCAGGTCGTGGTCGATCCTGCCCGGCGTGGTGATCCTCGCGGCCGTGGCCACACCGCCCCAGACGAGCCGGCGTCCACGGTGGCCGTCGAGGAGCCGGAACGCGATCGCGGACAGTTCGTCGGCGATCACGTCCGGATCCCTGCCGGGGGTGGGGATGGCGTATTCGGACAGGATCCGGCATCCGAGGTCACTGATGGCGACGACGCAGCGGCTGAGGCCGATGTGGACGGCTACGACCACCGGACCTGAGGGGTCGATCTCGAGGGGGATGCTCGGCCGACCGACGGAACCGTCGTGCATGAGTTCCGGCCGCTCGCGGATGACCCCGGAGGACAGTAGCGCAGACGTGGCACGACCGACCGTCGCCACCGACAAGCCGGTGGACGCCGCCACTTCCGGACGGGTCACAGGCCCGCGGAACCGGATCGTGCGCATGACTCGAGCCGAGCTCACGTCGGACAAGCGCAGGTCGGGTTCGGGAGATCGGGTCGTCATGGGGAGCAGATTAACACAGAGAATAGACCGATCGGTCTACTGCGGTTATGGGTTTCCTTCGCGCTGACGTCAATTGTGGCCACCCTTCGCCGTCCGGCCCCACGATGTGTCGGTCCGCACTCCAATCCGAGACACTCCAGGAGCCGTCCGTGGCCACCGACCCGACACATCCGTCCGCCGACCACACGGGGCTGCATTTCCACTGGTTCCTGCCCACCTACGGGGATTCGCGCAACCTCGTGGCCGGAGGGCACGGCACGCTGATGTCGGGGGACCGCCCGGCGACGCTTCCTTACCTGCGGCAGATCGTGGCGGCGGCCGAACACAACGGGTTCGAGTCCCTCCTCACGCCCACCGGCGCCTGGTGCGAGGACGCGCTGATCACCGCGGCGCTGCTCGCAGACTCGAGCGAACGCATCAAGTTCCTAGTGGCCCTGCGCCCGGGGCTCATGAGTCCCACCCTCGCCGCGCAGATGGCGACCACCTTCCAGTGGCAGACAGACGGCCGGCTGCTCCTCAACGTGGTCACCGGTGGGGAATCCCGCGAGCAGCGCGCGTACGGCGACTTCCTGGACAAGGAGGCGCGCTACGCCAGGGCCGACGAGTTCCTCGACATCGTGCGAGGACTGTGGACCTCGCAGGAAGCGCTGTCCTACAGCGGCGAACACCTCGCCGTCGTCGATTCCGTCCTGGCGCGTCGACCCGACCCGGCGCCGCCGATCTTCTTCGGCGGCTCGTCCGCGGCCGGGATCCGCGTCGCCGCCCGTCACGCCGACACCTATCTGACCTGGGGCGAACCGCCCGCAGCCGTAGCCGAGAAGCTCGACCGGGTTCGTGACGCCGCGGCCGTACAGGGCCGAACCCCGTCGTTCGGGATCCGGCTCCACGTGATCTCGAGGGACACCTCGGAGCAGGCGTGGGCGGAAGCCGAGCGCCTCCTGGCGGGGATCGACCCCGCGGACGTCGCACGCGTCCAGGCCTCGCTGGCCTCGAGCGAATCCGAGGGGCAGCGCCGCATGCTCGACCTGCACGGCGGTCGGACCGATTCCCTGGAGATCTCGCCCAACCTGTGGGCCGGGGTCGGCCTGGTCCGCGGTGGTGCGGGTACCGCGCTCGTCGGCTCCCACGAGGAGGTCGCCGATCGGATCGCCGAATACGCCGAGCTGGGGCTCACCCACTTCGTCCTCTCCGGGTACCCGCACCTGGAGGAGACGTACAGCTTCGGGGAGGGCGTGCTGCCGGTCCTGGCCCGTCGCGGGCTGTGGACGTCGGGTGGTCGCCGTGAGGACACCGTGTCCGTGCCGTTCGCAGGCGCCGTTGCCCCCACCGCCACCGCCCCCACCGCCACCGTGCCCATCGCCGACATCCGGCCCGGGGAGCCCGCCTCCGTCGGCGGGTGACGAGACGAGGAGACACCACCATGACCACTGTTCTCGCCTCCACACCGCCGGCGACGCCTCCCGTGGCGGGGAGCCCGACCACGGACACCCCGGGACCCGGGCGCGGTGATCCGGGGCGCCGTCGACCCCGGCGGCGGACCACCTGGCTGCGCTGGCTCAGCCCCGTCCTGTTGATCCTGATCTGGCAGGTCGCCGGCGCCACCGGGGTCCTGCCGGAGCGGATCCTGCCGGCCCCGCAGCTCATCGCCGAGTCGGCGCTCGAGCTCATCGCCTCCGGCGAGCTCGCGAACGCGTTGGCCGTCTCGAGCGTCCGCGTGGTCCAGGGTTTCGTCCTGGGCGCCGTGGCCGGGCTCGTGCTGGGGGTGATCGTCGGGACCTCCCGGATCGCGGACGCCCTCGTCGACCCCCCACTCCAGATGCTCCGCGCGCTGCCGCACCTGGGGCTGATCCCGCTGTTCATCCTGTGGTTCGGCATCGGTGAGACGCCCAAGGTGCTGCTCATCGCGCTCGGCGTGGTCTTCCCGATCTACCTCAACACCGCCTCCGGCCTGCGGCAGGTGGACCCCAAGCTCCGGGACATGGCGACGGTGTTCGGGTTCAGCCCGCGCCAGCGGCTCACCGAGGTGATCCTCCCGTCGATCGCACCGCAGGTCCTCGTGGGTGTCCGCCAGTCGCTCGCGATCGCCTGGCTCACGCTCATCGTGGCCGAGCAACTCAACGCGACCAACGGCATCGGCTACCTCATCATGAACGCCCGCGACTACTTCCGGATCGACGTGATCATCGTCGGCCTGGTCGTCTACGCGCTGCTCGGCATCCTCACCGACGCGGTCGTCCGCGTCGCCGAGGCCCGCGCCCTGCGCCACTATCGCTGACAACCACCCACAGTTCAGGAGCCACAGGCATGACCACCACCCTCGCCCCCGCGGGCGCGCTCCGAGGAGTCACCCGCCGGTTCGGCGACGCGACCGTCCTCCGGGGACTCGACCTCGAGATCCCCCGCGGTGACATCGTCGCTCTGCTCGGTCGGAGCGGCAGCGGGAAGTCCACCGCGCTGCGGATCCTCGCCGGACTGGACCGGGAGCACGACGCCGGGAGCGTCCATATCGACGGCGCCCCGGCGGTCGTGTTCCAGGACTCCAGGCTGCTGCCCTGGCGGACCGTCGCCGAGAACGTGCGGCACGGCCTCAACAGGGTCGAGGTAGGGCGTGCGGAGAAGTCCGCCCGGGCCACCGGGATCCTCGCCGAGGTGGGGCTCGAGGGCCGTGAGGGCGCCTACCCGGGGGAACTCTCCGGCGGGCAGGCGCAGCGGACCTCCCTCGCCCGGGCGCTCGTCGCGGAACCGGCGTTGCTGCTCCTCGACGAGCCCTTCGGCGCTCTCGACGCCCTCACCCGCCGGACCATGCACCGCCTCCTGCTCCGGCTGTGGGCCCACCACGGCCTCGGGGTCCTCCTGGTGACGCACGACGTCGACGAGGCGGTGGCCCTGGCCGACCGTGTGCTCGTCCTGGACGACGGCGTCGTCGGCCACACCGAGACCATCGACCGACCCCGCGGCGGGGGCGAGACGAGCCACCACCGCCGCTGCCTACTCGACGCGCTGGGCGTCGACCACACAGACGAGGACTACTCGATATGACCACGACCCTCCCCCCGATCCGCCGACGATCGGCGATCCCCGCCGCCCTGCTGGCCCTGGCGTTGATCGTGTTGCTCGTCGGCGCCGGATGCGCCACCCGCGACTCCGAGGACGCGGCACCCGTCCCCGACCGCGTCGACCTCGCGGGTCTGTCCGACCTCGTCCTGCGGGTGGGGGACCAGAAGGGCGGCACCCAGGCGCTGCTCACTGCGGCAGGACAGCTCGACGACCTGCCGTACGAGGTCGAGTTCTCCACGTTCACCTCCGGGCCGCCTCAGGTGGAGGCGCTCAACGCCGGGCAGATCGACGTGGCCGTCACCGGCAACACCCCGCCGGTGTTCGGGGCGGCCGCCGGGGCGCGGGCGTCGATCGTCTCCGCTTACGCCAACGGCGGCGAGGGGGACCGGATCCTCGTCCCCGCCGACTCTCCCGTGCAGTCGGTGGCCGACCTGGCGGGCCGGAAGGTCCTGGTGGCCAAGGGGACCTCCGCCCACGGGCATCTCCTGCTCCAGCTCCGCAAGGCCGGGGTCGCGCCGGAGTCCGTCGAGTTGGTCTTTCTCCAGCCGGCCGAAGCGGGCTCCGCGTTCTCCCGCGGGGACGCCGACGCCTGGGCGATCTGGGACCCGTACACGGCCATCACGCAGACCACCACCGACGCCCGGACCATCGCGACCGCGGCAGAGGCGTCCAACGGATACTGGTTCGGGCTCGCCTCCCACGACGCCCTCGCGGACGCACAGCGCCAGACCGCGATCGCGGACTTCGTGGTCCGGCTGGCAGAGGCGGGAACCTGGAGCGCGGAGAACCCGGAGCAGTGGGCCGCGTTCTACGGCGAGGCGGTGGGGTTGACCCCCGAGGCAGCCGAGCTCTCGCAGAGTCGCAGCACCCGCCAGCCGGTGGCGCTGGCGGACACGGTGGAGAGCGAGCAGGAGCTCGCCGACGTCTTCACCGAGGACGGGCAGATCGCCCCCGTGGACATCGACGCACTGGTCGACGACAGGTACGAGGACGTGCTCGGGCCGGTGGTCGGGCCGCTCCCCGAGAAGTAGCGGACCGGGCACGATCGGTCTGCACCGTCGGTGTGCGCGGTCGGTCCACGCGGTCGGTCTACGCGGTGATCCCGGACCAGAGGGTGGCGATCGCCGTCCAGCCGACCATGCCGACGGTGGAGTAGAGCGACGCCCACATGAGCCCACCCACGGTCACGGCGGGCAGGTACCGGGTCAGCGGCATGCGGGTGAACCCGGCGCTGAAGTTGATCGCCGTCTGCACGCCCACGGTGAGGAAGGACAGGGGCACCGCGATCACCCCGTAGCGCGCCGACAGACGCTGGGCCCGCTGCATGTGCCGCCCGTCCAGGTGGCGAGCGGCCTTCCGGCTCAGCCTGCCACCGCTCAACGCGCCCCGGCCGAGCCAGTAGGTGGCGTTGGCGCGCAGCATCACTATGACGAAGAGGGCGCCGAAGGCGATGGCGAACGGCTGCTCCGAGATCCGGTCCACGTGAGGTGTCGGGGTGCGCCGGTGGTGTGGCCGGGGGTCAGGCGGAGGGCTTGACGTCCAACACGACGTCGAACTCGAGGAGGTTGGCGCCCTCGGCGACGGGCTTGCCGTGCTGGCCGGCGTGGGCGGTCCGGGCGTCTCCGTCGCGCCAGGCGGCGAAGGACGCCTCGTCCTGCCAGGTGGTCACCACGAAGTAGCGGTCCTCGCCGGCGGTGGGGCGCAGGAGCTGGAAACCGAGGAACCCGGGGGAGTCCTGCACGGTGTGGGCGCGCTCCGAGAAGCGGCGCTCGAGCTCGGCACCGGCCTGGGGCGGCACGGACAGGGCATTGATCTTGACGACGGCCATGTAGGTGAGCCTACGCTTCGTAGTTGCCGCCACGGCCGGTCAACCCGGTAGCGAGTAGATGTTGCCCTCCACCGCCACCAGCCCGTCGGCCACCAGCGAGTCGAGCGCGCGCTCACGCTGGACCGGGTCGGGCCACACCGCGTCCAGTCGGTCCCGGCCGGCCGTGCCGTCACCGTCGCGCAGGACGTCGAGGAGCAGGCCACGGACCTGGCGGTCGGTCCCCGCGAAGGTCTGGGTCCGGCGCCGGGGCCCGTCCCACGCGGGCCTGCCGGCGGTCAGCCACGCGCACGATGGGGCCAGCGGGCAGTCGTCGCACCGCGGCATCCGGGCGGTGCAGACCAGGGCGCCGAGCTCCATCAGCGCCACGGAGAAGGCGACCGCCCGCTCGCGGCCCATGGGCAGCAGGGCGTCGACCGCCGAGAGGTCGCGTCGGGTGGACGGCGGCCCGGCCTCGGCCGCCCCGCCCACTGCCCGTGCGACCACCCGTCGGACGTTGGTGTCGACCACCGGGACGCGCTGCCCGTGGGCGAAGCACGCCACCGCCCGGGCGGTGTAGTCGCCGACGCCCGGAAGGGCGAGCAGGGCCTCGACGTCGGTGGGGACCTCGCCGTCGTGCTGATCGACGACGACGAGGGCGCACTCCTGCAGACGGAGCGCGCGGCGGGGATAGCCGAGCTTGCCCCACATCCGGATCACGTCGGCGGGGGAGGCCGCGGCGAGCTCGGCCGGTCCGGGCCACCGTTCGAGCCAGGCCCGCCAGACCGGTTCCACCCGCGCCACGGGGGTCTGCTGGCTCATGACCTCGCAGAGCAGGATCTCCCACGCGCCGACATCCGGCCCGCGCCAGGGCAGGGGTCGGCCCGCACGGTCGAACCACGACAGCAGGGCGGAGGTGTCGACGGAGGTCACCGTGGCTCCGTGGGGGCGGAGTGTGCACAATATGAGTCATGCCTCATACCGATCCAATAAGGGCCTGGGCCTCGCTCCGCGACGGCAATC
>JBKBUP010000135.1:0-7683 GCA_046289795.1 Dietzia sp. | reverse complement strand
TTCTCGCGACCGAAGTGATCGCGCAGGAGCGTACGGACCGGGCCGTCCTTGTAGTTCAGGGCCGCGTCGAAGCCGTAGCTGCTGGTGGCCTTCTCGACCTTCTCCGCGCTGCCGGCCGAACCGACGACCTTGGAGGCGCCCATCAGCCTGGCGATCTGCCCGACGGCAGAGCCGACCGAACCGGCGGCACCGGAGACGAAGACGGACTCGCCCTTCCGGAAGCGCCCGATGTGCAGCAACCCGACGTACGCGGTGAGGCCGGTGGTCCCGAGGATCCCCAGGTACGCGGAGACCGGGACGCCCTCGATCTCCTGCACCACCCGGAACTGTCGGCCGTCGCCCTGGGCGAGGTCCCGCCAGCCGAGGTCGTGCATCACCACGGCCCCGACCGGGTGGGCGTCGGACCGCGACTCGACGACACGCCCGACGGCGCCGCCCGTCATCGTCTCGTTCAGCTCGAACGGCGGGATGTAGGAGCGGCCCTCGTTCATCCGGCCGCGCATGTAGGGGTCCACGGAGAGGTACTCGTTGGCCACGCGCACCTCGCCATCGGCGAGGTCGGGAAGGTCGACGGCGACGGTGCGGAAGTCGTCATGGGTCGGCCAGCCGCGGGGACGGCTGACTAGCTGGATCTGGGTGCTTGTCGTCATCACTCATGTGTACGCGCCCTGTCTGCGGGGCTGCCACCGGCCACACCTCTAGTAGGCTTCGCCTTCGTGCAGGACCAGCCCACTCCCGACCCCGCTTCGGCGACGCTCCCAGACGAGCGCGTCCGCAGCGAGATCGTCAACGACTCCCACACCTTCCGCCGGGCCGTGGCCGACCTCCGCCAGGGGCTGAGCCAGCGCGAGCTGTGGCTCTCGCTGGGCTGGCAGGACATCAAACAGCGCTACCGACGCTCCACGCTGGGTCCGCTGTGGATCACCATCGCCACCGGCGTGATGGCCACGGCCCTGGGGCTGCTGTACTCGATCCTCTTCCAGATCCCGTTGGCCGAGTTCCTCCCGCACGTCACCGTGGGGCTGATCCTCTGGGGCTTCATCTCCGGCTGCATCAAGGAGGGCTCGGAGGTCTTCATCTCCAACGAGGGCCTGATCAAACAGCTGCCCAGCGCGCTCAGCGTCCACGTCTACCGCCTGGTGTGGAGGCAGTTCCTGTTCCTGTGCCACAACCTGGTGATCTGGGTGGTGCTCATGCTGATCTACCCGCGGCCGCTGGGCTGGGACCTGCTGCTCGCCGTCCTGGGCCTGGTGGTGCTCATGGTCAACGGCGTCTGGGTTGCCATGCTGTTCGGCATCCTGGCCACCCGCTTCCGCGACATCGCCCCCCTGCTGGACTCCATGGTGCAGCTGCTGTTCTACATGACCCCCATCGTGTGGACCACGCAGACGCTGTACGAGCAGGGCGGACAGATCGCCGACCGGGCCCGCATCGCCGAACTCAACCCGCTCTACCACTACCTGGAGATCGTGCGCGCCCCCATGCTCGGCCAGCCCGTCGCCGCGTACCACTGGTGGATCGTCCTGGGCTGCACGACCGTGGGCCTCATCCTCGCCTTTGCCGCGCTGCGCCGGTTCCGTTCCCGAGTCCCGTACTGGGTGTAGGAGGTACATCACATGAGCCCCGCCACACCCACCGCCGGCGGCGTGTCCATCGACTGCGTGGACGCGTGCGTGGATTTCCCGATCTTCGACGCCAAGTCGCGCTCCCTCAAGAAGGCGGTCCTCGGTTCCGCCGGAGGCGCGATCGGCCGGAATTCGTCCAACGTCGTCGTCGTCGAGGCCCTCAAGGACATCACCCTCTCCCTCCGCGAGGGGGACCGCATCGGCCTGGTCGGGCACAACGGTGCCGGCAAGTCCACGCTGCTGCGGCTACTGTCCGGAATCTACGAGCCCACCCGTGGCGCCGCCCGGATCCGGGGTCGCGTGGCGCCGGTGTTCGACCTGGGTGTGGGGATGGATCCGGAGATCACCGGGTACGAGAACATCATCATCCGCGGCCTGTTCCTGGGCCAGACCCGCAAGCAGATGAAGGCCAAGGTCGAGGAGATCGCGGACTTCACCGAGCTCGGCGACTACCTGGACATGCCGCTGCGCACCTACTCGACCGGGATGCGCGTCCGGTTGGCGATGGGGGTGGTGACCTCGATCGACCCGGAGATCCTGCTGCTCGACGAGGGCATCGGCGCGGTGGACGCGGAGTTCATGAAGAAGGCGCGGGTCAAGCTGGCCGACCTGGTCTCCCGGTCCGGGATGCTGGTGTTCGCCTCACACTCCAACGAGTTCCTGGCCCAGCTGTGCGACTCGGCGATGTGGATCGACCACGGCCGCATCCGGCAGCGCGGCAGCATCGAGGAGATCGTCACCGCCTACGAGGGCCCCGAGGCCGGGCGGTCGATCTCCGAGTACATGGAGAGGATGAAGCGTGAGGGCTGACGCAGCCGGCGCGGACGCCCGGCGGGTCGTGGCCGTGGTGGTCACCCACCGCCGGCTGGAACTGCTCCGCGCCTCCCTGGAGGTGGTGTGCGGGCAGACCCGACCGATCGACCACCTGGTGGTGGTGGACAACGCCGACGAGCGGGCCGTGCGCGAACTGGTCGAGTCGCAGCCCGTGGAGGCCACCTACGTGGGCTCCAAGCACAACCTCGGCGGCGCCGGCGGGTTCGCGTTGGGGATGCTGCACGCGCTGGCTACGGGCGCCGACCTGGTGTGGTGCGCGGACGACGACGGCAGGCCCGAGGGTCCCGAGGTCCTGAGCACCCTGCTGGCCTGCATGGACCGCCACGGGCTGGCGGAGGTCTCGCCGGTCGTGTGTGACCTCGCCGAGCCCGACCGCCTCGCCTTCCCACTGCGGCGCGGCGTGGTGTGGCGGCGCTGGCGCAGTGAGTTGTTCGCCGACGGCGAGGGCGGCGACCGGGGCGCCGGTGGCCCCTCCGAGACGGACACCGACCTGCTGCCCGGCATCGCCTCGCTGTTCAACGGCGCGCTGTTCACCGCGGACTGCCTGGACCGCGTGGGTGTCCCCGACCTGCGGTTGTTCATCCGCGGCGACGAGGTGGAGATGCACCGGCGCCTGGTGCGCTCACGACTGCCCTTCGGCACCTGTCTGACGACCGCGTACCTGCACCCGCAGGGATCGGACGAGTTCAAGCCGATCCTCGGCGGGCGCATGCACACGCAGTTCCCCGACGACCCGGTGAAGCGACATTTCACCTACCGCAACCGCGGTTACGTGCTCACCCAGCCCGGTAACCGGCACCTCATCCCCCAGGAGATCCTGCGCTTCGGCTGGTACTTCCTGGTCACCAGGCGGGACCCGGCCGGCCTGCGCGAATGGCTGCGCCTGCAGCGGTTGGGCGCGGGCGAGCGGTTCGACAAGCCCTGAGCAGTCGTCCCGCCCGGAATCCGCTACCCGGCCGCTCGATTCGCTACTCGATTCCGGGTAGCGAATCCCGCATGGGAATAGCGGATTCGGGGGTGGGGGCATGATGGACCCCATGACCGACTGGATCACCCTGCAGTCCCGCGCCGTCGACCTGTACGACCATGTCCTGCCGGCCGTCACCGACTGGGACGCCGCCACCCCGTGCAGCGAATGGACCGCTCGCGAGGTGCTGGCCCACGTCGTGGACGAGCAACTGTGGGTCCCGGGTCTGCTGGCCGGCGGAACGGTCGAGGAGGTGGCCGGGGACCTCGAGGACCCGCTCCGTCGGCTCGCCGAGGCCACCGGACCGGACCTCGTGGCCTACTGGCACACCCTTCGCGCGCCGGTGGCCGCCGCGTGGCGGGGAACCCCTCCCGACGACGAGGTCCACCTCTCCTACGGTCGGGCCCCGGTGGTCCACTACCTCGCGCAACAGACCTTCGACCTGGCGGTCCACGCCTGGGACCTGTCGGTCTCGCAGGGGGTCGACCTGCCGTGGGGCGACGAGCTCGAACGCGCCGTGCTCGACTTCGTCCGCACCGATCTCTCCGACGACCCGGCCCCGGCACTGTTCTCCGCCCCGGTCCCGGGCTTCGACGGCGGAGGGGTCCCGCCCCGGCACGCTGCTCTCGCGCGTACCGGTCGGGACCCCTCCGCCTGGCCGGCGTCCTAGCCGGCGCGAGCCGTCGGCCTACCCGGCCTCGCGGAGGGCCGCCATCGGGCACTTCTCGATCGCCTTGCGGGCCCTCTTCTGGAGATCCTCGGGAACCTCCTCGACGAGGAGGCGCACCACCTCGTCGTCGTCGCCCAGGGCGAAGACCTTCGGGGCGAGGCCGACGCACACCGCCTGGCCTTCGCACCGGTCCGGATCGATCGAGATCTTCACGAGAAACCTCCTGGTTGGAATGCTGGGTACACGCGCGTCACGGACATCTGGGGTCAGCTCACCGGAACGTAGTCGACCTTGTCCCGCACGCCACAGTGCGGACACTGCCAGTTGTCCGGGATCTCCGACCACGAGGTGCCGGGCGCGAAGCCCTCGCGCGGCTCGCCGAGGGCCTCGACATAGCGGTGGCTGCAGTTGGTGCAGGCGTAGGTGCCGATGGGCGAGACGGCATCGCGGACGATGTCGACGTCGGGCTCGAGGACGGCAGTCGCCGTCGCGGCCGGCGTGCTGGACGCGCTCGTCGCGGTGCCCGTTCCGGTAGCCGTCGGGGCGGCGTAGCGGGCGAGGATCCGCGCCCGCTTCGAGGGCTGGATGTTGGCCCGGGTGACGTCGCCGTCGTAGTGGTCGAGCACGCGATGGTCCATGATCCTGCGCCAGATCGGCGGGAAGTAGGCCACCACGATCAGCGCGGCGTACCCGGCGGGCAACTGCGGGGCGTCGTCGGTGGTGCGCAGTACCTGGTAGCGGCGCATCGGATTGGCGTGGTGGTCCGAGTGACGCTGCAGGTGGTACAGGAAGATGTTGGTGACCAGATGGTCGGAGTTCCACGAGTGCTCGGGCCGGCACCGCTGGTAGCGGCCGCTGTCGAGCTTCCTGCGGCGAAGTCCGTAGTGCTCGAGGTAGTTGACGACCTCCAGCAGGCTGAACCCGTACACCGCCTGGAGGATCAGCCAGGGCAGGACCTCGAGGCCGAAGGCGGCGGTGAGGGCGGCGAACAGGACCACCGTCATGAGCCAGGCGTTGAGGTTGTCGTTGCGCAGGGTCCACGGGGACTTACCGAGCCGCTCGAGGCGGTTCTTCTCCAGCTCCCAGGCCGAGATGAGGGAGCCGACGACGCTGCGCGGGAGGAAGGCCCAGAACGACTCGCCGAGTCGTGAACTCGCCGGATCCTCCGGGGTGGCGACGCGGGCGTGATGACCGCGGTTGTGCTCGATGTAGAAGTGTCCGTAGGCGGTGGTGGCGAGGGCGACCTTGGACAGCCACTTCTCGGAGTTCTGGATCTTGTGCCCGAGCTCGTGGGCGGTGTTGATGCCGATGCCCCCGGCGATCCCCACGGCCCAGGCGACGCCGATCTTGGCCGCCAGGCCCAGCCCGCCCTCGTGTCCGAAGAACGACAGGTCGTCGGCGGCCCACAGGTAGCAGGCGACGACCAGGGCGGCGTACTGCACAGGGAGGTACAGGTACGTGCACCACCGGTAGAAGGGGTCGGCCTCGAGGCGTTCGATGACCTCCTCCGGGGGGTTCCGCCCGTCGACCCCGACGACCATGTCGAGCAGGGGGATGAACACGAACACGACGAAGGGGGCGACGAACCACGCCACGACCGCGGCGGTTCCCCACCCGGCGTGGGAGAACCACGAGAACAATCCGAGAGAGATGAACAGGGCGCCGGCCGGGATGAGCCCGAGCAGCCACAGGTACCGCTTGCCATCAGTCCAGGGGTACGGCTGAGCAGCGGTCTCCCCTGCCTGGACGTCGGTGTGCATCACGAGAACTCCCTTGATCGAGCCTGACAGCGTGTGTCGCACGACACCTGCCGCGTCGAACTTAGACAAACCAAGACGATTTGTCTAGACAGCAGCTTGCATTTTGTCCACCATCAAGGCGGCCAGGAACCCGAGTCCGGCAGTCCACTTCTCGCGGCGACGGGAACTGACTCGCGGGTAAGTTAGGATCGGCGCGTGCCCAAGACGATGCTGCACCGATACACCTCCAGCCCCCGGGCGTTCCCCCTCCTGGCCTCGCTGTACCCCCCGCTCCTCGGTTCAGGGATCCGCATCCGGCACGTCGCTCCCGACTGGAGCCGCGGGGAACTGAGCATGCACGTCGCGCCGTGGACCGCCAACACCAACGGCACCGCGTTCGGCGGCGCATTGTTCGCCGCGACCGACGTGCTCTACGGGGCCCTGTTGTCCGGGCAACTCGGTGGCGGGTACCAGGTGTGGACCAAGAGCGCGACGATCGACTTCCGGGCCCCCGGCCGGGGCCGGCTGCGGTGTGTGGTGGAGGTCCCGGGCCCGGAGGCGGACGCCATCAGGGAGCGACTCACCGGACAACCGAGCACCAGCGTCGTCCACACCGCCGTGGTGACCGACAGCCGCGGCACGACGGTCGTGGAGGCTCAGCACACGATGTTCATCCGGCGGCGGAGCTGAGCGGGGGCAGTTCCGCCCGAGGCGCGTAGGATTATCCGGTCACTCGGCCGTCCTCGGAAAGGACACCCAGTTGGGAGCCACCCCGCTCGCCTGGACCCTCGCGGTCTCACTCATCGTCGCGCTGCTGCTCTTCGACTACTTCTTCCATGTACGCAAGGAGCACATCCCGACGCTCAGGGAGTCGGCGATCTGGTCCGCCCTCTACGTGGGCATCGCCATCGCCTTCGGCTTCCTGGTGTGGATCTTCGGCGGCACCCAGATGGGCGTGGAGTACTTCGCCGGGTACATCACCGAGAAGGCGCTCTCGGTGGACAACCTGTTCGTGTTCCTGCTGCTGCTGACCAGCTTCAAGGTGCCACGGGCGGGGCAACAGAAGGCACTGCTGTTCGGCATCGTGTTCTCGATCTTCGCGCGGACCGCGTTCATCTTCGTCGGAGCCGCCCTGCTCAACGCGTTCAGCGCCCTGTTCTACGTCTTCGGACTGTTCCTCATCGTCACCGCGGGCCGTCTCCTGGCCGACGACGACGAGGACGACGACGCGGACAACGTCGTGGTGCGCCTTGCCAAGAAGTTCATCCCGGCAACCGATCACTACGACCACGACAAGCTGTTCACCATCGAGAACGGCAAGAAGGTCATGACGCCGATGATGATCGTCATGGTGGCGATCGGCGGCACCGACATCATGTTCGCGTTGGACTCGATCCCCGCGATCTTCGGCCTCACCCAGAACGTCTTCATCGTCTTCACCGCCACCACGTTCTCGCTGCTCGGCCTGCGCCAGCTGTACTTCCTGCTGGACGGCCTCCTCGACCGCCTCGTCTACCTCAAGTACGGCCTGGCGGCGATCCTGGGCTTCATCGGCGTCAAGCTGATCCTCCACGCCCTGCACGAGAACAACCTGCCCTTCATCAACCAGGGTGAGCACGTCGACGTGGTGGAGGTACCCACCTACCTGTCGCTGGGCATCATCGTGGCCGTCCTCGTGGTGACCGTCGTGGCCTCGCTGGTGAGCCCGGCCGGGAAGGCGCTCACCGTGCTCGGCAACCTCAAGCGGCACTCGCACGAGTACCTCAACAAGAACTTCACCGACGACCCCGTCGAGCGCGCGAAGCTGTGGGCCAAGATCCTCGACAACGAGGACAAGCTCAAGACGAT
>JBKBUP010000134.1:0-7715 GCA_046289795.1 Dietzia sp. | reverse complement strand
CGCCAGGGCGCGCCGGTTCTACGTCAAGCAGGGGTTCGTCGAACGGGGAACGCGCACCTTCGACGTGGGCGGCGTTTCGAACCACGACGTCGTGTACGAGAAGGACCTGAGCGGGACGGCCCCGGGTTCGGACTGAGCGTTCAGCCCCCGACGGTCTCGAAGCGTGAGAGCGCGAGGAGCCGGGAGGTGGCCCGGAGGTACTTCTTCCGGTAACCGCCGGCGATCATCTCCTCGGTGAAGATCGCGTCCAGCTTGTCCCCCGAGTTTCGGACGGGGATCCCCGCGTCGTACAGGCGGTCCGCCAGGACGACCAGGCGGAGGGCGATGGCCTGGTCCGGTAGCGGCGCGACGTCGCGCAGACACACCCTGGTCACCCCGTCGACGAGCCGGTTGTACTTGGACGGATGGAGGGTGGCCAGGTGCTCGCACAGCGCATCGAAGTCGTCCAGCGTCGCCCCGGGGTCCGCACCGGCGTCCGCCTCGAGATCGGCCTCGGACATCGGGTCGGGCGCGGGCGGCAGGTTGCGGTGACGGTAGTCGGGCCCGTCGACGCGGATCGACTCGAAGATCCCCGACATCTTGCGGATCTCGCGCATGAAGTCCTTGGCCGCGAACCGTCCCTCACCGAGTTGCTCGGGGAGGGTGTTGGAGGTGGCTGCCACACTGACGCCCGCCGTGGTGAGTTCCGCGAGCAACCGGGTCACCAGCATGGTGTCACCGGGGTCGTCGAGTTCGAACTCGTCGATGCACAGCACCGAGTGCCCGGACAGTTCCTCGACCGCACGGTTGAACCCCAGGGCGCCCACCACGTGCGTGAGCTCGACGAACGTGCCGAACGCCTTGGGCTCGGGACACGTGTGGTAGATCGAGGTCAGCAGGTGGGTCTTGCCGACACCGAAACCGCCGTCGAGGTAGATCCCCATTCCCTCGACCGACTTGGGTCGACGTCCGAACAACCCCTTCTTCGGGGAACGACGGGACGCGACCCCCTCGGCGAATTCCCGACACGCCGTGACCGCGGTGGCCTGCGAGGGCTCAGCGGGGTCCGGGATGTAGGACTCGAAACTCACGTCATCGAACATCGACGGCGGAACCATCTGTGCCACGAGCTGGTCGGCGGGGACCACCGGGGTGACGTCAACGAGGCGAGAGACCATGCCGAGAGCCTATCGTGGGACGACAGGCGTCAGAACGGAAGGAGCCCCAGGTGCTGTCGACCCGACCCCCCGCACTCGACGACGACCCGGCCGCGCTCGACGCGATATGGGCCGCCCTGCGCCCGGAGCGCCCCACCGGGACCCCGCTGATCCGTGCGGTCATGATCTCCTCCGTCGACGGGACCACCACCGTCGACGGCCGTAGCGGAGGCCTGGGAACGCCCACCGACCGCCTGGTCTACGACGCCATGCGGGCCCGCGCCGACCTCGTCCTGGTGGGCTCCGGGACCGCGTTGGCCGAGGGCTACGGTCCCGCCGAGGTGAGCCCGGTATGGGCGGACAGGCGCACCGGGCCGGCGCCCGTCGTCCTGGTGCTCACCCGGTCACTACCCGACCGGCTGATCGAGCTCTGCGCCGACACCGGCGACCGGGTCCGGATAGCAGCAGCGCACGAGGTGGACGCGGAGCGCGTCGAGGCCGCGCGGGCGCGTGGTGTCACCGTTCACGTACTCGACCCGGGTCCGACCGGCGCCGCGGTCCGCACTCTGGCGTCCCGCCTCCACGCAGGCGAGGTGGACTTCGAGGGCGGCCCCCGGCTCCTCGGGACACTGCTCTCGGAGGGCGCTGTGGATGAGCTCGTCCTCTCGATGGCACCGGAGGTGATCGTCGGGGGCGACTCCTCGTCCCTGACCTCCGGCCCCGGTGACGCCCGGGTTCCCATGCGGGTCATCTCCGCCTTCACCTGCTCCAGCGGGGGCCTGTACACCCGCTGGGCGGTCGGCGAGGGCGACCGTTGAACCGGATACGACTCGCCCGGGCAGCCGGTGCCGTGATCTCGGCGCTGGCCGTGGCCGCCGCCGGATGTGCGCCGCTGCCCGCCACGGGGCCGCGGCTGGCCACCGGTGACGGGCCCGATCGCTCCCCCGGTCCCGGCGCGGGGACCGAACTCCTGGACCCGCCCGACTGGGTCACGCCGCGATCCGAGCTCGACTGGATCCCCTGTGCGAACGGCGGCACCCGCGGGATTCCCGAGGACGCCCGCGTCGACTGCGGCCTGCTCGGCGAGACCACGGTCCTCCGACTCACCACCGCGGACACACCGGACGATTCGGCTCCCCTCGTCGTCGTGGCCGGTCCCGGCAGCCCGGCCGACGAACTCGCGGTCCGGTTCGCCACGGCCGGGACAGAGATCACGGGTGCGCATCCCGTCGTGATCGTGGACCACAGGGGACGGAACGGACCGGCCGGGATCTGCCTGACCCCCGGGGCTCGCCGAACCCTCGACGGGCTCGCCGAGAGGGGCGCGGACCCCGGCTCCCCGGAACTCCGCGGTGACCTCGCCCAGACCGCCCAGTCCTGTACGGACCAGCTCGTCGGCCGGGAGCTGGACTTCGGCGCCAGCGGTGCCGCGGAGGACCTCGAGGAGCTCCGGCAGTCCTGGGATGTGCCGGGACTCGCGGTGCTCGCCGTGGGAGCGGGCGCCCGTACGGCCCTGGACTACGCCGGCTCGCACCCCGGCCGGGTGTCGCTGCTGATCCTGGACTCCCCCGCCCCGTGGGACGGCGACCAGGAGACCGCGGCCCGATCCGCGCTCGACGGCTCCGACGCCGCGCTGCGCCTGTGGGCGGCGTCGTGTACCAGGAGCGAATGCGGCCCGGGCGGCGCTGACGAGAGGGTCGACGCGATCTCCCGCGCCCTCGACGCGGCACGTGATCCGGGCGCCCGCGTGCCGGCCGCACTCCTCTCCGACGTCATCCGCTCCGCACTGGCCGACCTGTCCGGGGCCTCCGCCAGGACCGCGTCCGAGGGGGACGTGATCCTCGGCGACATCGCGGCCTCGGACCCTGGCGCGGACGACCTCCCGTCCTCGGTGCGCGCCCGGGCGGAGGCGTTGTCGAGCTCGTCGCTCCGCTACGTCGCGGAGTGCTCCGACCTGCCCAGGCGGGTCCCGGTGAACCGCGTGCCGGAACTCGCCACCGAATGGACGGACGACGCGCCGTTCGGGGAGATCCTGGCCGCCCAGCTGTCCGCGTGTTCGACCTGGCCCGTCCCGGGACAGACCACCGTGGAGCTGGCCGGTCCCGCACCGGTGCTCCTGATGGGCGGGATCGCGGACCCTGTCGCCGGCGCGGCGGCGCTGGAACCCACCGCGGGCATGCTGTCGGCCGCCGGGGCCGGCGACATCCGCACCCTCACCTGGGGCGCCCCCGGATCGATGGTGGTCCTCCACTCCTCGTGCGCCAGGTCCACGGTCACGGAGTTCCTCGCCGACCCGGCGTCGGTCGAACGATCCGTGGCCTGCCCCTCCTGACCGGTCACCGGTCGAGGCGGGGCAGGCCCGGCCCACCGGGGCGCCTGCGCGGGTGACCTGACCCGGGCCGGTAGCCTGCACACCGTGCCGCTGCCGACCCGAAGCACTATGTCCGTGCCCCGCCTGCTCAACCACATCCTGTGGCCGCTGGCGATCATGACCGTGATCCACCGCGTCCTGATCAAGGCCGTCAACGGATCAATCACCAACGACTTCGGGACCGTCTACGCGGCGACCAGACGCTTCCTGGCCGGCGAACCCGTGTACAGCGAGAACCTGCTCACGGTCCAGCCGCACTACCTGTACGCCCCGAGCGGCACGTTCCTGCTGGCCCCGTTCGGCGCCATCGACAACTACACCGTCGCGCGGTGGCTGTTCATCGTCCTCAACACCGCGGCGATCATCGGCGCACTGTGGCTGCTCATGCGACTGTTCGACCTCGACGTGCGGTCGTTCGCGGCCCCGGCGATCCTCCTGGGGGCCTTCTGGACGGAGGCGGTCACCAACACCCTGGTGTTCACCAACATCAACGGCGTGATCTTCCTGTGCCAGGTGGCGTTCCTGTACCTGCTCCACCGGAGACGGCTCTGGTGGGCCGGCGTGGCGATGGGGCTGTCCCTGGCGATCAAACCGATGCTCGCCCCGCTCCTGGTGCTCCCCCTGATCCGCCGGCAGTGGCAGCCCTTCGTGGCCGCCCTGGCGATCCCCGCCGCCACCATGGCCGCGGGCTGGGCACTCACCGTGGACGCGAGGCGGTATCTCGAGGTCACGGCTCCCTACATGGGCGAGGTCCGCGACTACTACAACAGCTCGATCGCCGGCCTGGGACTGTACTACGGCGTCCCCGACCCCCTCGTCCTGGTCGCCCGCATCCTGATCGTGGTGGCCACCCTCGTGGCCGTGTGGCTCCTCCTGGACTACCGACACAACCATGAGGTGCTGTGGCTCACCACCACCTCGGGCGTCGTGCTGGCCGGGGTGTTCCTGGTCTCCAGTCTCGGCCAGATGTACTACTCGATGATGCTCATCCCGATCATGCTCACGGTGGTCCTCGACAAGTCGCTGGTACGCAACTGGCCGGCCTGGTTGGCGGCGTACGGGTTCTTCACCCTGGACTTCTGGGAGTCGGCGCGGTGGCCCTACTACGGTCGGCTGTTGGAGTTCGCCCACCCGACGCTCGGGTGGCTGTTGCTCCTGTCCACCGTGCTCGTGATCCTGCTGTGGCGGCGCACGGACCCCGGCCGGCACGAGCGGATCGCACCGGCCGCGGCGGCGGCGTAGCCTGCGGACATGAGTGAGCCCACCGACACCCCCTCGAACACGACACAGCCGGACTTCACCCTCGACGACGCCGAGTGGCGCCGCAGGCTGACACCCGAGGAGTACCAGGTACTGCGCCGGGCGGGTACCGAGCGGCCGTATACCGGGGAGTACACCGACACCACCACCGAGGGCGTCTACCGTTGTCGCGGCTGCGGTGCGGAGTTGTTCCGCAGCGACTCCAAGTTCGAGTCGAACTGCGGGTGGCCGTCCTTCTTCACCCCGCTGGCCGGGGGGGCCGTCATCGAGCGGACCGACAGCTCCATGGGGATGACCCGGACCGAGGTGGTGTGCGCCAACTGCCACGGCCACCTCGGGCACGTCTTCTCCGGGGAGGGCTACCCCACCCCCACCGACCTGCGCTACTGCATCAACTCGGTGAGCATGACCCTCGAACCGGCCGAGGACTGACCGCCGGACGGGAAGGGGCCGGCGGGGACCCGAGTCCCCGCCGGCCCCGTTCTGACCGCCGGGCTCAGGGCAGGGTCGAGGCGAGTTGCTCGGCGCTGACCCGGGGCCCGGTGAAGAACGGGACCTCCTCGCGGACGTGTCGACGCGCCTCCGTGCTGCGCATGACGCGCATCAGGTCCACGATCCGGTCGAGCTGCGGGGCCTCGAAGGCCAGTAGCCATTCGTAGTCCCCCAGCGAGAAGGACGGCACGGTGTTGGCCCGGACGTCCGGGTACTCGCGTGCCGCGCGACCGTGCTGGGCGAGGATCTGGCGGCGCTCCTCGTCGGGGAGCAGGTACCACTCGTAGGATCGGACGAACGGGTAGACGGAGACGTACGCGCCGGGCTCCTCCTCGGCGAGGAACGCCGGGATGTGGCTCTTGTTGAACTCCGCGGGGCGGTGCAGCGCGGTGTTGGACCAGTAGGCCGTACTGGCCCGGCCCAGGATGGTGGTGCGCCGGAACTCGTTGTAGAACCGCTGCAGGTCCTCGATGTGCTCGGCGTGGGTCCAGATCATGAAGTCGGCCTCGGCGCGCAGTCCCGAGACGTCGTACAGTCCACGGACCACCACGTCGGTACCGTCGAACCGGGCGAGGAACCGCTCGAGGTCCGCGGTGACCGCGACCCGGTCCTCCCCCAGCTCCCCCGGCGTCACGGTGAAGACCGAGAACATGAGGTAGCGGAGCGTCGAGTTGAGCTTCTTGTAGTCAAGGCGTGCCATGGCTCAATCCTGCCACCCGGCGGCCAACCGCCGGGCCGCGGCCCGTGCGGAACCGATGCAGGCGGGCACACCGACGCCCTCGGTCGCCCCTCCGACCAACTCCACCCCGGGCATCCGCTGGGCCAGCTCGGCCCGGACCCTCGCGATCCGGTCGGTGTGGCCCGGACCGATCTCCGCGAGTGCGTCCTCCCAGCGGCGGACTCGCGAATACAGGATCGTCGGTGTGGATCCGCACACCCCGGCCAGGGCGGATTCGGCCATCCTGGCCAGCGCGATGTCGTCGGCGGTGAGCACGTCGTCGTCGTCGAGCCGCCCGAACGACACCCGCACCAGGTGTCCCGGGCGGGTGTCGAGGTGGGGCCACTTCCGGCTGGTGAAGGTCATCGCCTTGAACGGCACCGGCTCGTCGGTCGCCACCAACACGCCGGAGAGTTCGGGTAGCTCGAGCCCCCGGTCGACCTCCATCGCCACCACGGCGGAGGAGGCCGTCCGGATCCCCGACAGCCCGGTCACCGCGCCGTCCACGCCACCGGCCGCGGCCAGGAGCGGCGTGGCGTGGGGGACGGGAACCGCGACGACGACGAGGTCCGCATCCTCGACCCACGACCCGCGGGCGCCGGTGACCGTCAGCGCGTATCCGGTGGTCTCGCGGTGGATCGCGGTGCAGGTACCGTGCGTGCGGACCACGGCCCCCGAGGCCTCCACCAGAGCGGCCACGAGTCGTCGGTACCCGCCGTCGAGGGTGGCGAACACCGGCCCCGGGACACGGTTTCCCACGAGCTCGCCGAGGGCCGCGGTCAGCGTCGGCGCGCCCCGGTCCAACACCTCGGCGAGTCCGGGGATCACCTGCCGCAGGCCGAGTCCCGAGCTGGGCGCGGCGTACACCCCGCCGAGCATGGGATCGACCAGCCGCGC
Source organism: Dietzia sp. (assembly GCA_046289795.1). Classification (GTDB taxonomy): domain Bacteria; phylum Actinomycetota; class Actinomycetes; order Mycobacteriales; family Mycobacteriaceae; genus Dietzia. Next base: position 841 of record JBKBUP010000134.1, on the reverse strand, counting down.
GACCACCGCGTCGCCGAACCGTGCGGCCACGAGCCGGCCCAGGGAGACGTCCCCGCCGGGCTCCCAGTCCAGAGGCGTGTCCGTCTCACGGGCGGCCACGGCCGCCTCCCCCGGGGTCAGGACACCGGACAGGGTGGACACCTCGGACGGCAACCCCATCACGGTGCCGACCGGCATCGGGACCAGTCGACCGCCGGTGAGGATCGCCGGACCCAGCGGACCCGGATGCCGCAGGGTGTCGGTCAGACCCAGTTCCGCGACGAGCTCGGCGGCCTCTGGACGCCGGCCGATGAAGGCCTCGGCCCCCAGCTCCATGGGACCTGACGGGAAGTCGACGGTGTGGAGCGCCCCGCCGACCGAATCCGACGCCTCGAGGATCGTGATCCGGGCACCGGGCAGATCGAGGGCGAGCTGGTAGGCGGCGGTGAGTCCGCTGAGACCACCACCGACCACCGCGACTCGAGGGCCCACCCCTACTTCCCGGTCAGCTCGTGGACCAGCTCCACCACGTGGGTCACGGCGCCCGGGTCGGTGGCGGGCAGGACCCCGTGCCCGAGGTTGAACACGTGCCCGCGGGCGCCCAGCTCACGAGCGCGCGCCCCCTCGTCGAGGATCCTGCGGACCTCGGAGTCCAGTGCGGAACGGTCGGTGAAGAGCATGGCGGGATCGAGGTTGCCCTGGAGGACCTTGCCCGGCACGCGCCCGGCGGCACCGGCGGCCACGAAGAAGGGCAGCAGGTGTTCGTCGCTCGGGTGCATCAGCGCGGCGAAAGGCGCCCGGGCGCGGTAGTCGAGCAGCGCTTCCCAGTCGCCGGCGGTGCAACGTTCGGCAAACCAGTCGC
>JBKBUP010000133.1:0-7762 GCA_046289795.1 Dietzia sp. | reverse complement strand
GCAGCGAACCGGTGACGGAGCCGAGCTGCGCGGACGCCGTCCCGGCGCTCGCGAGGAGGGTTACGGCGGCGAAGCCGCACACGGTGAGAATTCTTCCGGACATGTCGATCTCCCTGGAGTCGTTCGGGGGCGGTAGCCTCCGCCTTCAGACCAGCACATCAGAGTTCGCTTACCCGGGGGTGAACATCGCGCGGAATCCGAACGCCTCCACGGCGAACTGGCCCTCTCCGGAGCGCACGCAGGGCACGAGTTCGTCAGTCCCGCGCGCCGAGCTCCGGCGGCGCCGGGTGCTCCTCGCCGAACATCGAGTCGATGTCCTCGACGCTCTTGCCTGTCGTCTCGATGCGGAACTTCCAGGTGATGACGGCGCCGAGCAGTGAGGTGCCGACCAGGATCGCCAGCACTGTGCTGGTACCCCACGAGACCAGAAGAATCGGGAACAGGAATGAGGTGAGCACGGCGCCGACCTTCGCGAAGGAGGCCGCCATGCCGGCCCCCATTCCCCGGAGCGAGGTCGGGAACACCTCACCGGCCACGACATAGGTCATCGAGTTCGGGCCGAGGTTGGTCATGAACTGGAACAGGATGAAGCCGCCGAAGATGAGCACCGTCTGCAACGTCCCGGTCGCGTACGTCGACGCCGCTGCGATCGCCAGCCCGACCGCGCACCCGATGAACCCGATGATCTGCAACCGCATGCGGCCCAACCGGTTGACCAGCAGGATGGCCACCACGATGCCGACGAGGAGGAAGGTGTCGATGAAGGCGGCCCCCTCGGCGCCGAGCAGATCGTTGTGGATGATCGCCGACGACGACGACTTGTTGTGGTCGACGTCCCCGAGCGTGGTCGCGATGATCGTCGGCGTGAAGATCCCGATGCCGTAGGTGCCGAGATCCTGCAGGAACCACGGAACGGACGCCAGGATCGTCGATCGTCGCCACGGCCTGCGGAACAGCGATCCGACCTTCGCTCTCTCGGTCGCATCCGTGCCACGTTCCGTCGCCAGCGATACGACCGAGGGGTACCGCGGCGTGCGGTCGAGGAGCTTCCCGAGTTCGACCTCGGCCTCCGCGTGGCGGCCGACGTTCGCGAGCCAGTGCGGGCTCTGCACGATGAACAGCCGGCCGATCGTCACGAGTGCCGCCGGCACCACCACGACGCCGAACATCAGCCGCCAGGAGTCGAGCGAGTCGGTGTTGGTGAGGATCGCGACACCGACCAGCGTGCCAGCCACGGCGCCGACCGCCTGGAACGCGAACGCCGACAGGACCTTCTGCCCCCGGGACGCCGTCGACTGCGTTTCGGAGATCATCGTGTGCGCGGTGGGGTAGTCGCAGCCGAGAGCGATGCCCATTCCGAGTAGACAGATCAGGAAGACGACGAATCCCGGCGCCACTGTCGCACCCAGGACGAACAGGGTGAACAGCACCATCTCGATGAGGAACATCTGCCGTCGACCGAACCGGTCCGACAGCCCGCCGAGCGCGGTCGCACCGACCATGATGCCCGCGAGAGGCGCGGCGGTGAGGAGTCCGGTCTCCACCGTCGAGAGGGACCAGTACGCGGTGATGAGCGGTAGGGCGACACCGATGAGGAACACGATCAGTCCCTCGAAGAACTTGCCCGCTGAGGCGAGCCACCAGATCCTGCTCTGCATGCTCGTCATGCCGCCCGCACCCGCCGGGGTGCCGTCGCGCCACTGGGGGGTCTCATCGATGTACCGCTGCACCGTGTACTGCTGCACCGTGTACTGCTGCACCGACGACGGGGTCTCAGGAACGCCGCCGCCCTCACTCGCGCGTGTCGCCATGCTGCAGAACGGTACTAATCCACGGCCCCGGTCATCGCGCTGCTGGTGAACCTCGTGTAAACGATCGGGGTCGGGGCCCTCAGGCCGTCGCGCCCAACTCCACGAGCAACACCCCACCGGCGATCAGGACGATCCCCGCCCCCATCAGCGGCGTGAGGGGTTCGCGGAAGAGCAGCCTGCTCAGGACCGCGGCCAGGGCCACGCCGGCGGCCGTCCAGATGCCGTAGGCGACCCCGAGCGGCATCCCCTCAGCCAAGGCGAGTGAGAGGAAGACGAAGGCCACCAGGTAGCCGGGCACCACGGCGGCGTACCACCGCGCGTTGTCGACGGCCATGCGGAGCGAGAGCGTCGCGGCGAGTTCACAGCAGATCGCGACGGCGAGGTAGGCCCAGGCCATCAGCCCGCTCCTTCGGCGCGTGCCCGGGCGCGCCCGGAGCCCAGTTCGACACACAGCACCCCGGCGATGATCACCGCGATACCGGCGAGCATCAGCGGGGTCAGCGGCTCGTGGTAGATCAGGGAGGACAGCCCCGCGGTCAGCGCGACGCCGGCGGCCCCCCAGATGCCGTACGCCACCCCGAGCGGCACTCCCGCCCGCAGGGTGAGGGCCAGGAAGGCGAACGCGCCCACGTATCCGACGGCCACCACGGTGTAGAGCGCGGGAATGGTCAGCGCCCCCTTCAGGGAGAGCGACCCCGCCACCTCGAGCGCGATCGCCGCGGCGAGGAACAGCCACTTTCCACCCATATCGGTCTTCATCGTTCGACGGTCCTCCAGCAAATGACGCATGTCCCGGGCCATCTGGGCAGATGGTCCGGGACATGCGGTTTGTGGAGCTAAGGGGAATCGAACCCCTGACCTTCTCGATGCGAACGAGACGCGCTACCAACTGCGCTATAGCCCCGCACGGCCCTCACGGACCGTGTTGCCGCCCTTTCGGGAAGCGGTGCCACCCTCTCGAGCAGCGTTGAAGACCTTACCAGCACCTCCGGCCGACCGAGCAAACCGGGAGCCCGGGTGGGCTCACGAGCCCGCCGTGTGCGTGTGCATCCGCACCCCGTCGTCGTTGAAGATGCTGATGACCTGCGCCGGCCGCCCACCCGCGGCAGACAGGCTGTGCGGGACCCTGGTGTCGAATTCGGCCGCCTCGCCTCGGGTCAGGATCAGCTCCTGGTCGCCCAGAGCCAGTCGCAGTTTCCCGGAGAGCACGTAGAGCCATTCGTAGCCCTCGTGGACCCGGGGCTCGGGCGCCGTGCTCGCCGGCGGGTAGGTGATCTTGTATGTCCCGATCGACGACCCCTCGGGCGCCAGCGGCGCGATCACCATGCCCTCCCGGTGGATCACCGGCCGTCGCACCCTGGGGTCGACGGTCGCCGGGGCCACCAGGTCGTCGAGACTGATCCCCAGTTGGCGCGTGAGCGGCAGGAGCAGTTCGAGACTGGCCTGACGTTTTCCGGACTCGAGCCTCGACAGGGTGCTCGCCGACATCCCCGCCCGCTCTGCCAGCTCGTCCAGCGTCCACCCCTTGCTGTGACGGTACGCACGCAACCGCATCCCGACCTGCTTCAGTTCCCCCGACATCGCCCAACCCCTTGCCAATAGTGCAAACCTGCTTGCAGTTTACGCACACGAGGCGTGAACTGCTCCCATGAACACGAACCGGGAATCGGACGCACACTGGGACGTCATCGTGGTCGGCGGCGGGGCCGCGGGCCTGTCGGCGGCGCTGATGCTGGGCCGGGCACGCCGCCGCGTGCTCGTCGTCGACGCGGGCGAGCCGCGCAACCGCTTCGCCGCGCACATGCACGGCGTCCTCGGCCACGAGGGGGTGGACCCGCACGAGTTCCTCCGTCGGGGTCGCGAGGAGCTGCGGGAGTACGACGTGACCGTGCGAACGGGGTCGGTGACCAGGGTTCACGACGGTCGAGTTGACGACAACGGGACCGACGACGACGAGGTCGGCCTCACCGTCGAGTTCGCGGATGCGGCGCCCGCGACCACACGAGCGCTGGTCGTCGCGTCCGGACAGACCGACGAGTTGCCGGACATCCCCGGCCTGCGGGAGTTCTGGGGCACGAGCGTGCTCCACTGCCCCTACTGCCACGGCTGGGAGGTGCGCGGCAGCAGGATCGCGGTATTGGGTACCTCCGAGATGTCGGCGCACCAGGCGCAGCTCGTGCGGCAGTGGACCGACGACCTGGTGTTCCTCACCGCAGGCATCAGCGAGGTCGGCGCCGGGCTCGACCCCGAGGTCGCCGCCCGGCTCCGCGCCCGCGAGGTCAGGCTCGAGGAGACCCCCGTCGTACAGGTCCTGTCCGAGAACGGCCGTCTGAGCGGCGTCCGACTGGAGGACGGCCGGGAGATCGCACTCGATGCGGTCTTCGCCGCACCCACGGCGCGGCCCCACGATCAGTTCCTCGACGGCCTCGACCTGGAGCGGACCACCACCCCGATGGGCACGGCTCTGGCGGTGGACCAGTTCGGTGCGACCGGTCACCCCCGCATCTGGGCGGTCGGCAACGTGGCCAACCCGGGCGCCACCGTGCCCCTGTCCATGGCCGCGGGCTCGATGGCCGGCGGGATGATCAACATGGCCCTGGTCAACGAGGACTTCGACCGTGCGCTCGCCGGCGCGACCGGCGCACCCGGATCCCCGGCCGAGTACTGGGAGGGTCAGTACGCCGACGAGGGACCCCGGTGGTCGGGAGCGGTCAACTCCACCACCGCGGCGGTGGTCGCCCCGCTTGCGGTGGGTTCCGTGCTCGAGCTGGGGTGTGGCGAGGGCGGGGACGCGGTCTGGCTGGCCGAACAGGGGTGGCGGGTGACCGCGGTGGACCTGTCCCCCACCGCGGTCTCCCGGGGTGCCGACGCCGCGGCGACCCGTGGCGTGGCCGAGCGCATCGAGTGGGTCGCCCACGACCTGTCCACGTGGACCACCGGGGAGCGCTTCGACCTCGTCACGGCCAGCTTCTTCCACTCCACCGTCGAACTGCCACGCACGGCGATCCTGCGACGCGCTGCCGAGCGGGTCCGATCCGGCGGCCACCTGCTACTGGTGTCCCACGTGTTCGAGACCGAGTCCGACATCCCACCGTGGGCGAGCCGACCCGGCAGCGGCGACGAAGGCGACGGCGAGGCAGAAGGCGTGAACTCAGCCCACAGTGCGGCCCACCACGAGCTACCGACTCCCGCCGAAGAGGTCGCCGATCTCGCGCTGGACCCGGAGGTGTGGGAGGTCGTACTCCAGGAGGTCCGTACCCGCCAGGCGGTAGGGCCGGACGGGAGTCAGACGGCCACGCTCAAGGATGGCGTCGTCCTGTACCGGCGACGGTCCTGATCACCGGGTGACGGGTCAGCCGACCGCACGCCTCAGCGGCTCGCGGTGCGCGGTGCGATGGCCGGCACCGTGCTGGTGGCGACCCGGGTCGGAGTCCTGCTCGCGGTCGAGGGTGTCCAGCATGTCGAAGGCCGGGTCCTCGTCGTCGACCTCCAGTACCACCGCGCCGGGCCGGCGTAGCCGGGGCGGCACCACGGAGAGCTCGTCGTCCTCGCGGGACTCCACGCCGAGCCGGGCGCGACGCATCCGTTCGACGCGCCGGCGGCGCAGGCTGTCCTCCAGTCGCACCTGGCGGCGCAGGTAGGTCAGGTAGGAGGCGAGCAGCAGTACCGCGCCCCCGGCGAACCACCACACGGCGGGAACGGTCAGCAGAGCGGCGACGACCGCCACCACCGCCAGCGCCACCAGGATGAGAGCGGTCCGCTGACGCGCGTGGGCGCGCTGCTCGGCGGCCAGACGATCGGCCATGGGGTCGTACGCCCCGCGTCCTCGCCTGCGCTCGGCGAAGTCCAGGTCCGCATCGGTGAGCTCGACCTCGGGCTCGGTGGGACGCCGGCGACCGCGGTGTACGAGCACGGCCTCGGCGTCGATCCCCGCCGCGTCCTCGGCGTGGTCGGCGCGCGTGGAGGTCCGGTCCCCCGCGGGGGTCTCGACCAGTTCGCCGTCGACGACGTTCGGCCGTCGGACCTCCTCCGCCGACCCGACCTCCGACCCGACCCCGGCCGCGACGGCCGCGGCGCCGTCCTCGGTGACGGCCCCGACCGTCCTGTCGAACTCGGCCTCGGCGGCCACGACGACCGCCGGGATCTCGGTGGTGATCTCCTCGGCGGTGGTGTCGTCTCCGGAGGCGGCGTGACCGGACACCGGGTGCCGACGCTCCTCCATGACCCGGCGCACGGCCTCCCCGCGCCTGCCGGCGGCCTCGCGGCGCAGGGTCTGCTCCAGCAGGTGCTCCCACGTGTCGGTGTCCAACAGCTCGGCGTCGGTGGCGCCCGCGCCGGAGGGCAGCCCGAAGAGCGACTCCTCGGACTCGACCCGGACCGGGTCGCCGGACGCGCGCGCTCGACTGGGAACCAGGCGCCCGGATCCGCCGGAGTACAGGGTGCGGGTCTGGGCCAGGGCGTCACCGGTCCGGCGGATGGGGTTGCGCGAGCGGATCAGCATCGGCGCGAGGACGAACAGCCAGACCACCACCAGCAGGATGATCAGCAGCGAGCTGGACATCGATCAGGCCTCCTCGAGCGTCTACCCCGACACTCGGCGTCGCGGTGAGGTCCCAACCGTAACGGCGGCCGGGCCCCGCCCCGTGGCGGCGCGCCGCAGGTCACGATGCTCAGCACATCCTCAGACGCGCCGGGCGAAACCCGAGGCCACAAGGGCCGCCGCAGCGCCCCGGCCGTGCTCCTCACGGGTACGTGCGACCAGCAGGTGATCGCGCCACTCCCCGTCCACGTGGAGGTAGCGCCGCAGCAGCCCCTCCTCGCGGAATCCGCACCGTTCGAGCACCACCCGGCTGGCCGTGTTCTCCGGCCGGACGGTCGCGTCGATACGGTGCAGGGACCCCGGCCCCAGGGCGTGGTCCAGCCCCAGGGCGAGTGCCGCGGTGGCGACTCCTCCCCCGCCGAAGCGGCGGCCCACCCAGTAGCCGATCCAGCCCGAGTGCAGCGCGCCGCGCACTATCCCGCCGACGGTGAGCTGTCCGCAGAACCGGCCGTCCAACTCGATGGCGGCCGGGAGCGAGGCACCTGCGCGGGCGTAGCGTTTGAGCTGGGAATGGATCCCCGGCCAGGCGCGGGCGGTGTTGTTGTCCCGCCACTCGCCGTCGACGGTCGGCTCCCACGGCTCGAGGTGGTCACGCTCGCCGAGTCTCAGCGCGGACCAGTCACGGCCGTCGCGGCGCCGCACCGGGCGGAGGGTCACCACGCCGGCGTGCACGCGGAGCGGGCCCGCCTCGAGCGGCCACCCCGGGTTGGCCACGGCGTCGGCCGCGACGACGTTCCACATCGGCTCAGCCGCGCTGGGCGAGGAACATCACGTCCACCTCGTCGCCCGCCCGGACGGCGGAGACGTCGGGGTCGATCACCACGAGACAGTTCGCCTCCGCGAGCGAGGCGAGCAGGTGCGTGGAGGACCCCTGCGCGCCGCCGAGGGCCCGCACCAGGTACTCGCCGGTGTCGGTGTCCCGCATGAGCTGTCCGCGCAGGTAACCGCGCCTGCCCTCCACCGAGGAGATGGCGGCGACCGTGCGGGCGCGGACCGTCCGGCGCATGGGCTGGCGTTTGCCCAGCGCGATGCGGATCAGAGGCCGGACCATGATCTCGAAGACCACGAGCGCGCTCACCGGATTGGACGGCAACAGGAAGGTGGGGACCTCGTCGCGGCCCAGCCGCCCGAAACCCTGCACGGATCCGGGGTGCATGGCCACGCGGTTGACCTCGATCTGTCCCAACTCCTCCATGACCTGGCGGATCCGAGTGGTGGCCTCACCACCGGCGGCGCCGGAGACCACCACGAGCTCGCTGCGGACCAACTGCCCCTCGAGGACCTCGCGCAGCCTCGACGGCTCGGTGCTGGCGATGCCCACCCGGTGCACGTCCGCGCCGGCATCGCGGCC
>JBKBUP010000132.1:0-7763 GCA_046289795.1 Dietzia sp. | reverse complement strand
CGGGTCGACGACCTCCCCCAGTGCTGGCCGACCCGACAGTGCTGGCCGACCCGACAGTGCCGGCCGACCCGACTCGTTCCCCGCCACCCCGGTCAGTCGATCCGTCGGAGCTCGGAGCGGTACCGCATCGCGTTGTCGTGATACTTCTGCGTGTTCCCGGCCAGCATCGCCGGGTCCACCTCGTACCCCTCGCGGATCTTCGCGGGGGCTCCCATCGCCATGCGCGCGGCGGGCAGCTCGAACCGGGGCGGGACCAGACACCCGGCGGCGACGACCGCCCCGGCACCGATCACGGCGCCGTTGAGCACGATCGAACCGGAGGAGATCAGCGCACCGTCCCCGATGGTCGCACCCTCGATGTGCGCGTTGTGCCCCACGATGCAGTGCTCCCCGAACACCGTCGGTTCCGACTCCGTGCAGTGGACGATCGTGCCGTCCTGGATGTTGGTCATGGCGCCGACCTCGATGCGCCCGTAGTCGCCACGGAGGACGGCGGTCGGCCACACGGAGACGCCCGGTCCCAGGCGGACCCGGCCGATCACCACGGCGTCGGGGTGCACCCACGCGTCGGGGGCGATGTCGGGTTCGAGGTCTCCGAGTGCGTAGACAGCCATGCGGCCAGCCTAGTTCGCCCCTCGCGCGGAGTCCCAGCCCCCGGGGGTCCGTGGGTGGCCGTCCAGTGAGACCTCACCGGGGTCTCCGTCGCGGATCGTCCCGATCACGGTGAACCCCGCGGGGACGGCCGTGCCCGGCGGGAAGGTGCCCAGCAGGCCGTGGTCCTCGCCGCCGTCGAGGATCCAGTCCATGACCTGCGCACCGGGATCGGGGTGGCCCAGGGCGGCGGCGGCGTCGGCCAGCCAGGGGTCGACGGGGAGAGTGTCGACGACGAGGTCGGCCGCCACCCCCGACGCCCGCGCCATCCCCGACAGGTCGCGCATCAGCCCGTCGCTGACGTCGGTGAGCGCGGTGGCGCCGGCGAGTCTGGCAGCGGTGCCGGACCCGATCGGGGGTTCGGGGACCCTGTGGGCCTGCTGCAGCGGCCCGTCGGTGTGGCCCGCCAGGAGCAGTGCCAACCCCGCCGCCGAACGCCCGGGTTCACCGGTGAGCGCCACCAGGTCGCCGGGGGCGGCACCGTCGATCCGCAGGGGGCGCGCACCGTCCGGGAGGGTGCCCATCGCCGTGACGCTGACGACGACGAGGTGCGCGCTGGTGAGGTCGCCGCCCACCACCACGGCACCCGATCGCGCGGCCTCCCCGTGGATCCCGTCGGCCAGTTCACCGATCTGCTCCATGGTCGTCTCCCCTGGGACCGCGAGGGCCACGAGGACGCGGGAGCAGTCGGCGCCCATGGCCAGGACGTCGGAGACGTTCTGTGCGACGGCGCGGCGCCCGATGTCCCTCCAGGTGGTCAGGTCCAGCCGGAAGTGGGTCCCCTCCACGAGCATGTCGGTCGTCACCACCGTCGCGGCGGCCGGACCGAGGACCGCCGCGTCGTCCCCGTTCCCCACCGGGTCGCCGGCGTGGGCGTCCCCCGGACCACTCAACACCGCCAGCACCCCGGCCTCCCCCACCTCCGCGACGGTGACGGGCCGTTCTGTCGCAGGGCTCATCGGTTCCTCGGTGGATCAGGCGCCGGGAGGCGCGGCGGGGGTCTGTAGCGTTGCCGTCAGGCTAGCGGCCGCCACCTCGGGCGGCCTTCCGCAGGAGAGAGGACTACTCGGCGTGGGCACCACTGACACGGTCTCGGGCGACGGTCACGACGCGGGCACCTCCGGCCCGCGGACCCCGGACGGTGGCTCCCGACCACCGGTCTCGACGATCGTGGTGATAGCGGCGGTGCTCATCCCGCTGGTGCTGCTCGCGGTCGTCCTGGTCCTGGTGCGGGACGTCAGCGACGAGGCGGCCGAGGCCGCCGCGAGCGAGCCCGTCACCGCCGTGACCATCCCGGCTCCCGGCGCCGGGTCCGAGGAATGCCTGTCCCTGGTCGAGTCCCTGCCGGACGCCCTCGGGGAGGCGACCCGGGTCGCGTTGGTCGAGCCCGCCCCGCCGGGCGCCGCGGCGTACCGGATGCCCGACGCCGAGACCGTGGTCGTCCGGTGCGGCCTCCCCGCCCCGCCGACCTTCACCGTCGGGGTGTCGCTGCAGGAGGTCAACGGGGTCCAGTGGTTCAACGAGCCGGACCCGGACCCGGCCGTGACTTCGTCGACCTGGGTCGCCGTCGACCGTCCGCAGTACGTCGCGGTCACACTGCCCGCGACCGGCGGTACCGGTCCGATCCAGGATCTCTCGGACGCCCTCGCCGCCGGCCTCGACGCCGTCGAACCGCGGCCCGCGCCGATCGGCTGACCCCGCGGGGTCAGTCCCCTGCGAGCGCGGTCCGCACGAGGGTGTCGAGCAGGGTCGGGTAGTCGACCCCCGTCGCCGCCCACATCTGCGGGTACATCGAGATCGGGGTGAATCCCGGCATGGTGTTGACCTCGTTGATCACCGGACCGTGTTCGGTCACGAAGAAGTCGACCCGGCTCAGTCCACGGGCGTCCAACGCGTGGAACGCCTCGACGGCGAGGGCCCGCAGGCGGTCGGTGTCAGCGGCGGGGAGCTGCGCGGGCAGGTCGAACGTGCAGACGTCGTCGAGGTACTTGGTGTCGAAGTCGTAGAAGGACTCACCCTCCGTCTCGCCGTCCAGACCGGTCGGCTCACCGGGGATGTGTAGTTCGGCGGGCAGACTCGCCTCCACCCGGCCGTCCGGGTACTGGAGGACACCGCATTCGACCTCACGACCGACGATGGCGGCCTCGATGATCACCTTGGGGTCGAAGCGGCGGGCCTCGGCGATCGCCGCGTCGAGTTCACCCGCCCGGGAGACCTTGGTGATACCGATGGACGAACCACCGCGGGCGGGCTTGACGAACAACGGGAGCCCGAGCCGGTCGCGCTCCGTCTCCGCGAGCGTGCCGGTTCCCGGGCGCAGCACCACCTGCTCGCCGATCGGCAGACCCGCTGCACCCAGCACGACCTTGGTGAACTCCTTGTCCATACCGGCCGCACTGGCGAACACCCCCGGGCCGACGTAGGGGACACCCGAGAGCTCGAGGAGCCCCTGGACGGTGCCGTCCTCCGCGTGGGTGCCGTGCATGACGGGGAAGACCACGTCCACCCGCGCGATCTCCTCGCCGGCCCGCTCACCGTCCACGTAGCGCAGGACCCCGCGGTCGTCGGTGGACAGACCGAGCGCCACCTGTGGCCGCTCCGGGTCGACCTCCGGCAGGACCCGGTCGACGATCCGCAGGCCCGACACGTCGTCGGGACCCAGGGTCCACCTCCCGGATCCGGTGATCCCGACGGGGACCACCTCGTAGGCGGATCTGTCGAGATGGGCCATGACGGCGCCGGCGGACACGCAGCTCACGGAGTGCTCCGTGCTGCGACCGCCGTACAGGACGGCAACGGTGATGCGATTCACCGGGCCGAGGCTACTCGGGCTTGGTGCTCCGTCTCATGAGGCGCACCGCCACCTCGACGGCGTCGCCCCCCTCGTGACAGATCTCGTGGACGGCCTCGGTCAGCGGCATCTCGACCCCCATCTGCCGGGCGAGCTCGCGGATCGACGTGCAGGACTTGACCCCCTCCGCGACCTGACCGTTGGTGGCCTCCTGTGCCTGCTCCAGGGTCTCTCCCCTGCCCAACCGCTCACCGAAGGTCCGGTTGCGGGACAGCGGCGAGGTGCAGGTGGCGACCAGATCTCCCAGCCCGGCGAGTCCGGCGAAGGTCATCTGGTTGGCGCCGAGCGCCACCCCCAACCTCGTCGACTCCGCCAGTCCGCGCGTGACCAGCGTGGCCATCGTGTTGTCACCCAGGCCCATGCCGGTGGCGATACCGCACACCAGCGCGATGACGTTCTTGGTGGAACCGCCGATCTCGCAACCCACCACGTCGGTGTTGGTGTACGGACGGAAGTAGGGCGTGGAGAACGCGTCCTGGAGGCGGGCCGCACGCTCGACGTCGGTGCAGGCGATGACCGTCGCCGCCGGCTGCCCCTCGGCGATCTCCCGCGCGAGGTTGGGGCCGGACAACGCGGCGATCTTGTCCCCGGTCAACCCCGTGACCTCGGCGACCACCTCGCTGATACGCATCAGTGTCCCGGTCTCGATGCCCTTCGCCAGGGAGATGACCCCGGCGTCCGACTCGAGGAGGTCGACCCACTTCTCGAGGTTCCCCCGCAGACTCTGGGACGGAACGGCCAGGACGACCTCGTGCGAGCCGGAGAGGACCTCGGCCGGGTCCGTCGAGGCGGAGACCGTCGCGGGCAGGACGATCCCGGGCAGATATTTCTCGTTGCAGTGCCGCTCGTTGATCCCGAGGGCCACCTCGTCACGGCGGGCCCACAGGACGACCTCCGAGCCCGCGTCCGCGAGCACCTTTCCGACGGCGGTCCCCCACGACCCCGCACCCATCACCGCGATCCGCGCCATTTCGCCTCCCGGCTCGTCGTCCCCCACCCGAGCCATCGCAGGTGGATCGTGAGCAAACGCTACCCGGCCCGGCGCGCTCGCGAGGGTCTGCTGGCAGGATGGCGGGCGATGGAGACGGTGGCGGGTCACGGGGCGACGGACGGCGGGTGGACGATAATCGTCCCCGTCAAGGCCCTCGACCGCGCCAAGAGCCGCCTCGCCCGCGCGTTGCCCGCGGCCGGCAGGCGGGCACTCGTCCTCGCGATGGCCACGGATGTGCTCCGGACCTGCGCCGCGACGCCCGGTGTCTCCCGGGTGCGGGTGGTCACCTCGGATCCCGACGTGGCAGCGCTCGCACGTCGGCTCCGGATCGAGATCGTCCCGGAGCCGGTCGGCGTCGTTGCGCGGTCGGACGGCGACCCGCTCAACGCTGCGCTGGCCGAGGCGATCCACGGCGTGCCCGGCCCGGTGGGCGTGGTGACCGCGGATCTGCCCGAACTCCGGGTCCCCCAGCTCGCCCGGGTGCTCGCAGCCGCCGCCGTGCACCCGCATTCGATGGTGCCCGACCATCGTGGTGCCGGGACCACCATGGCGTTCTGGACCGGACCCGCCGTTGGACGCATCCCCCGGTTCGGGCCCGACTCCGCCGCCCGGCACCTGTCCGAGGGTGGTGCCGTCCCGCTCGACGAGGCCGACCCCTCGGGCGCGGCCGGTCGCGACGTCGACACCCCCGAGGACGTCCTGGCACTGACCGAACGTGCCGTGGGTGAGGCCACCGCGACCGTTCTGAGGACCCCCTCTGTGACACAAGGTGCTCACTCCGCCGGGGTATCGGCCACAATGGTCCGGTGACCGCAGACGACCCCGTACTCGAGCAACTCCCCCGACCCCGTGACCGCTACCTCAACCGAGAACTCAGCTGGCTCGATTTCAACGCCCGGGTGCTGGCCCTGGCCGGCGAGAAGGACCTGCCGCTACTCGAGAGAGCCAAGTTCCTGGCGATCTTCGGGTCGAATCTGGACGAGTTCTACATGGTGCGGGTGGCCGGCCTCAAGCGCCGCGACAAGACGGGGTTGTCGGTCAGGTCGGCCGACGGCCAGACGCCCGCCGAGCAGCTCGGCAGGATCAGTGTCCGAACCCGTGAGCTCTGCGACGAACAGACCCGGTTGTTCCACGACGAGATCAGACCGGAACTCGAGCTGCACGGTATCCGGATCCTGCCCTGGAGTGAACTCACGGCCGACGAGAGGTTCTCGCTGGCAGAGCTGTTCAGGAACTCGATCTTCCCGGTCCTCACCCCGCTCGCCGTCGACCCGGCTCATCCCTTCCCCTACATCTCCGGACTCAGCCTCAACCTGGCGGTGATCATCCGCGACATCGGCTCGGGACAGGAGCACTTCGCCCGGGTCAAGATCCCCCACAACGTGCCCCGCTTCGTCAGGGTCGACCGGGGGGCGGAGGACGAGTACTCGTTCGTGCCCGCCGAGGAGATCATCGCGGCCCACCTCGGCGACCTGTTCCAGGGCATGGAGGTCGTCGAACACCACGTGTTCCGCGTGACCCGCAACGCGGACATGGAGGTCGAGGAGGACCGCGACGAGGACCTGCTGCAGGCGCTCGAACGCGAGCTCGCCCGCCGCCGCTTCGGCTCCGCCGTCCGTCTGGAGATCGCCGAGGACATGACGCCACGGATGCTCCGGATCCTGCAGCACGAACTCGACGTGGACTCGGCGGACGTGATCCGGTTCTCTGGTCTTCTCGATCTGACGGGACTGTGGCAGATCTACGGCCTGGACATGCCCGACCTCAAGGACCCGGCCATGGTCCCGGCCACACCCCCGGCATTCGGTGAGCGTGAGACGGCCCGGAACATCTTCGCCTCCCTCCAGGAGGGCGATGTCCTGGTCGAGCACCCCTACGACTCGTTCGCCACCACTGTCCAGCGGTTCATCGAACAGGCCGCCGCGGACGAGAACGTGCTGGCGATCAAGCAGACCCTGTACCGGACCTCCGGCGACTCCCCCATCGTCAACGCCCTCGTGGACGCCGCGGCGGCAGGCAAGCAGGTGGTCGCGCTCGTGGAGATCAAGGCTCGTTTCGACGAGCAGAACAACATCCGCTGGGCCCGTGAGCTCGAGAAGGCCGGGGTTCACGTCGTGTACGGCCTCCTGGGACTCAAGACGCACTGCAAGACCTGCCTGGTGGTGCGGAAGGAGGGCGACCGGCTCCAGCGCTACGCCCATATCGGGACCGGCAACTACAACCCCAAGACGGCCCGCCTGTACGAGGACGTGGGGCTGTTCACGGCGGACGAGGACGTCGTGTCGGATCTGACGGATCTGTTCAACCACCTCACCGGGTTCTCCAACGTCTCCAAGTACCGTCGCCTGCTCGTGGCTCCCGAGGGCATCCGCTCGGGGATCATCGAGCGGATAGACCGCGAGATCGGCTTCGCGGCCGAGGGACGGGAAGCGGGGATCCGGCTCAAGGCCAACGCACTGGTCGACGAGCAGATCATCGACGCCCTCTACCGCGCCTCCCAGGCGGGCGTGCCGGTGGACATCGTCGTCCGCGGGATCTGTGCCCTGCGCGCCGGGGTCCCCGGGCTCAGCGAGAACATCCACGTCCGCTCGATCCTCGGCCGCTTCCTCGAGCATTCGCGGATCCTCAACTTCCGCGGGGCGGACGAGGTGCTCATCGGCAGCGCCGACATGATGCACCGGAATCTCGACCGCCGCGTCGAGGTGATGACCACCGTCACCGACCCCCGGCTCAAGGGACAGATCCACCGGATCTTCGACTCTTCCCTCGACCCGGCCACGCGCAGCTTCCACCTGCAGCCCGACGCCTCGTGGACGCGGATGCCCGCCCCAGCGGACTGGTCCGACTCCGTCGACCACCAGGAGCGCATGGCCTCCGTCCACGCGGGGTTCCGGGACCGATGAGCAGGAAGACGAACGGCGGCAAGACCAGCGTCCGGGTGGTCCCCGCGGCAGGGGCCGTCCTGTACCGCATGGACGGGGGATCGCCCCGCTGCGCGGTGGTCCACCGCCCCCGCTACGACGACTGGTCACTGCCCAAGGGCAAGGTCGACGCCGGAGAATCGCTGCCGGTCACCGCGGTACGCGAGATCGCCGAGGAGACGGGGTTCGCCGCCGCTCTCGAGTCGAGGATCGGGACCACCGCGTACCCGCTCAAGGAGAACACCCGCAAGCAGGTCACCTACTGGTCCGCCCTCGCGTACGGGGGAGGCTTCGAGCCGAACTCCGAGGTCGACGAGATCCGGTGGCTACCCGTCGAGGAGGCCAAGGA
>JBKBUP010000131.1:0-7816 GCA_046289795.1 Dietzia sp. | reverse complement strand
AGTGCTACCTCGGGCTGGTGTGGGAGGGCGAGGCGCCCTCGATCCTCGACCCGCGTGTCTGCGACGGCGACCACACGGGGCTCCTGGCACTCCACTCGTTGTCCAAGACCTCGAACCTGGCCTCCTATCGTGCGGGGTTCGTGGCGGGCGACCCGTCGCTCGTCGCGGAACTACTGGCGGTGCGCAAGCACGCGGGTCTGATGATGCCGCTGCCGGTCCAGGCGGCGATGACGGCGGCGCTGCGGGACGACGAGCACGAGGCCCGGCAGCGCGAGCGGTACCGGGCCCGGCGCGAGCTCCTGTTCCCGGCCGTTCAGCGCGCCGGGTTCCGCATCGACCACTCGGAGGCGGGGCTGTACCTCTGGGCGACCCGGGACGAACCCTGCCGGGACACGGCGGACTGGTTCGCCCGGCGCGGTGTCCTCGTGGCTCCGGGGGAGTTCTACGGATCGGCGGGTGCGCGGCACGTCCGCATCGCCCTCACCGCGACCGACGCCACGGTGGCCGAGGCGGTCCGCCGGCTGGCCTGAGCCGGTCGCGCGCACCGGCTCGGCCGACGTGTGCGGAACGCTCCACTCGCGTCGACGTGGGGTGTCAGTCGTTGGCGTGGAGCGCTTCGTTCAGCCCGACGCCCTCCCGCTTCCACGGCACGGCCTCGACGGCACCGGAGACCGAGTTGCGACGGAACAGCAGGTTGTCCATCCCGGAGAGCTGACCGGCCTTGACGGGCTCGCGGTCGGCCCACGCGCCGGCACGGACGTCCACCTTGGTGCCTGCGGTGACGTACAGCCCGGCCTCGACCACGCAGTCGTCGCCGAGCGAGATCCCGATCCCGGAGTTGGCGCCCAGCAGGCAGCGCTCGCCGATCGAGATCGTCTCCTTGCCGCCGCCGGAGAGGGTGCCCATGATCGAGGCGCCACCGCCGACATCGGAGTCCGCACCGACGACCACTCCGGCCGAGACGCGTCCCTCGACCATCGACGGCCCGAGGGTTCCTGCGTTGAAGTTGACGAACCCCTCGTGCATGACGGTCGTCCCCTCCGCCAGATGTGCGCCCAGGCGGACCCGGTCGGCGTCGGCGATCCGGACCCCGGACGGGACCACGTAGTCCACCATCCTGGGGAACTTGTCGACGCCGTAGACCGTCACCGGGCCGCGGGCGCGCAGCTTCGCGCGCACCATCTCGAATCCCGGGACCGCGCAGGGACCGAAGTTGGTCCACACGACGTTGGCCAGGGTGCCGAACAGCCCGTCCGTGTTGGCGAAGTGCGGCCTGATGAGCCGGTGGGAGATCAGGTGCAGCCGGAGGTAGGCGTCATAGGCGTCGGTCGGGGCCTGCGTGAGGTCCTCGATCTCCACCCGTACCGCGACCCGCTCGACACCGCGGTCGGCGTCGGTTCCGGTGAGGGGAGCGAGCTCCTCGGGGACCTCGTCTCCCGACAGGACACGGTGGCCCCCCTCGGAGACCGCACCGAGCTCCGGCGCGGGATACCACACGTCGAGGACGGTGTGGTCGGACGTCAGGGTGGCGATTCCGGTGGCCACGGCTCCATGTGCACTCATGACCCCGATGCTAGCGGTCGGCCCCGGCGCGTACCGGCCACGGGCATCTAAGGTGGACGCCGTGACCGCCGCCCTCGACCTGACCGCAGACCCGGTCGACCTCACCCGCGCCCTGGTCGACATCGCCAGCCCCTCCCGGGAGGAGGCGGCTATCGCCGGAGCCGTCCACGCCGCGCTCGAGTCCGTGATCGCCGGTTTCACGGGGCCGGCCACCGGACGCACGGAACTCGTCCGCGACGGTGACCGGGTCCTGGCCCGCACCACGAGGGGCCTGCCGACGCGGGTGGTGCTCGCAGGTCATCTCGACACCGTCCCCGTGGCGGACAACGTGCCGTGCCGACTCACGGGTGAGGGCGCCGATCTCGTCCTGCACGGGTGCGGAACCGTCGACATGAAATCCGGCGACGCCGTCTTCCTCCACCTGTTCGCCACCCTGGCGGATTCCGAGGATCTCGCGCACGACCTCACGCTGGTGCTCTACGACTGCGAGGAGATCGAGGCCACCGCCAACGGTCTCGGGTTCCTCGAACGCACCCACCGGGACTGGCTCACGGGAGACGTGGCGATCCTCGGGGAACCCACCGGGGGTCTGATCGAGGCGGGATGCCAGGGCACCCTCCGGATCCGGGTCCACGCCCGCGGAGTCCGCGCCCACTCGGCGCGCAGTTGGCTGGGGGACAACGCCGTGCACCGCCTCGCCCCGGTGTTGGCGGCGCTCGAGGCGTACGAACCACGGTCGGTGGACATCGACGGGTGTGTCTACCGAGAGGGGCTGCAGGCCGTGCGGATGTCCGCGGGGGTGGCAGGCAACACCGTCCCGGACGAGGCGTGGCTCGACGTCAACTTCCGGTTCGCACCGGACCGGGACACCGGTGCCGCACTCGCCCACGCGCTCGACGCGCTCGGACTGTCCGATCCGGCTCGCGTTGCCGCGGGGCAGGAGCCGCCGACCGGATCCGGCCTGTACTGGGAGCTGACCGACCTGTCCCCCGGGGCCCTGCCCGGCCTCGGCGCCCCGGCGGCCGCGGAGCTGGTGCGGGCGGCGGGTGGCCGGGTGCGGGCCAAATACGGGTGGACCGACGTGTCCCGGTTCGCCGCCCTGGGAATCCCCGCCGTCAACCTCGGCCCCGGCGACCCCGGGCTGGCGCACACGCGGGACGAACACTGCCCGGCCGCACAGATCACCGAGGTGGCCGACGTGCTCCGCGCCTACCTGACCACCTCCGGCTGAACCCGGAACCGACTAGTCCGGAACCCACGATCCCGGAACCCACCCCACTAGGAGACCCTCCCCTGATGGCACCGAACGATTCCGTACACCTGCGCGGCCCACTGCTCCTCCGACGGGACAAGGGCGGCGATCGCACGACCACCGACCAGCGACTGCTGGACACGAACCAGGACACCGACTGGTTGCACACCGATCCGTGGCGGGTCCTGCGTATCCAGAGCGAGTTCGTCAACGGGTTCGGTGCACTCGCGGAGCTACCCGACGCGGTGAGTGTCTTCGGCTCGGCCCGGACCCGTCCGGGGGATCCCGCCTACGAACAGGCGGTGGAGCTGGGACGGGCGCTCGCGGAGGCGGGCTACGCGGTGGTGACAGGCGGCGGACCCGGTCAGATGGAGGCGGCCAACAAGGGTGCATGGGAGGCGGACGGCGAGTCCGTCGGCCTGGGGATCGAGCTGCCCATGGAGCAGGGGATCAACCGCTGGGTGGACCTGGGCCTTCACTTCCGCTACTTCTTCGTCCGCAAGACGATGTTCGTCAAGTACACGCAGGCGTTCGTCTGCACCCCGGGCGGCTTCGGCACCCTCGACGAGTTCTTCGAGGCCATCACCCTGGTCCAGACCGACAAGATCACCCGGTTCCCGATCGTGCTGCTGGGTGTGGACTTCTGGACCCCGCTGGTGGACTGGATCCGGGGCACCCTGGCCGAGCAGGGCATGATCTCCGCCTCCGACCTCGACCTGTTCCTGGTCACCGATTCCGTGGCCGAGACGGTGGAGTACATCCGCGAGGCTCACCACCGGGTGGCACTGACCGCCGAACAGCGGGAGGACCTGTTCGGCGAGGAGCACCGGGGGGTCGAAGGCTGATGGCACCTGTTCCCGGGCGCAGGGTCTGCGTCTACTGCGCCTCCTCGACCTACGATCCCGCGCTGCTGGAGATCGCCACCGAGGTCGGCGCCGGGATCGCCCGTCGAGGGTGGTCCCTGGTCTCCGGTGGCGGCAACGTGTCCATGATGGGAGCCGTCGCCGAGGCGGCGCGGGACGGTGGCGCCAGGACCGTCGGCGTGATCCCCGAGGGCCTGCGGGTGCGGGAGGTCGCCGATACCGCTGCGGACGAGTTGGTGGTGGTCACCACGATGCGGGAACGCAAACGCGAGATGGAGGAGCGCTCCGACGCGTTCCTGACCCTGCCCGGGGGGATCGGGACGATGGAGGAGATGTTCGAGGTGTGGACGTCCGCCTCGCTCGGGTTCCACCACAAACCGGTCGTGCTCTACGACCCGATCGGCTTCTACCGACCGTTGCTGGACTGGGTCGGCGGACTGGCGGAGGCGGGCCTGGTCAAGCCGCAGGCGTTCGACAGCCTCGTGGTGCGTGACAACCTGGAGGCGGCCCTCGACGCCTGCGGAGGGCGGCGGTGAACCCACCGGGCCCGGCGCCGCTGCCCACATTGTGTGGCCGCCCGGTCCCGGTGGACCGACCCCTGGTGATGGCGATCGTCAACCGCACCCCGGATTCCTTCTACGACCGTGGAGCGAGTTTCACCGACGAGGCCGCGATGCGCCGGGTCGACCAGTCCGTGGCGGACGGTGCGGACATCCTCGACATCGGGGGAGTCAAGGCGGGTCCGGGTGAGGTGGTGGACGTCGGGGAGGAGATCCGGCGGGTCGTCCCCTTCGTCGAGGCGGTGCGGGCCAGGCACCCGGGTGTCTTGATCTCGGTGGACACGTGGCGTGGGTCGGTCGCCCGCCTGGCCCTGTCCGTCGGGGCCGATCTGGTCAACGACACGTGGGCGGGACACGACCCGGATGTCCTGTCCGCGGCCGGTGAGGCGGGGGCGGGGTTCGTGTGTTCCCACACCGGCGGCGCCGTCCCCCGCACGCGCCCCTTCCGGGTGGGCTACCCCGATGTCGTCCTCGACGTGGTCTCGGAGCTGTCCGCCGCCGCCGAACGGGCGATTGCCGCGGGGGTCCCGGTGGACGGGATCCTGGTGGACCCCACCCACGACTTCGGCAAGAACACCTTCCACGGCTTGGAGCTCCTGCGACGGATGGACGAGATCGTCGCCCTCGGTCATCCCGTCCTGATGGCGCTGAGCAACAAGGATTTCATCGGCGAGACCCTGGACGCGGGGATCGACGACCGGGCCGAGGGCACGCTGGCGGCGACCTCCGTCGCGACGATGATGGGTGCACGGGTGTTCCGCACCCACGACGTGCGGGCGACACGCCGGTCGGTGGAGATGGTGGCCTCCATCGTGGGGACCCGTCCACCTGCACGAACGGTCCGCGGGCTCGCCTGACTCGGGCGGGTCCACCGCCCCGCCACGTGTGCCAGACTGGAGGCCCGGTCTGAACCAGAGGAGGGGGCGCGCCCGCATGCTCACCGTCGTCATCTACGTGGTGGTCACCCTGATCGTGGCGGCGGCGCTCTACGCCCTGTCGATCGTGGTCTTCGGCCGTTCAGAGCTGCTACCTGCGGTGGAACGGGGCCACACGGTCACCGCGTTGCCCGAGGGGTCGTTCTCCGGGGACGATCTGCGATCGGTCCGATTCGGCATGTCCGCGCGCGGCTACACGATGTCGGAGGTCGACTGGGCGCTCGAACAGGCGGCGGCGGAGATCGACCGCCTCCGCGCCCGTCTCGCCGGGGACGGAAACGAGGGGGAGACCGCTGACGAGGTGGACCCAGAACGCGCTCCCGCGTCCGGGCCGGGTGCGACGCGCTAGAATCGTCATCATCCACTCAGCAAGACCGCACGTGGGCCCGGCCGTCCTCACAGGACGCCGCCCACTGCCAAGGACGAAGGGAATCGACCCGATGGCGGCTATGAAGCCCAGGACCGGTGACGGACCGATGGAAGCGGCCAAGGAGGGCCGCGGGATCGTCATGCGCGTCCCTCTCGAGGGTGGCGGACGCCTCGTCGTGGAGTTGACCCCCGACGAGGCGAAGTCTCTCGGCGCGGAGTTGACCCAGGCCATCTCCTGATCTTTCTCTGCTCTGGCGAATCGACGCACCCGGCCCACGCGGCGGGTGCGTCGATCCGGTTCCACGGAAGGTTTTCCCGATGTCCGAGGTCCCCTCGCGTCCCCTGCCCACCGTCCGTGTAGTCGGCGGACCGGCCCCCGCGACCGGATGGTCTCTGGTCACCCTGACCCCGGGGAAGGGCAGATCCCTCCGGGGCCGTGCCGTGGAGGCGCGGACGAGCGCGGTCGACGGGCGACCGGTGGTGGAGGTCGAGGTCGACGCGACGGCACCGCGGCCCGGGTGGTCGGGGGCGGTGGATGTCGGTATCGGGTACCGCCGTGCGGGTGCGGCCGTGGCCAGGCACCTGCGGGACGCGCGGAGGACCGACGAGGTCGGGGTGTCCGTTCCCGGGGACGTCCCGGCCGAACGGGTCGGCGATCTGGTCCTCGGGTATCTGCTGGGTGCGCGCGGGCAGGACGTGTTCGCCGCCGATCCGGCGCCCGTGGCGCCCGACCTGGTGGTGCGGGTGTCGTCCGGGTCCGGAGCGGGTGACGACGACGAGGCGGTCGTCTCCTCCACGGTCGCAGCGGCCCGGGAGGCCGCCCTCGCGACCACTCTGGCCCGCGACCTCGCGGGCGCCCCGGCCGATCTCAAGACCCCCGAGTGGCTCGTGTCCCGGATGTCCGAGGAGTTGTCCGCCGCCGGGATGCGGACAGAGGTGCTCGAGGGTGACGCCCTTGTCGCGGGCGGTTTCGGCGGTGTCCTCGCCGTGGGCGGCGGGTCGGCTGCGGCTCCCCGCGTCCTGGTGGCGCGCCGCCCCGGCCCCGGAACGCGCGTGTTGTTGGTGGGAAAGGGCATCACGTTCGACACCGGCGGGATCTCGGTCAAGCCGGCCGACGGGATGCACCTCATGCGCACGGACATGGCGGGCTCGGCCGCCGTCGTGGCAGCGGCGGCCTCCTTCTGTGCTGACGCCGGCGGGCATTACGCGGATCTCGACCTGACAGTCGTGGTCCCCTCGGCCGAGAACATGCTCTCCGGGTCCGCCTACCGCCCCGGGGACGTCGTCACCCACGTGGGCGGCACGACCTCCGAGGTCACCAACACCGACGCGGAGGGCCGCATGGTGTTGGCCGACGCGCTGGTCCACGGGATCGCCGAGTGCGACCCCGACGTGGTCGTGGACGTCGCCACCCTCACCGGGGCGATGAAGGTCGCACTGGGCATGCGGACAGGTGCGGTGATGGCGACGGACGACGATCTCGCCGACCGCGTCTCCGCGGCGGGCGCGGGGGCGGGGGAGCGGTGGTGGCGGCTCCCGCTGCCCGACGACCTGCGCGGGGCCGTCGACTCCGGAATCGCGGATCGCCGCCAGGCACCCAAGGGGCCGGGCGCCATCACCGCGGCGCTCTTCCTCGAGGGTTTCGTCGACGGGCGTCCGTGGGCGCACCTCGACATCGCCGGCCCGGCTCGGTCGTCGGAGGAGATCGACGAGGTCGGCCCGGTGGCGACCGGCTTCGCCACCCGCACCCTCGTGGGTCTGCTCCGGGATCTCGTCGACCGGCCGCGGGGGTGAACCCGGCGCCGGCGGCCCTCGTCAGGGCCGTCCCGCTGTTGCGCTGCCCACACTGCGGGTTCGGTGTGGAGTCCACCGGGTCCGGAGTGGAGTGCGGCGGCGGGCATTCGTTCGATCGTGCGCGCGGTGGTCATCTGACCCTTCTCGGTGCGCGGGGACGCCGGTTCCCCGGGGACTCCGCGGAGCAGGTCGCCGCGCGCGAGAGGGTCCTCGGCCACGGGTTGTTCGACGGGGTGGCCGACGCCCTGGTGGGGGTGGCGGCCGACGCGGTCGGCGCCGCCGAGCGACCCGTGGTCCTGGACGCCGGGGCCGGCACCGGTTTCTACCTCGACCGTGTCATCGGCGCTCTGCGCACGACGTCCCCGGTGGACGGAGACGCCACCGGCGGCTCCGGGCAACCGCTCGGGATAGGTACGGAGCTCTCCGTGGCCGCCGCACGTCGGCTGGCTCGCGCGAACCCTCTCGTGGCGGCGCTGGTCG
>JBKBUP010000130.1:0-7887 GCA_046289795.1 Dietzia sp. | reverse complement strand
ACTTCTGCGCGGTCTCCGGCGCGGAAGTGGTCACGGCCGCGGGGTTCTCGATGAGAAGACTGCGGTCCGGGACGATGTACTCGTACTCCTGTCCCTGCTGCTTTCCGAGGATCGCCTCGTTCTCGTAGGAGATCAGGACGTCACCGGTGCCGTCGAGGAACGCGGTGGTGGCGTCGCGGCCCGATCCGGGGAACGCGGCGACGTTGCCGATCACGGCCTCGACGAACTCGGCGGCCTCCTCCTCGGTGCCACCCTTCTGCAGCACCGACGCCCACGCCGCGAGGATGTTCCATCGTGCGGCGCCCGAGGAACCCGGGTTGGGGGTGACGATCTCGACGTCGTCGCGGGCCAGGTCCTCCCAGTCGGTGATGTTCTCGGGGTTACCCTCGCGCACGACCAGCACCACGACGGAGTCGGTGAGGAATCCGTTGTTGGGACCGGAGTTCCAGCCCTCCTCGACCAGTCCTGCGTCGACGAGTCGGGTGACGTCCGGTTCCACGGAGAAGTGGACGACGTCGGCCGGCTGCCCGCTGACCACGGCCCGCGACTGGTCTCCGGAGGCGCCGTAGGAGGTGAGCCAGGAGACCCCCTCACCGTCCGGGGTCTCGGCGAACGCCTCCTGGACCGCGGCGTTGCCCTCCGCCGGCACTGCGAAGCCCACGATCGACAGCTCGTCCCCGGAGGAGGCCGACCCGCCACATCCGGCGACGAGAACGGCGGTAAGCCCTAGGCCCAGAGCGCTGGTTCCCAGCTTCGAGATGGTCCGTCTGTTGATCATGTCGTGTCCACTTTCGCCATAGCTGCCGATCGGCATCAGAAGACGAAGCTAACGACGAAGGGCGTGAACACAGAACTGTTTTGTTCAGCGTGAACCAAACCACCGGCCGGTCGGGCAGGACGGGCTAGTGGCCCACCTAGACCTCCACCGTCGCTCGATTCACGGGCGGGCGCGGGCCTGTCGGTGGTGCGCGTGTGCCCGGGGTGGTCCGGCTACGCTCAGGGCATGTCGAACCCTCGTTGGGAGCGGGCGCGCGCGTCCGCGGCCCGAGTCGCAGCGGGCGCCCGCGATGTCAACAGGCACCCCTCTGCGGTCGAGGCGTTGCGCCGCGCCCGGCGGGCCCTTCCCGGCGATTCCGGGTTCGGCGATCCGCTCTCCGCCGCCGGCCGGGACAGCGCGGGGACGATCGCCCGGGTGGCCGGCCGCCTGTTCGACGAGCAGCCCACCGCCTCGCGTGAGCTGTCCCTGGGCGGGTTGCAGGTGTGGCACGCCCTGACGCAACGGACGGGCCGGGGCGGCAGCGGGAACGAGGTGACCATCGTGTTCACCGACCTCGTCGGCTTCTCGAACTGGGCCATGCGCGTCGGGGACGAGGATGCACTAAGGCTGCTGAGAGAGGTCGCCTCGGCCACCGAGCCCGAGGTGCGCGCGCATCGCGGGCACGTGGTCAAACGTCTCGGCGACGGGCTCATGGCCGTGTTCCCGTCGCCCCAGCTCGCCTTTGATGCGGTCGTGGCCTGCTCTGCCGGGCTCGACCGGGTGGAGGTTGCCGGCATGCGGCCCCGGATCCGTGCCGGCATCCACACCGGGAACCCTCGCATGATCGGCGGCGACTACCTCGGCGTGGACGTCAACATCGCCGCCAGGCTGGCGGAGAAGGCGGGCACGGACGAGATCCTCGTCAGCGAGACCACCCTCCCCGGGTTGGATGAGTCCAGGGTGTCGACGCGCCGCAAGAGGAGCTTCCGGCTCACCAAGGCCAAGGGGATCCCCGACGAGGTGGCCGTCTACACCGCAGTCCCCCGCCAGATGTGGTGACCGGTCAGGCGAGCGACTGGCGTCACCTCGCTCCCGATCGCACCACGAACGACTCGCAGGCCGTTGCACTCACTCCGGGCCGACGTCTAGTAGAACTTGTGTCAGAAACTTGAAGTAAGAAACTGACTTAGGAGTGGCGCATGGGAACTCTCGACGGGCGCGTGGCAGTGGTGACCGGGGCCGGGATGGGCATCGGTCGCGGCATCTCCGGCGCACTGGCCCGCGAGGGCGCATCCGTGGTGGTGGCCGAGATCGACGAGGTCGCCGGCGCGGAGACGGTCGCGTGGCTTCGCGACCAGTGGGACGCGCAGGCCGAGTTCGTCCGCACCGATGTCACCGTCAAGGAGCAGGTCCTGGGCATGGTGGACACCGCGGTGGACCGGTTCGGCAGGCTGGACGTCCTGGTCAACAACGCCTGGCGGGGTTCGGGCTTCGCGCGGCTGGAGAACATGACCGACGAGAAGCTGCGGTCGGGCTTCGACATGGCCGTGATGGCCGCGTTCTGGGCCATGCAGGCGGCGCTACCGGAGCTGGAGAAGCGGGGCACCGGGCGCGTGATCAACCTGTGTTCGCTCAACGGGGTCAACGCCCACATGTACTCGGTCCAGTACAACGCGGCCAAGGAGGCGTTGCGGACCCTGACCCGCACCGCCGCCCGCGAGTGGGCGCCGCGCCAGGTGTGCTGCAACGTCATCTGCCCCGGAGCGCAGAGCGAGGCGTACCGGCGGGTGGCCGAGGCGAATCCGGAGATGGCGGCCGGACTGGCGTCGGCCAACCCGATGGGCCGGGTCGGCGACCCTCTCGAGGACATCGGACCGGTGGCCGCGTTCCTCGCCGGGGACGCCAGCCGCTACCTGACCGGCAACACTCTGTTCGTCGACGGCGGCTCGCATATCAACGGTGTGCAGTGGGCGCCTCAGGTGGAGTAGACCAGCGGCCGGTGATCATCTCGGTCATCTCGGTCACCCAGGTGTCGTCGAGCGCGGCGTCCCGGCGGACCAGGATGCGGAAGATCGCGGTCCCGGCGACCACCTCGGCGAGCATGGGCAGCTGGTCGTCGCCACGCCGCCCCTGCCCGAACCGCGTCTCGAACGCGGTCAGATTCCCGGCCAAGCGGTCGATCATCATGTCGTGGACCTCGGGGTCGGCGACCGTGTCAGCGATCAGACCCGGCAGCGCCACCCTCACCTCGGGCCTGTCGAACATGGCCCGGATCGTCTCGACCAGGACCCTGATGTCACTGCGGAGGTCACCGGAACCGTCCGGCACTCCGATCGCCTCCGCGTCGAGGACCGCCTCGTGGACGAGCTGCGCCTTACCCGACCAACGCCGGTAGATGGCCGCGGTGGTGGTCCCGGCGCGCGCGGCGATCGCCGAGAGTGACAACGCCGGATAGCCCGTCTCGAGGATCAGCTCACGGGTGGCGGCGATCACCGCGGCGTCGATCCGCCCGTCGCGCGGCCGCCCGGCGCCGGACCGCGCCCCGGCGGACTTCGCCGATTTCCCGCCAACCGTGCGGTTGTCTGCTGTCATGAGCTCACCATAGTTCCAATGCAGTGTGCATCGTATTATAGGGAGAGCTCCGTGAAACTCAGCCCACTCGACGAGTACCCGATCCACCAGACGCACGCGCCGGTGACCTGGCCGGCCACGTCCGACCGGAACTTCTACGACCGGTCGTACTTCAACGTGCTCGACCGCGAGGGCCGCTTCATGGCACTGACCGGGATCGGCTACTACCCGCGCCTCGGGGTCAAGGACGCCTACTTCGTGGTCCGCCGGGGTGACACGCAGACGGCGGTGCACCTCAGCGACGCGATCGACGACGACCGACTCAACCCTCATGTCAGGGGCTACCGCCTCGAGGTTATCGAGCCTCTACAGGAGTTGCGGCTGACGCTGGAGCCGACCGAGGGCATCTCCGCCGACCTCACCTGGCGCGGGTCGTTCCCCTCCGCCATGGAGGAGCCGCACTCGATGCTCACCGACCGGCGGGTGACACTCCAGGCCAGCCGCTTCGCGCAGGTCGGATCCTGGGAGGGGTGGATCGAGGTCGACGACGAGCGCATGGAGGTGACGCACTCCTCGTCGGTCGCCAGCCGGGACCGCTCGTGGGGCATCCGCCCGGTCGGCGAGGCCGAACCGGCCGGGCGGCCCGACGCCGCGTTCCGGGGGATGTGGTGGCTCTACCTGCCGCTTACCTTCGACGACTACCAGCTGTTCCTGATCATGCAGGAGGATCCCGACGGCCACCGCAGCCTCTACGACTGCACGCGCCGGTGGCGGGACGGCCGCGTCGAGCAGCTCGACGGGGTGCGCGTCAAAGTGGACTATCGCGCAGGCACGAGGATCCCCCGGGGCGTCCACGTGGAGTTCATGAACCGCGCGGGGGAGCAGATCCGCCTGGACGTGGAGTCGAAGCTGTTCGCCCCCATCGCCTTCGGCTCCGGGTACGGCGGCGACTCCTCGTGGGCGCACGGCAGCTGGAAGGGCGAGGAGTTCACCGAGCGCGTGAGCTTCGACCTGACCGACCCCGATGTGATGGCCGGAGCGGCGTTCAGCCTCATCGACCACGTCGGCCGCGCCGTGTGCACGGAGGCCGACGGGACGACCCGCGAGGGCGCCGGCCTGTTCGAGCACGGCGTGATCGGACCCCACCACCCGTCGGGTTTCACCGACTGGACCGACGGCGCACAGTGACCGCCCCGGCGAACACGCTCAGGCAACCAGTCAGCTCCCTCAGGCATCCGGCGAGAGGCATCAGCAGATGAAGATCATGACGGCGCTGTTCGGTCCCACCGACGTGGTCCACCGCGCGGAGGCGCTCAAGGAGGCCGGCGCGTCCGGCGTGTTCACCTTCGAGGGACCTCACGATGTGTTCACTCCCCTGGTGCTGGCCTCGCAGGTCACCGGGCTAGACGTGATGTCCAACGTCGCGATCGGCTTCCCCCGCAACCCCATCCAACTGGCCCACCAGGCCAACGATCTGCAGCTGCTCAGCGAGGGCCGGTTCATCCTGGGGCTGGGCACGCAGGTGCGGGCGCAGATCGAGAAGCGCTACGGAGCCGAGTTCGACCGCCCCGTCGAGCGGATGAAGGAGCTGGTGGGGGCGCTGCGGGCCATCTTCACCACCTGGGAGACCGGTGAGCGCCTGGACTTCCGGGGCGAGTACTACCGGCACACCCTGATGACCCCCACCTTCGTGCCCGGGCCGAACCCGTACGGTCCGCCGCCCATCTACCTGGGCGCACTCGGGCCGCGGCTGACCCGGGCCACCGCGGAGGTGGCCGACGGCCTGCTGGTGATGCCGTTCGGGTCCAAGAAGTTCCTCCACGAATCGACGATGCCCGCCGTGCGCGCCGGGTTGGCCGCCGCCGGTCGCGGCGAGGACGAGTTCGAGGTGGTGCCCGAGGTGATCGTGTCCGTGGCCACCGGGGCGGACGACGACCACGCCTCGACCCGCATGCTGCTCGCGTTCTACGGCTCCACCCCGGCGTACAAGCCCGTGCTCGACGCCCACGGCTGGGGCGATCTGCAGCCCGAGCTCAACGCCATGTCCAAGCAGGGCCGGTGGCAGGAGATGGCCACCCTGATCAGCGACGACATCCTGCACACCATCGCCGCGTGTGGCACCCCGGCCGAGGTGGCCGCGCACATCCGCGACCGCGTCGACGGGGTGTCGGACCGCCTCTGCCTCTATCAGACGGGCCCCATCGCCACCGATGCGCTGGCCGAGATCGTCGACGCGTTGGGAGGCGACCGATGACCCCGACGCTGGTGGAGTTCGACGAGGTCGCGGACGACCGCTACGGCGGAAAGGCCGCAGGCCTGGCCGAACTCCGGCGCCTCGGCCTGGACGTCCCCCAGGGATTCGTCATCGCGGACGCGTCGGCGGACCTCGTCGTCGTCGACCTCTCCCGGTGGTTCGACCGCATGGTCGACGCGGGCGCGACCCCGGTGGCCGTGAGGTCCTCGGCGGCCGGCGAGGACGGCGAGGAACACTCGTTCGCCGGCCAGTACGACACGGTGCTGGGCGTGGACTCCCCCGAGGCCTTCGCCGACGCCGTGCGCACGTGCGTGGCCTCCGTGAACTCGGGCCGCGCCGCGTCCTACCGTGCGGAACCGGCGGCCACCGCGACGGCCACGGACACCGCCCCGACGCCCATGCACCTGGTGGTGCAGCAGATGGTGGACGCGCGCGCCGCCGGCGTGGTGTTCACCGCGGACCCGACCTCCGGCCGGCGCGACCTCATGGTGATCGACGCGGTCGCCGGACTGGGCGAGGCGCTGGTCGACGGGTCGGCGTCACCGGACCACCTCGTCCTGGATTCCGTCGGCGAGGTGGCCGTCCGGGAGTACGACGACGACGAGGGGGTCCTGTCACCGGAGGAGATCGCAGCCATCCGGTCGGGCGCACTTCGCGCGGAGCAGCACTGGGGCAGGCCGATGGACCTCGAGTGGGCGATCGACCGGACCGGCAGGCTCTGGTGGCTCCAGGCCCGTCCCATCACCACCCTGCCCGCCGACCTGGGCGAGATGGACTCCACCCTCGCGGGCCCGGACCACGTCTACACGCGCTGCAACATCGGCGAGATGATGCCGGGGGCGTTCTGCCCCCTGACGGCGTCGGTGTCGGGTTTCGCGATCGACTACGCCATGCAGACGATCCAGGTGGTGGCGCGCGCCCAGCCGAGCTACGAGCAGCCGTGGCTGCAGGTGGGCTACTTCTCCGGGCACATGTTCCTCAACCTCACCGAGGGGACGGCGCTGAGCTCGGGGATCGTGGGCAACTCCCTGGAGCAGTTCTCCACCTCGATCTGCGGGCGGGTGGTCGAGGAGCTCGTGCCCAAGCCGCCCAAGCCGTTCCTGCGCAGGCTCAGCAACACCATCCGGCTCTCCTCCCACGCGCTGTCGGCGGGCCCGGCGATCCGGCGGCTGGAGGGGCAGATCGCCGACTGGCGGGTCCCCACCAGCGACGACCCGCGGCTGGTGATGGAGCAGTTGGAGGCCGGCGTCGAGCAGTACTGCGACGTCACACTGACGCACGTGCGGTCGTCCTCGCGCGCGGCGGTCGCCGCCAACATCCTCGAGAGTGTCCTGATCAAGCAGGCGGTGAAGGCGGGGCGGAGCGAGGACTCCGGTCGCACCGACGCGGCCCGGCTCATGGCCGGCGCCTCCGAGGTGGAGAGCGCCCTCATGCTGGAGGAACTGGACGCAGTGGTCAGCGCCATCGCCGCCGATGCCGGGGCCGCCGAGGCGTTTCTCGCCGCGGAGCCCGGCGACGCGGTCACCACCCTGCGGGCCTCGAACGGCGCGGGGGGCGAGAGGTTGCGCGGGTTCCTGGCCCGTCACGGCCACCGCGGCTACCGCGAACTGTGCATGCGGGATGCCTCCTGGGCCGAGGACCCGGAGGGGCTCGGGGCCATGATGCAGGTGATGGTGCGCTCCAGGCAGGGCTCCCCCGACCGGATCGTGG
The DNA here is from genome assembly GCA_046289795.1 of Dietzia sp. GTDB lineage: Bacteria > Actinomycetota > Actinomycetes > Mycobacteriales > Mycobacteriaceae > Dietzia. The sequence goes on along the minus strand of JBKBUP010000130.1, from coordinate 595 downwards.
GCGCCGCAGATGTGGACGCGGACGAGCCCAGCTCGCCCGTCATCCGACTCCTCTCCCGGTTCGCCCAGGAAGGCGCTCGTGGGCGCGAGGAGACCAAGGCCAAGATGGCGTTGATGGCGCACGCGCTCAAGCGGGGCTACCGCCACCTCGGGGAGGTACTCGCCGCGGCCGGGCGACTGCCCGATGCGGACCTGGTGTTCTTCTTCGACCGCGCGGAACTGGCCCGGATCGTCAGGTCGGGCGATGTCGTGGGGTCGGGTGAGATCGGGGAGCTGGTGCAGGGCGCGCTCAAGCGCCGGGAGGCGTTGGCGTTCCAGGACGTCCTGGAGTTCCCCGACGTCTCGGTCGGCCGACCGGTCCCGCTGATCGCCCGGCCCCCGCGCGAGGCGGCGGGAGGCGAGATCATCGGCCGGCCCGCCAGCCGCGGGTCCGTGGAGGGCGTGGTGCGCGTGGCGAGGTCGATCGTCGACGCCCGCGAGGTGCAGCCGGGAGAGATCCTGGTCGCGCCCGTCACGGACGTGGGCTGGACTCCGTACTTCACGGTGATCTCGGCGCTGGTCACCGACATCGGCAGTTCGGTCTCCCACGGGGCCGT
>JBKBUP010000129.1:0-7909 GCA_046289795.1 Dietzia sp. | reverse complement strand
ACCACCCAGACCTTCGTCAACAAGGCCCGCGGCGCCGGCGTCGAGGTGACGGCCAACTTCCGGCCCTCCGGTACCCACACCTGGCCGTACTGGCAGTTCGAGATGATGCAGGCCTGGCCCCAGTTCGCGGGCGCCGTCGGGATCGAGAACGTCCAGCCCCCGTGCGCGGCGGCGGGGGAGATCGCCAGGGTCGCCGAGCGCCAGCCCGGCCTGGGCCCGTGCCTGACCGGCGAGTACGACGTCAAGGGCGGCAAGGCCACCGACTTCCGCTTCGGCCGCGTCTTCTGGTCGCAGCAGACGGGCGCACACTCCGTGCTCGGGGCCATCGGCGCCGCCTACCAGGCCGAGGGCGGACCGGACGGGCCGCTGGGTCTGCCCACCTCCGGGGAGACCACCACACCCGACGGCAGGGGCCGGTTCACCCAGTTCCAGAACGGTGTCATCTACTGGTCGCCGACCACCGGGGCGCACGCGATCCGCGGAGCGATCCGGTCCATGTGGCAGGAGCGTGGCGCCGAGCGCGGCGACCTCGGCTACCCGACCACCGACGAGATCACCAACCCGAACAAGCCCGGCGTCGTCCAGGGCTTCCAGGGCGGCACCGTCTACTGGTCCTCCGACACGGGCCCCAGGGTCGTCGAGGGGGCCATCCTGAGCACCTACCGGGCGGCCGGCGCCGAGAACTCGGAGCTCGGGTACCCGACCACGGACGAGATCTCCCTGACCACCCGCGGCGGCGCCTTCAGCCGATTCCAGGGCGGGGCGATCTACTGGTCGCCGCGCACCGGCGCGCACGCCGTCCCCCGCGGCCCGGTGTTCGAGGCCTGGGGCACGGTCGACTACGAACGCGGCCGGCTCGGGTACCCCACGAGCGCGCTGCGTAACACCCGGGACGGCCAGGTCATGGAGTTCGAGGGCGGCCGGATCACGGTGACCGGCGGCCGGGCGGAGATCTCGTGACGGGCAGGGCGGCGGCACTGGGTGCGGCGCTCGTCATGGTCGCCGGGACGCTGACCGCCTGCGGAGGTGGCGACTCCACGGTGTCGGGCGTCCCCGACGCCGGGACGATGGCCCCGCCCCCCGGTGGCAACGCCACCTCGCAGACCCGTGTGCCCGCCACCGAGGACTCGGGACGCTTCACCGAGGCGCCCGCGCCGGTGGTCTCGGACGCCCCGGGATACACGGCCCCGGTCGTGGGAGCCCGGGAGCGCGGCTACCTCGCGGCGCTCGAGGCCCGCGACATCGAGACCGCGGAACTGTCGGACTCGCTCGTGGCCGCGGGCAACACGATCTGCCGGATCCGGACCACCGGCGGGGCCGCGGGGGAGACCACCACGATCGCCGACGCCGTGGCCGGCCAGATCTCGGTGGGCGGCTACTCGGACCGTGACGTCGACGAGATCTCCCGGATCGTCGTCGACGCCGCCGCCGGGCAGCTCTGCCCGTGATTCCGATCCGCGACCGGGGCGGCTACCGCCCCTGAGGTAGCCCGGCCCCTGAGACGGCCCGGCCCCTGAGACGGCCCGGCCCCTGGGCCCCGGGACGGGTGCCGCCGCAGGGAGACCCAGGGTGAGGCGTGGCACGCGCCACGGCCCCCGGCGGAACCCGGCGGCCCCGTGGCGCGTTGGAAGTGTCGTCGGCCGCCCGCGAACTCGTGTCGGGCGCCCGGGAAGGAGTTCGTATCGTGGCTCGTGGATCGCGTCGTGGAGGCGGCCGCCGTCTCGGGTGCTCGCTCGGAGCGCTCGTCATGGTGGTCCTGCTGGTGCTGGGGATCGGCTGGTGGATCGGCAACCAGGGACTGCCCACCGGCCCCGGAGACGGGCCGGGCCCCGGACCGGACGAGCCGGAGCTGACCCAGCCCGCGGACTGCCCGGACGTGCAGATGCTCGCCGTGCCGGGGACCTGGGAGAGCAGTCCCACGGACGACCCGTACGCGCCGGCGTTCCTGCCCAACGCCCTGCTCAGGACGATCACCGACCCGCTGGGCCAGGAGTACCCCGACGATCGACTCGAGGTCTTCACGGTCCCGTACGTCGCGCAGTTCCGGAACCCGCAGCGCCCCGACGAGATCACCTACGACCAGAGCCGGGCCGAGGGCACGGACCGCGCGCGGGCCGAGCTCGTCGCGATGCACGCCCGCTGCCCGTACACCTCCTACATCCTGCTCGGCTTCTCCCAGGGTGCGGTGATCGCCGGCGACCTCGCGAGTGAGATCGGCACCGGCAACGGGCCGGTCCCGGCGGAGCTGGTCCGGGGTTCGGTCCTCATCGCCGACGGTCGGCGCCTGCCCGGCGAGGGCCAGTCGCCGGGGTTGTCCCCGGGGACCGGTCAGGGGATGGAGATCTCGCTGCTGCCCGTGACGGGCTTCACCCAGCTCATCGCGGGTGCCACCATGACGGGGCCCAGGCCCGGGGGCTTCGGAGCGCTCGACGACCGGACCGCCCAGATCTGCGATTCCCGCGACCTCATCTGTAACGCCCCGCCCAACGTGGTGGACGGAGCGGCCCGGTTCCAGGAATTCGTCGCCAACAACGCCATCCACGCCATGTACGCGACCAACCCGGACGTCATCATGGGGACCACGGTTCCGGAGTGGACCATCGGACACGCGCGTGAACTCGTCGACGCGGCACCGGAGATCGCCCACGACTGACGGCCCGACCGCGTACCGTGCATGGGCGCGACACGCCTGGCCGGGTCGGGGATTCGGAGTTCGGATGTGCGCCGGGGCACGCTGTAAGATCGACCAAGCTTGTCGCCCGGTATGTCCGAGGTCGGCGACGTCGACCATCCAGTCATCGGTTCGGAACGGAGCAACGTGGAGTTCGAGCAGTACCACGACGCCAGCGGGGCGATCGTCATCCCTGATCGCACCACCCTCGTCGACTTCGTCGAATCCAACGTCTCCGCAGCACGCCGGGATCCAGCGGCGGACGGGCTGATCTACCGCTACATCGACTACTCGACGTCGCGCCAGGGCGAGGTCGACGAGCTCTCGTGGTCTGACTTCGGCGACCGGCTCTACGCGATCGCCGCACGACTGCAGCAGGTGGCGGAGCGGGGAGACCGCGTGGCCATCCTCGCTCCCCAGGGGCTCGACTACATCGTCTCCTTCTTCGCCGCCATCCACGCCGGACTCACCGCCGTCCCGTTGTTCGACCCGGACGAACCCGGTCACCACGACCGACTCCACGCGGTCCTCGGTGACTGCACGCCGTCCGTCATCCTCACCTCCACCGAGTCGGCGGCGGGGGTCCGCAAACTCTTCCGCGACCTGCCCGCCCGGGAGCGGCCGCGCACCGTCGCCGTCGACGCGATCCCGGCCGAGCTGGGGTCGGGCTGGACACGCCCCGAGCTCGGCGCGGACGACATCGCCTACCTGCAGTACACCTCCGGCTCGACCCGCGTCCCGGCGGGCGTGGAGATCACGCACCGCAACGTCGTCACCAATGTCATGCAGCTCTTCGACGGTCTGGGCCTGACCCGCGCCTCCCGCGGTGTCACCTGGCTGCCGCTCTTCCACGACATGGGGCTGCTCACCGTGATCCTGCCCGCGATGGGCGGCGCCACCATCACCGTGATGAGTCCCCGGGCCTTCGTCCAGCGGCCCGGCCGCTGGGTCAACCAGCTGGGTGCCATGTCGGACGGCGACGGTGTCTTCGCCGCCGCCCCCAACTTCGCGTTCGAGCACGCGGCCCGCCGTGGCCTGCCCCGGGAGGGCGAGTCGCTCGACCTCTCGGGCGTCACCAGCATCATCAACGGCTCCGAGCCGGTCACGCCCGCCTCGATGCGCGCGTTCAACGAGGCGTTCGCCCCGTACGGGCTCGCTCCGACCGCCATCAAGCCCTCCTACGGCATGGCGGAGGCGACGCTCTTCGTCTCCTCGCCCCGCAAGGACGACGAGGCGATCGTCATCCACGTGGACCGGGAGGACCTCAACAAGGGCGTGATGACCGTTCTCGATCCCGACCGTGTGGAGGGCAACGAGGACGCCATCCCGCAGGTGGCGTGCGGGTACGTGGCACCCAGCCAGTGGGCGGTCATCGTCGAGCCGGGCGTCGACGAGACCACGGGCGAGCACGACGGCAACGGCCGCGAACTCCCCGAGGGGCGGGTCGGGGAGATCTGGCTCTACGGCACCAACGTCGGCCGGGCCTACTGGGGTCGGCCGGACGAGTCGGAGGCCACGTTCGGGAACATGCTCACGGAGCGGCTCCCGGAGAACTCGAGGACGGTCCGCGAGTTCGGCACCGTCCCCTCCGGCGCGCGGTGGCTGCGCACGGGCGACTACGGCGCCTACGTGGACGGCCAGCTCTACATCACCGGTCGGGTCAAGGACCTGGTGATCGTCGCCGGACGCAACCACTACCCGCAGGATCTCGAGAACACCGCCCAGGACGCCTCCGCCTCGCTGCGCCCGGGATTCGTGGCCGCGTTCTCCGTCCCGGCCAACCAGCTCCCGATCGACGCCCGTAACGGCGCCGTGATCCCCACCGATGACTCGTCGGAGACCCTCGTGGTGGTGGGCGAGCGCGCCCCCGGCGCGGGCAAGGCGGATCCCGGACCCATCGCGGACGCCGTCCGCTCGGCGATCTCGGCGAGGCACGGCGTCACGGCCCAGGACGTGATCCTGGTGCCCGCCGGGTCCATCCCCCGTACCTCCAGCGGCAAGATCGCCCGCCGCGCCTGCAAGACCGCCTACGTCGACGGCACGCTGCGGGGAGGCCACCAGCAGACCGCCTTCCCCGACGAGCCGGCGGAGTAGGTTCCGGGCCGGTTCACGGCACCACCAGTGCTCGGCGGCGACGGGCGAGCACACCGGACGAGACCCGATGGAAAGGCGATCCCCACGATGGCACAGAGCGAGATGACGGTAGTAGAGCTCCGCGACTGGTTGCGGGGTTGGGTCTCCCGGGCCACGGGGCTCGACGTCGCCAAGGTGACCGACGACCGCTCCCTCGAGGAGTTCGGACTGTCCTCCCGCGACGCCGTGACGCTGTCGGCGGATCTCGAGGACCTGCTCGGTCGTCCCCTGGACGCCACGGTCGCCTACCAGCACCCCACCATCGCCTCACTCGCCGAGTACGTGGTCAACGGACCGGCCGAGTTCGACGAGCCCGGCGACATGCACACGTTCCGTCACCGTGGGGCCGGCATGGAGTTCGACGTCGCCGTGATCGGGTTCGCCACCCGGTTCCCGGGGGGCGCGGACTCGCCCGAGGCCACCTGGGAGCTGCTGTCCGAGGGCCGCGACGCCACCAGCCCGCGCCCGGCGACCCGCTGGTCCGAGTGGGCGGGTGACGCCTACGTGCAGCAGGTCCTGTCCGAGGCCCCGGACCGGGGCGGGTGGCTCGACGACACCGAGGTGCGGGACTTCGACGCGGAGTTCTTCGGCATGAGCCCCCGCGAGGCCGAGATGGTCGACCCGCAGCAGCGTCTCGCGCTCGAACTCACCTGGGAGGCCCTCGAGCACGCGCACCTGCCCGCGAGCAACCTCAAGGGCCACGAGGTGGGCGTGTTCATCGGCTCGTCGTCCAGCGACTACCAGGTGTTCCTCACCTCCGACTCCGCCGCCGCCTCCCCGTACGCGGTCACCGGCGCCTCCAACTCGATCATCTCCAACCGGGTCTCGTACACGTTCGACTTCCGCGGTCCGTCGATGACCCTGGACACCGCGTGCTCGACCTCGCTGGTCGCGATCCACGAGGCCGTCAACTCACTGCGCCTGCACGAGTCCGACCTCGCCGTGGCCGGTGGCGTCAACATGATGCTGGCGCCCGCCGCCACCATGGGCTTCGCCAAGACCGGCGCCGCACTCAGCCCGGACGGCCGCATCAAGGCCTTCTCCTCCGACGCCAACGGCATCTGCCGCGCGGAGGGTGGGGGACTGTTCATCCTGAAGCGCCTGTCCGAGGCCGAACGGGACGGTGACGTGGTCCTCGCCGTCATCAAGGGGTCCGCCGTCAACTCCGACGGCCGCTCCAACGGGATGACCGCGCCCAACCCGGACGCCCAGGTCGCGGTCCTGCGCCAGGCCTACGCCGACGCGGGAGTGGACCCGAAGGACGTCGACTACGTCGAGGCCCACGGCACGGGCACGATCCTCGGCGACCCCATCGAGGCCACGGCGATCGGACAGGTGCTCGGCCGCGGCCGTGACGCCGACCGGCCCACCCTGCTGGGGTCGGCCAAGACCAACTTCGGGCACATGGAGTCGGCGGCCGGCGCCGCGGGCCTGGCCAAGATCATCCTGGGGATGAGTCATGACTCGCTCCCGCCGACGCTCAACTTCGCCGGCCCCAACCCCTACATCGACTTCGAGGCCGCCCGGCTGAGCGTCGTCACCGAGAACCGGCCGTGGCCGCGGTACAGCGGACGCGCGCTGGCCGGCGTCTCCGGTTTCGGATTCGGCGGCACCAACGCGCACGTGGTGGTGGCGGAGTACCAGCCCGCCCCGGTCCGGGCCGTGGACGCGCCGGACGCAGGGGTCGATGCGCCCGGGGCCACCGAGGTCCAGTCGGTCGACTCCCCGGCCACCGATACCCGGTCCGCCGAGGCCCGGTCCGCCGCCGCGGAGGACGACGTGGCCCGCAGTGTCGCCGAGGCGGTCCGGCGCAACGCCGAGGACCTCGCCACGACCGGCACCTCGGCCCCCGGCCCGTCCGCGACGGTGCTCGTGGTGTCCGGCTCGTTGCCGTCCCGCCGCAAGTCCACCGCCGGTCAGCTCGCCGACTGGCTCGAGGCCCAGGACGATTCCGTGGACCTCGGGGCCGTCGCGCGCACCCTGGCCACGCGCAACCACGGCCGGTCCCGGGGTGCCGTGGTCGGCCACACCCGCGCCGAGCTGGTCGCCGGACTGCGCTCTCTGGCGGCCGGCGACCCCGGCCCCGGCGTCTTCAGCGCGGACGCCCCCGCCGGCACCGGCGACGTCTGGGTGTTCTCGGGCTTCGGCGCCCAGCACCGCAAGATGGCCAAGGAGCTGTACCTGTCCAACCCGCTGTTCGCCTCGTGCCTGGACGCGGTGGACGAGCTCATCGACTTCGAGGCCGGCTACCGGATGGTCGAGATGTTCCTCGACGACTCGGTCACCTACGAGGTGGAGAACGCCCAGGTCGGCATCTTCGCCGTCCAGGTCGCGCTGGTCGACACGCTCAAGGCCCTGGGGGCCAAGCCGGAGGCCGTGATCGGCCACTCCATGGGTGAGGTGGCCGCGGCCTACGCGGCCGGCGGGCTGAGCCTCGAGGACGCGGTGCGCGTGATCTGCGTGCGCTCGCGCCTCATGGGCGACGCCGAGCAGCAGGTCTCCGACGAGGACGCCGGCGCGATGGCGCTGGTCGAGTACTCGGCAGACGAGGTCGCGAAGATCATCGCCGACAACCCGCAGTTCGCCTCGATCGAGCCCGCCGTCTACGCCGCGCCCACCCACACCACGGTCGGCGGCCGGGCCAAGCCCGTCGCCGAGTTCGTGGCCTGGGTCGAGGAGCAGGGCAAGTTCGCCCGCCAGCTCCAGGTCCGGGGCGCCGGGCACACCTCCGATGTCGACATGCTGCTGGGCGAGCTGGCCGCCGAGATCGCGGGCCTGGAGCCGCGCGAACTCACCTCCGGTCTGTTCTCCTCGGTGGACCGCGAGATCTTCTACCGCGCCGGCCACGAGCCGGTCCACGCGGAGGAGTACTGGGTCAAGGGCATGCGGCACTCGGTGTGGTTCACCCACGCCGTGCGCAAGGCCGTCGAGGCCGGGTACGTGACGTTCCTGGAGTTCGCGCCGAACCCGGTCGCCGCGATGTCCGTGGCGGCGACCTGCTTCGACGCCGGCCTCATGGAGCCCAACCTGCTCCACACGCTCAAGCGCAAGGAGTCTGAGGCCGACACCCTGCTCCACGCGATCGCCCAGCTGTACGTCCACGGC
>JBKBUP010000012.1:7706-26620 GCA_046289795.1 Dietzia sp. | reverse complement strand
CCTGACGTCTGCGAATGTGACGCACAGCACTCTGCCCGAGGAGGGCACGGGACGACCCGCGGATCCGTTCACCGAACCGCCACCGCGGGGCGTGTGCGCAGCCAAGCGCCCCCCCCCGGGCCCGCGGATCCCCGCCCGGGCCCCCAGGCCGGCACCGCGGACTCGCCGCACGCGATGGCGTTGCTGTTCGCCCTCGACAGGCACGCGGCCCTCGACGAGCTCCGTGAGCTGCGGGCCTCGCACGACGTGGTCCTGCTCGACCGGTACGTGGCCTCCAACGCCGCGTACACGGCGGCCCGGCTCGGCCCCGGCCGGGAGGCGGAGGTGCTCCACTGGATCGGTGAGCTCGAGTTCGACCGGCTCGGGCTCCCACTGCCGGACCTGCAGATCCTGCTCGACACACCCACCGCGTTGGCGGCCGAGAGAGCGGGTTCCCGGGAGTCGGCGGACCCGGCTCGGACCCGGGACCGATACGAGAGGGACGCGGCCCTCCAGGCGGCGACGGGGGAGGCCTACCGCCGACTCGCCGCCTCCCGATGGCGTTCGCCCTGGCGGGTGCTGGGCGTGGACCCCGACGTGCGGGAGCTGGCGGACCTCGTGGTCGGCCACTGAGTTCCCGGCCACCGGGTTGTTCCCGGCCGCTGGGTTCTCGACCACCGAATTCTCGACCACCGAGCCGAGCCGTGGGCCCGGCCCGTGGGTGCGGCCGGGTAAGGTCTCCATGGATACACGCCGACACACACGCCGACACAAGTGGTGACAATGACCCCGAAGATCCTCGTCGTCGACGACGACGCCGCACTGGCAGAGATGCTCACCATCGTCCTGCGGGGCGAGGGGTTCGAGACCGAGGTCGTGGGCGACGGCGTCCAGGCCATCGAGACCTTCCGGGCGGTCCAACCCGATCTGGTCCTGCTGGACCTCATGCTTCCGGGCAGGAGCGGGATCGACGTGTGTCGGGACATCCGCGGTGAGTCCAGGGTGCCGATCGTCATGCTCACGGCCAAGACGGACACCGTCGACGTGGTCCTGGGGTTGGAGTCCGGCGCGGACGACTACATCATGAAGCCGTTCAAGCCCAAGGAGTTGGTGGCCCGGATCCGGGCACGGCTTCGTCGGGGTGAGGACGAGCCGAGCGAGCTCCTGCACATCGGTGACGTGGCGATCGACGTCCCCGCGCACACCGTGACGCGGGAAGGCACGCCGATCCCGCTCACGCCGCTGGAGTTCGACCTGCTGGTGGAGCTCGCCCGCAAGCCCCGCCAGGTCTTCACCCGCGAGGTCCTCCTCGAGCACGTCTGGGGCTACCGTCACTCGGCGGACACGCGTCTGGTCAACGTCCACGTCCAGCGGCTTCGGGCGAAGATCGAGAAGGACCCGGAGAACCCCGAGGTCGTCCTCACCGTGCGCGGCGTCGGATACAAGGCCGGCCCGGTCTCGTGACCGTGAGTCGCACGGACGACGCGGTGGCGTTCTCCGGCGACGAGCGCGACACCCGGGACGCGGCCGACTCGTCGCCATCCCTCCGGGAACGGATCCGGGACCTGGACCTGTCGGTACTGGGTCACCGGTTCGCGCGCCTGTGGCGGCGGTCCCTCCAGCTCCGGGTGGTCACCTCGACCCTGGCGCTGTCCATGGGCGTGATCCTCACGATCGCGTTCATGTTGCAGAGCCAGATGGCCGCGCAGTTGCTGTCCACCAAGTTGGACGCCGCGGTCGAGCAGGCCGGCAGGCTCCGGGTGACCGTCGAGGCGCAGATCGCGGCGACCGACGAGGGCACCAGTGAGCAGTCCCGACTCGACCAGGCGCGCAGCGCGCTGGGGGAGCGGGGCATCGCCTCCGACGGTGAATCGGTCCACGCCGGCACCTTCGACCCGATCCTGGTGGTGCCCGACCAGACCGGCCGCGGGCAGGTCGTCAGCCCGGCCGACTCGCAGGTGCCGCCGGAGCTGCAGTCGCTCGTCCAGCGGGGCCGTGTCGCGTACCAGTACGTCACCGTCGACTTCCGGGGTGAACCCGCCAAGGCGCTGATCATCGGCACCCCCACGGACTCGTCGATCCCCGGGCTCGAGCTCTATCTGGTCTATCCGCTCATCGCCGAGGAGCAGACCCTCGGGATCATGCGCGGGATCGTCGCGACCGCCGGCATGGCGATCATCGTCCTCAGCGCGGCCATCGCGTGGATGGTCGCGCGGCAGGTGGTGCTGCCGGTCCGGCAGGCGGCGTCGATCGCGCAGCGGTTCGCCAACGGTCACCTCAAGGAACGGATGGTGATCCGGGGGGAGGACGACGTCGCCCGGCTGGGGATCGCGTTCAACGACATGGCGCAGAGCCTGTCCGACCAGATCACGCAGCTGGAGGAGTTCGGCGACCTCCAGAAGCGCTTCACCTCGGACGTCTCACACGAGCTGCGTACCCCGCTCACCACCGTCCGCATGGCGGCGGACATCATCTCCGACTCCGCCGGGGACCTCGATGCGCCGACCAAGCGCGCCGTGGAGTTGCTGGAGTCCGAACTCGACCGGTTCGAGAGCCTGCTCACCGATCTCCTGGAGGTGTCCCGCCACGACGCCGGTATGGCGGAGCTGTCGGTGACCGCCCTGGACGTGCGGGGGGCGGTCGAGGACGCGGTGTCCACCGTGTCGCACATCGCGGAGTCCGCGGGCGTGGAGGTAGAGCTGGACATGCCGGCCGAGCCGGTGGTGGCCGAGGTGGACACCCGCCGGGTGGAGCGCATCCTGCGCAACCTGGTGGCCAACGCACTCGACCACTCGGAGTCCAAGCCCGTGCGGGTCACCCTCCGTGGGTCCGATGCAGCCCTCGCGGTCTCGGTGCGCGACCACGGCGTGGGGCTCAAACCCGGCGAGGAGTCGCTGGTGTTCAACCGCTTCTGGCGGGCGGATCCCTCGCGGGTCCGCCGCTCGGGCGGGACCGGGCTCGGCCTGGCGATCGCGCTCGAGGACGCCAAGCTGCACGGCGGTCGCCTGGACTGTTGGGGCAGCCCCGGGGAGGGCTCGTGCTTCCGCCTGACCATCCCCCGGCGCCACGGGGGCACACTCACCTCGAGCCCGTTGCCGTTGACGCCGGATGACGAGGCGCGGCTGGTGCGGACCGGTTCGCCGACACCGCTGGACCGCGTCCCCGGAACCGAGGAGGCCCGGTCGTGAACCGCGTGCGGGCACTGGGCGCCGCGGTGGCGATGGTCTGCGTGGCCGCGCTCGGTGCAACCGGGTGCGCGACGCTGCCCTCGTCGTCGTCCCCCCAGGTCATCGATACCTTCTCGCCGTCCGGGGCCGGACTGGCCGTTCCCACCCCGGTGCCGGACCAGGAGCCGGACCTCCTCGTCCGGGACTTCCTCAAGGCGGCCGCGATCGCCGACCAGCGACACGCGGCGGCCCGGCAGTTCCTCACCCCGGAGGCGGCGGAGACCTGGGACGATTCCGCGGAGACGACGATCGTGTTGCGCGCCGATCTCAGCGCCGAGGGTGGTCGGGGCGCCGACCGGGCCGAGTACACGCTGCGCGCGGAGAAGGTCGGTTCGCTCGACCCCGGCGGGATCTTCAGGGAGGACGTGGGGCAACTCGAGGTGACGATCGGCCTCGCGCGCCAGGACGGCCAGTGGCGCATCGACCGGTTGCCCCCGGGCGTCGTGATCGAGCGGACCGAGTTCTTCTCCACCTATGCCCAGCGTGACCTGTTCTTCCTCTCCGGTTCCGGGGACTCGTTGGTCCCCGACCCGCGGTGGACGGCCGCCGACCGGAACGATCTGGGTTTCTCGCTGGTCAACCTGCTCGCCACCGGGCCCCGGCCGGGGATCGGGAACTCAGTCCTGTCCCGGGTCCCGACCTCGGTGTCGGTCCGTCCCGATGAGACCGCGGACGGAGAAGGGGGGGCCGGGACCGCCATCGATTTCACCGGTCTTCCGGTGCTGAGCAGCCAGGCCACCGTGCAGTTCGCCGCCCAGGTCGTGTGGACCCTGGCCCGCGCGGACGTGCCGGGGCCGTACCGCCTCGAACGGGACGGCGCTCCCCTCGACGAACGCTTCGTCGACGGGTGGACCACGGAGGACGTCCAGTCGTTCGACCCGTATCCGCGGGTGGAGCCCATGCGCAACGCGCTGACCGCCGCCGACGGCCTGGTCCGGCTCGAGGCGACCGGCGCCCGGCCGGCCGGGGGTCCGTGGTCGCAGGTCCGTGGAGGACGGAGCGCCACCATGTCCCACGACGGCAGAGTGCTGGCGGTCGTCGCCGGTGAGGACCGCGCGGGGCCCCAGAGGCTGCTGATCGGGGCGATCGACGACGAGCCCGCCGAGGCGCTCTCGGCCCGGACCCTGACCGGACCCACGTTCCACCCCGTGGACGGACGGGCGTGGGTGATGGCCGACGACGCCAGGCTGGTGCGGATCGGCGTGGGAGGTGACGCCCCGTCGGTCCAGGAGATGGACGGCGCCCCGATCCGCGCCCTGGGGTCGCGGGTGACGGGGCTGCGGATCGACCAGTCCGGGGCCCAGCTGGCCGTGGTCGTCGACGGCAAGGTGTTCATCGGCGCGCTGTCGGCCGAGACCGGGCAACCGCTGGCCGGCACGTTCCGTCAGATCGGCAGGGCGTTGGGTGAGTCGGCCACCGTCGTGGCGTGGCGGGACCGGTCGACGATCGTCGTGGGCCGTGACACCAGCGAGGCCCCCGTGACGACCATCTCGGTGGACGGCGCGATGACCGAACCGTTGTCCCAGCGCAACATCGCCGGACCGGTCACCGCGATCGCCGCCGCGGGCCGCGAGGTGTACGTGGTGGACCAGCGGTCCCTCCTGAGACTCGACACGGCGGCCGAGACCGCTGACCGATACTGGCGGGAGATCAACGGACTGGCCGCCATCCGGGCGGACCCGGTCGTCGCGGGCTGACCCGGTGCCGACGGGGGCCGGGGGGAGGCGGGAGGACCCGCGTGAACCGGGCTGGGCCGCGGCCCTGGCGGACCTCGTGGTGCCCCTCGAGTGCGCGGGATGCGGGCGTGCCCGTGAGCGGTGGTGCGGCGAGTGCGCGCTGACACTGGCCGGGGTCCCGCTGCACGTGCGGACCCGCGCGGACCTCCGGGTGCCCGTGTGGGCGCTCGCCCGACACACCGGCCCCGCGGCCCGCGCGGTGTCCGCGTTCAAGGACCGTGGCCGTCCTGACCTCGCCGCACCGATCGGTGCCGCCCTCGCCGCCGGGATCGACGCCCTCAGGGCGGCGGGCGAGATAGCGGAGGCGTCCGAACGGCCGACGGTGCTCGTCCCCGCACCGGCGTCCGCCCGGGCCCGCCGTCGACGCGGGTTCGACCACGTCCGCGAGGTGGTGGACGCCCTCGCGGCAGAGTTGGCGGGTTCGGTCCCGGGCGGACCCGTGGCCGTGGCCCCGGTGCTCGAGGTCCGCGGGCGGGTCCGGGACGCCGCCGGGCTGGACGCGCGTGCGAGGTCGGACAACCTCTCGGGTCGGATCCGGCGACGGCCCGAGAGCACCCTGATCCGGGCCTCACCCGGAGCGCCGTCGACGGTCGCCGCGTTGTTGGCCACCCCGGCGACGGTCCTGCTGGTGGACGACGTGGTGACGACGGGGGCCACGGCCGCCGCGTGCGTCGCGGTCCTCCGGGAGGGGGGCCTGCGCGTGGACGGTGTCCTCGGTGTCACCGCCGCGTGAGAACTCCGGTGACTTCCGGACGACTTGTGGCTACTGCGGTCCGGTCCACAGACGACCGGGTATCGTGGTGTTCGGACGGGGTTCACCAGCGCGTTCACTGAAATCAGTCGGTGGTGTTCCGCGTCCGGAGAGTATCCACTCAGCCATGTGGGTTGGCCCCTCGACCGGGGTCCCGGGCGGTTACCGGGCCGGTCGCAGAGGTCCGCCGCAGGCCCGATGAGGAGGAGCTTCGATGGCGAAGACCCCCGCAGTCCTGCTCGACCCCGCCACCTTCGACGGTCCGTCGACCGACGACCCCGGTGCCCCTGATGCTCAGGTGACCATCAAGGGCCGGAACGTCGAGGTCCCCGACCACTTCGCGACCCGGATCCACACCAAGCTCGCGAAGATCGAGAAGATCTCGCCCGCGATCACCCGGTTCGACGTGGTCCTGTTGCACGAGAAGAACCCACGCCTGGCAAAGGCGAGTCAGCGGATCGAGATCACCCTCAAGGGCAAGCCGGGTGTCGCCCGCGCGGAGGCCGCGGAGGACACCTTCTACGCCGCCCTGGAGTCGGCGGTCGCCAAGCTCGAGCGGCAGATGCGCAAGGCGCGGACCCGGCGGAAGATCAGCCATTCCGGGCACCGTCGACCGCAGTCGGTCGCCGAGGCGACCGCGGAGCTCGCGCCCGAGGCGGCACCCGCCGAGGTCATGGACGAGTACTCGGACGGGGTGGATGATCAGCTGCCCGGTCAGATCGTGCGCCGCAAGGAACACGACGGGACCCCGATGTCGGTCGACGAGGCACTGGAGAAGATGGAGCTCGTGGGTCACGACTTCTACCTCTTCCGCGATGCCGAGTCCGGCCACGCCACCGTCGTCTACCGGCGGCACGCGTTCGACTACGGACTCATCACGCTGAGTGACTAGGCCTGACGGTCGCACTGAACACGCTCCGGGGGCGGTCCGGTCCACATGGACCGGGCCGCCCCTCGGCGTGTATCCCAGGCCGGTAGCACCTAGGATGAACCGAGGACCCGCGTGGCACCCGCGCAGGTAGCCAGATTTCCGACCAACCCGACCACGAGGACGTTCGAGACTGTGTCCATCCTTTCCAAGCTGCTCCGAGCCGGCGAAGGTCGAAAGCTCAAGCGGTACAGCGCTCTCGCCGAATACGTGGACACACTGTCCGACCAGACGGAGAAGCTGACCGACGACGAGCTCCGCGCCAAGACCGACGAGTTCAAGGGTCGGTTGGCAGAGGGCGAGTCGCTGGACGACCTCCTCCCGGAGGCGTTCGCGGTGGCCCGCGAGGCCGCCTACCGGGTCCTCGGGCAGCGGCCGTACAAGGTGCAGATCGTCGGCGCCATCGTCCTGCACACCGGAGCGGTGGCGGAGATGAAGACCGGCGAGGGCAAGACCCTGACCTGTGTGCTCCCCGCGTACCTCAACGCCCTGTCGGGCGAGGGCGTCCACGTGGTCACGGTCAACGACTACCTGGCCAAGCGCGACGCGGAGTGGATGGGCCGCGTCCACCGCTTCCTCGGACTGTCCGTGGGCGCGATCCTCGGTGGGATGACCCCGGCGCAGCGCCGGGAGTCCTACGCCGCCGACATCACCTACGGCACCAACAACGAGTTCGGTTTCGACTACCTCCGCGACAACATGGCCCACGACACCGCCGATCTGGTCCAGCGGGGTCACCACTACGCGATCGTCGACGAGGTCGACTCGATCCTGATCGACGAGGCGCGGACCCCGCTCATCATCTCGGGCCCCGCCGACGGATCGAGCAAGTGGTACGCGGAGTTCGCCCGCATCGCCCCGCTGCTCGAGGAGGGCACGCACTACGAGGTCGACCGCAAGAAGCGCACCATCGGCGTGACCGAGCCGGGCGTCGAGTACGTGGAGGACCAGCTCGGGATCGACAACCTCTACGAGGCGGCCAACTCGCCACTGGTGAGCTACCTGAACAACTCCATCAAGGCCAAGGAGCTGTTCACCAAGGACAAGGACTACATCGTCCGCGACGGCGACGTGATCATCGTCGACGAGTTCACGGGGCGCGTGCTCGACGGTCGCCGCTACAACGAGGGCATGCACCAGGCCATCGAGGCCAAGGAGAACGTAGAGATCAAGGCCGAGAACCAGACGCTGGCCACCATCACGCTGCAGAACTACTTCCGGCTCTACGACAAGCTGTCCGGCATGACGGGCACGGCCGAGACCGAGGCCGCCGAGCTCTACTCGATCTACAAGCTCGAGGTCATGCCCATCCCGACCAACCGGCCGATGGCGCGCGAGGACCAGGCCGACCTCATCTACAAGACCGAGGAGTCGAAGTTCTCCGCGGTCGTGGAGGACATCTCCGAGCGCGTCGAGAAGAAGCAGCCGGTCCTCGTGGGCACCGCGTCCGTCGAGCGCAGTGAGCACCTGTCCAAGCTGCTCACCCGCAAGGGCATCAAGCACCACGTGCTCAACGCGAAGTTCCACGCGTCGGAGGCCCAGATCATCGCCCAGGCCGGCCGCCCGAGCGCGGTCACCGTGGCGACCAACATGGCCGGTCGCGGTACCGACATCGTGCTCGGCGGCAACCCGGACATCATCGCCGACCTCAACCTGCGTGAGCGCGGACTGAACCCGGTGGACACCCCGGAGGAGTACGAGGAGGCGTGGGACGCCGAGATCGAGCGCATGCGCAAGCTCACCAAGGAGGAGGCGGAGCGCGTCCGCGGGGCCGGCGGCCTCTACGTCCTCGGGACCGAGCGGCACGACTCGCGGCGCATCGACAACCAGCTGCGCGGGCGTTCGGGCCGCCAGGGCGACCCGGGTGAGTCCCGGTTCTACCTGTCCCTCGGGGACGAGCTCATGCGCCGTTTCAACGGCGCGGCCGTCGAGGCGATCATGAACCGCTTGAGCCTGCCCGATGACGTGCCGATCGAGGCCGGGATGGTCTCGCGAGCCGTCAAGAACGCCCAGACCCAGGTCGAGTCGCAGAACTTCGAGATCCGCAAGGACGTCCTCAAGTACGACGAGGTGATGAACCAGCAGCGCACGGTCATCTACGGCGAGCGCAAGCGGATCCTCGAGGGCGAGGACATCACCGACCAGGTCGAGTCGATGATCTATCAGGTGGTCAGCGCCTACGTCGACGGTGCGGCCGCCGAGGGTTATGTCGAGGACTGGGACCTGGACAAGCTGTGGGATGCGCTGAGTCAGCTGTACCCGGTCTCGATCACCTCGAAGTCGGTCATCGACGGCGACGAGTACGGGGCGCCGGGTGACCTGTCCGCCAAGAATCTCAAGGACGCGATCCTCGACGACGTCTTCTCCCGATACGACGAGCGCGAGTCTGAGATCGAGGGCATCGGCGGCGAGGGTGCCATGCGCCAGCTGGAGCGCTCGATCATGCTGCAGGTCCTGGACCGCAAGTGGCGCGAGCACCTCTACGAGATGGACTACCTCAAGGAGGGCATCGGGCTGCGGGCGATGGCCCAGCGCGACCCCCTGGTCGAGTACCAGCGCGAGGGCTACGACATGTTCGCGGCGATGATGGACGGGGTGCGCGAGGAGACCGTCGCGTTCCTGTTCAACGTCAAGGTCGAGGCCACTCCCCAGCAGAAGACGCTGGCGGCCCCCTCCGCGGCGCAGGCGGCTTCCCTCGCCGGCGCCAACCCGATCCTGCAGGCCGCGGGAACCGGCCGCGACGTCACCGACGACCAGATGCAGTTCTCGGGCCCGTCGGAGACGGGGGAGGCCCAGCTCGTCGACGAGGGTGTCCCCGCGAACCGGGCCGAGCGTCGTTCCCAGGAACGGCAGGACCGGGTCGAGCGTCGGGAGCGTGCCGCCAGGGCCGCGGCCCGCGGACGCAAGAACTGACCACCCGGGACGCTAGACCAACCGGAGAGCCGTGCAGGTCGCCCCTGTATCGGTGACCCGGATGCGGGCCGCGACCGCGAACAGTCGCGGCCCGCGGGCGTAGGTGGCGCACACCTCGTACTCGGAGGCGTCGGGAGTCCGCGACCCGTTGGAGCCCCGGCTGTCTGGTGCCCCGGGGCCGGCGGCGTGGATGTGGAGGCGGTGGACCCGGGCCGGCCCGAGGTCCCGGCCCGGGACTCCGCTGCGGGCCAGAGTCCTGAGCATCTCGACGAGATGGGGTGGGAACGCGCCGCGGGTGTTGTGCGGGGCCCGCTTCCGGTCCACGACCTCGAGGGCCATGATCACCAGGGCGTGGGCCGCCCGCCTCGCCGGGACCGGCACCGCGTCCTCGGGGTCCGGCACCGGCGCAGCAACCGGCACCGGCGCAGCGACCGGCACCCGGGCCGCGACCGGGGTGCTCTCCGGGTCGTGCCGACAGGCACCGGGACCGGGCTCCGTCGAGGGCAGGGGCCGGACCCTGTACTCGTCGAACGACGCCTCCCGGGACGGCGCGGAACGATCGGTGGACGGCTGTGACACGGGTGTCGGGGCCATGTGTTCTCCTGCTCCATCCTGCGACGACCGGGCCGGTCTCGCGTCCTTCTATCCCTTACGACGCGCGGGGACAGGCGGTCGGTTCCGGCTCCGCTACTGCACGGTCGACGGGCGTTGCCTAGGCTGTCCCCATGCGAGGACTGATTGTCGACTACTTCGGGGTGCTGGACGGCACGGATGAGGACCGCGAGAGCTGGCGGGAGATCCTCACCGGTGCGCGGGCCAACGACGTGCGCCTGGCGGTTCTCAGCAACGAGCCCGAGGGGCCGGGGGCCGATCGGGTGCGTGAGGACGCCCGCGACTACGGGATCGATCACGTCGTGCTCAGTGGCGAGACCGGGGTGGAGAAGCCGGAGCCCGAGGCGTTCCTCGAGGCGGCGCGACGGCTCGAGCTCGAGCCCCGTGAGTGCGTGATGGTCGACGACGCCATCGAGAACGTCCTCGGCGCCGTCCAGACCGGCATGATCGGCGTGTTCTACCAGGTGTTCGACCGTGCTGCCGTGGAGATCCGGGGATTGCTCGGACTGGACGAGGTGGTCTGACCCGTGGCGACCAGGTTGGCGACGGCGGACGCGGATCTCCTCCTCGGGGACGCCACCCGTTCGAGGAGTCGGCACTCGTGTTCCCTCGCGCTCGTCTCCCGTGACGAGCCGTGGGACATCGACCGTGTCATGGAGTTCGTCGACGCCCGACTGGCGGACGCCCCCAGGTTCCGCCAGCGCATCCGCTACGTCCCGTTCGGGCTCGCGCGGGCGGTCTGGGTCGACGATCCGGACTTCGACCTGAGCTTCCACGTCCGCAGGTCCGCCCTGCCGGCGCCGGGGGGTATGCGTCAGCTCGCCGATCTGGTGGCCAGGCTGGTCGACCGCCCGCTCGAGCCCGGCCGGCCCCTGTGGGAGCTCTACCTCATCGAGGGCCTCGCCGACGGGCGGCTGGCGATCCTCACCAAGACCCATCACGTGCTCCTGGGCGGCCCCAACGCCGTGGACCTCGCGCAGGTGCTCATGACCGACGAGAGGGCGTCGGCGGACGTGGACGAGGTCGCCACCTGGACCCCCGTCCCGTCGCCCGGCGACGGAGTGCTCGTCCTGGACGCGCTCATCACCATCGCCACGGACCCGTTGGAGCTGGTCCGCCGCTCCGCGCGACTGGTCAACGCGGTCGAGCGCGCGAGTCGCGGTCTGGTCGGGGCCGCGAGTCTGACGGTCCTGCGTCCACCCGGGGGGCTCTCGGAGATGTTCCGTACCTCCCGGCCCCGGGGCAGCCGCGTGGGCCTCGCCTCGTTCCCCCTGGATCAGGCGCGGGCGATCGCCCGGGAGCACGGCTGCAAGGTCAACGACGTGGTCCTGGCCGTCCTGTGCGGGGCGCTGCGCTCGTGGATCCTCTCCTGCGGCCATCCGCTGTCGACGTCGGACACGCTCCGCGCGATCGTGCCGATGGCCGTGTCCTCGGAGTCCGGACAGGCCGAGGCCGAGGGCTCGGATGCCCCGGTCGAGGCGACCTCCGCCGAGATCGCCTCCGCCCTCATCGGGATGCCGGTGGGGGAGCCGAACTGCCGGATGCGGCTCGCCCAGATCTCGAGGGAGACCGCCACCCAGCGCCACCCCAGGCAGGCGGTGGGCGCCAAGTCGTTGGCCCGGCTCTCCGGCTTCGCCCCGCCCACCCTGCACGCGCTGGGCTCCCGTGCGGCGATCATGTTGCCGTCGGACAGCTACGACCTGGTGATCACCAACGCGCCCGGGCCGCAGCACAAGATGTTCTGGGGTGACGGCGAGCTCGCCGAGGTCTACCCCGTCCCGGCGTTGCTCGACGGGCAGGCGCTCGCCGTGTCGATGAGCAGCTACTCGGGGATCGTGTACTGCGGTTTCACGGCGGACCGTCAGGCGGTCCCGGACGTGGAGGAGATCGGCGAGCTCATTGCGACGGCGCTCGACGAGCTCACCGGCACCGCCCGCTGATCGGCACTGCCAGCTGACCGGCACCGCCCACCCGAGGAAGGCACCACCATGCGTCTGTTCATCCCTGCCACGCTCGCGATGCTGGAGACCCTGCTCGACGGCGGGGAGATGCCCGTACGCAGCGCGACCGCGTTCGCCGCGACACCCGCGCTCGTCGAGTCGTACGCCCAGGGGGACACGGAGGAGATCGAGCACGTGGCGTTCCTCGAGGCCGCACGGGCCTCCCTCCGGCTGCTCGGGGGCGAGATCGACGCCGGGGCCGCGCACGACGCGCACCCGTACCGCCGGGTGGTGGTGAGCGTGGACGTCCCCGACGCCGATGCGGAGCCGCGGCCGGATCTGGACACCGCGGTCGTTCGCCTGACCCGGGGGACCGTGGCGATGGCGGAGGTCGCCGCCGTCCACGTGGACCTGGAGGGTGCGGCCGGGCCCGTCGAGGCCGCGGTCGAGGCCGTGGATCGCGCCGACCTGGGGGACGAGGACGCGGAGCTCACGGTGGGGGACGCGCTCGACCTCGATCTCGCCTGGTACGACGCCGCGGAACTGCCGTTCCTGCTGAATCTGCTCTGAGAGCCCCGGAGAGGCGACCCGGTTACCGGGATCACGCCCGAGCGGTATCCCCGAGACGCTAACCTTCGCTACCGTAGGTTCATCTCCGGCACCGTCGGCCCGGTCCTCGGGCCGCGCGGTACCCGGTCTCAAGGAGGCATCAGTGACCGAGTCGAACAGTGGACTCAACCGTGTACTGCGGGCAGCGGCCGCGAGGGTTCCTGAACCACGGGCGGCGCACCGCTTCCTGAACCGTCTC
Organism: Dietzia sp.; assembly: GCA_046289795.1. Taxonomy (GTDB): domain Bacteria; phylum Actinomycetota; class Actinomycetes; order Mycobacteriales; family Mycobacteriaceae; genus Dietzia. The sequence continues at coordinate 13,726 of JBKBUP010000012.1, read as the reverse complement.
ACGCACCCGCTCCGGGTGGACGACTACTCGTCGCTCATCTACCCGCTGTGGTCCTCGCGAGAGCTACGCGGGGAAGTGGTCACGGTGCGCCGTGAGGCCGAGGACACCGTCACTCTGGTCATCAAGCCGGGCTGGGGCGCCACCCCGCACTACCAGCCGGGCCAGTACCTCGGTATCGGCGTTCTCCTCGACGGTCGCTGGACCTGGCGGTCGTACTCCCTGACCTCGGCGCCCACCACCGGGCGCGGCGAGTACTCGGTGACGGTCAAGGCCCTGCCCGAGGGGCTGCTCAGCAACCACATCGTGGGCACCGTCGAGCCCGGCACGATCGTCCGCCTCGCGGCGCCGGCGGGGGACTTCCACCTGCCCACGCCGACCCCGTCCAAGCTGATGTTCGTGACCGCCGGGTCGGGTATCACCCCGGTCATGGGGATGCTCCGGTCCCTGGACCGTCGTTCGGTCACCGAGCCGTTCCCGGACGTCGTCCACGTGCACTCGGTGCGCGAGAGGGAGGACGCGCTCTTCCTCGAGGAGCTCCGCGCCCTCGAGAAGACCCAGCCCGGGTACGTCCTGCACCTGCGGGTCACCAGCGAGGAGGGCCGCATCGACTCCCGCCAGATGTCCGCCCTCGTCCCCGACTGGTCGGAGCGGCCGACCTGGGCGTGCGGGCCCAATGCGATGCTCGACGAGCTCGACGAGCACTTCGACGCCACGGGCCGCGAGGACCTCCACGTGGAGCGCTTCACGGTCAACCGGGACGCCGGGGCCTCGGGCGGGACCGTCAAGTTCGGTTCGACCGGCAAGACCGTCGAACTGGACGGCGCCACCACCATCCTCGAGGGTGGCGAGAAGGTGGGCGTGCAGATGCCGTTCGGCTGCCGGATGGGTATCTGTCAGACCTGCGTCGTGGGACTCGACGAGGGCCATGTCCGCGACCTGCGAAACGGCACGGATCACGGACCCGGCGAGCGGATCCAGACGTGCATCTCGGTGGCGTTGGGCGACGTCGAGCTCAAGCTCTGAACCCGCGCGGGCGCCGTCAGTCCTGATCCGTTCCCAGCGCCCACTGGTCGTTGGACTGCAGGACGCCGAGTAGCTCGCGGACGGCCAGGGCGCGGCGGTGCGCCGCGGGGTCCGTGACGGCGTCGAACCTGCACTCCGGGTCCGCGGGCGGTCCCTGGTGGGTGCAGCCCCGGGGACAGTCCTGCGCGATCTCGTGCAGGTCGGAGAACGACGCCACCACGTCGTCGGGGGAGACGTGCGCGAGGCCGAAGCTGCGGATCCCCGGGGTGTCCACCACCCAGCCGCCGGTGCCCAGTTCGAGGGCGACCGACTGGGTCGAGGTGTGTCGACCCTTGCCGACTCCGGAGACCACGCCGGTCGCCCGGTGGGCGTCGGGGACCAGTCGGTTGACGAGGGTCGACTTGCCGACCCCCGAGTGGCCGATCATGGCGGAGATCGTGCCGTCGATCCGCTCGTGCAGTGCGTGCAGGTCGTCGTCGATCCCCGTGGTCAGCACGGGGACGTCGAGTGCCTCGAACTCGGCGGCGAAGACCGACGGGTCGTCGAGGTCTCCCTTGGTCAGGCAGAGCACCGGTTCCAGACCGCCGGTGTAGGCCGCCACGAGGGCGCGGGCGACGAAGCCGGCCCGCGGTGGGGGGTCCGCGACCGCGACCACGATCAGCAGCAGAGCGGCGTTCGCCACCACCACCCGCTCGTAGGGGTCGGAGTCGTCGGCGGTCCGGCGCAGCACCGTGCTCCGCTCCTCGACCCGGACGATCCTCGACAGGGTGTCCCGGGTGCCGGTGAGGTCGCCGACCACACCGACGCGGTCGCCCACGACGATCGGCGTGCGGCCCAGCTCCCGGGCCCGCATGGTGACGATCCGGGTTCCCGCGACGTGGTCCGGGCCGTCGTCGAGGACCACGCAACCCCACCGGCCGCGGTCGACGCTGACCACCATCGCGGCCGCGGCGTCGGAATGGGTCGGTCGGCGTTTGGTGCGCGGCCTGGACCCCTTGCCCGGCCGGAAACGGATGTCGGTCTCGTCCCAGCCGCGCGCGTCGCTGCTGCCCCGCCTGCCAGCCATGGCCGGTGTCAGCTCCGCCCGGCGAGCATGTCGGCCCACATCGCGGTGAATCCGGGCATGGTCTTGGCGGTGGAGTCGATGTCGTCCACCTCGACGCCCGGTACGACCAGTCCGACGATGGCGCCGGCGGTGGCCATACGGTGGTCGGCGTAGGCGCGCCACGGTGCGCCCGACAGGGGAGCGGGGATGATCTCGAGGCCGTCGTGTGACTCGGTCACCCCGCACCCCACCGCGCCGAGTTCGGCGGCGAGCGCGGCGAGCCGATCGGTCTCGTGGCCGCGCAGGTGCGCGATGCCGGTCAGCCGTGACGGGCCGTCGGCGAGCGCGCACAGCGCGGCGACGGTGGGTGTGAGTTCACCGATGGCCGACAGGTCCAGGTCGACGGGGGACAGGCGTTCGGGCCCGACGACGACGAGGGTCCCGTGGTCCGCCCCGTCTGCGGTCTCGAGCGTGACGGAGGCGCCCATGTCCCGGAGGATCCCGCGGATGGCGTCCCCGGGCTGAGTGGTGGAGACCGGCCAGCGGGGGACCCGCACTGTCCCGCCGGTGACGGCGGCCGCGGCCAGGAACGGGGTGGCGTTGGACAGATCGGGCTCCACCACGCGGTCGACGGCGGAGATCGGACCGGGTGCCACCCGCCAGGACGACGAGGTGGGTTGCTCGACGGCCACGCCGGATTCCCGCAGCATCGCCAGCGTCATCTCGATGTGCGGGCCGGACGGGACACCTGACCCGCCCACGTGGACCAGTTCCAGCCCCTCGTCGAACCTCGCCGCGGAGAGCAGGAGGCCGGAGACGAACTGCGACGACGCGGAGGCGTCCATCTCCACCCGGCCACCACGCAGGGAGCCTGTTCCGGTGACGGAGAACGGGAGGCTGTCCCCGGTGATGTCGGCGCCGAGTGCACGTAGCGCGTCCAGGACCGTGGCCTGAGGGCGTACCCGAGCGGCCGGGTCGCCGTCGAACGTCGAGGTGCCCGTGGCGAGTGCGGCCACCGGGGGCACGAATCGCATGACGGTGCCGGCCAGGCCACACTCCACGTCCGCCCCGTGGAACGGCCCCGGGGTGACGACCAGTTCGGTGTCGTCCGGCCCGAGCGGCCCCGACGGGCCCTCGATCCGGGTGCCGAGCGCGGAGAGCGCCCCGATCATGAGGTCGGTGTCCCGGCTGCGCAACGTCCCGCTCACCCGGGCGGGGGCGTCGGCCAGCGCGGCCAGGACGAGGGCGCGGTTGGTCAGCGACTTGGACCCGGGTACCGGGACCACGGCGTGGACGGGCGTGCCGGCGACGGGGGCGTTCCAATGACTCACCTGGTCATTGTCGCCCATCGGCCCAGATCCCGCCCGTTCCGGGTGGGAGGATGGTCCGCATGTGTGGACGGTTCTCGCTCTCCTCGGATCCGGCGCGGCTCGCGGTGGAGCTCGACGCCGTCGACGAGGCGTCCTCACCGCCCCCGGGGCTGTGGCCCGACCAGGCCCCGCGCTCGCCGCGGTTCAACATCGCGCCCACCACCACCATCCCGGCCCTCGTGCTGGACATCCCGCGCGAACGCCTCGACGATCCCGCCGCCTCCCGGCGGATCCTGCGCTCGATGCGCTGGGGCCTGGTGCCGTCCTGGGCCAGGGACCAGGGAAAGCTACCGACCCTCTTCAACGCGAGGGTCGAGACGGCGTTCGAGAAACCGTCGTTCCGCTCCGCCGTGGCCAGGCGACACTGCGTGATTCCGATGGACGGCTGGTACGAGTGGGTGCCCGGCGAACCCGCCGTGCCGGGCGGCCGGGCGGGGCCCAAGCAGCCCTTCCACATGAGTCTCCCCGGTGACCGGGGCCTGCTCATGGCCGGACTGTGGGAGGCCCGGCGTGATCCGGGGGACGCGGACGTCACGCAACTGTCGTGCACGATCCTCACCACCGAGGCTCTCGGGCCGCTCCGCAGGGTCCATGACCGGATGCCACTGGTGGTGCCCCCCGCCGTGGTGTCGGACTGGCTCGACCCCACGGTGATCGGCGACCCCCGGGCCCTGGTCGCCGGGGCCGGCGGCGACCTGGGGCAGTGGGCCGAATCGGTGGAGATCAGGCCCGTGTCGCGCGCGGTCTCCAACGTCCGCAACGAGGGCCCGGACCTGGTCCGGCCGGTGGACCCGACCGCCGACATGCTCTTCTAGCGCGCGTCACCGGGAGGCGATCGCCGCCGTCGCGGCACCCGTGAGTCCGACGAGGTCCGCGGGTGCGAGTTCGATCTCCCACCCGCGACGGCCGGCGCTGCACAGGATCGTGGGGTGATCGAACGCGGAATGGTCGACCACCGTCGCCAGGGATCTCTTCTGTCCGAGGGGAGACACCCCGCCGACCACGTACCCGGTGGTCCTCTCCGCGACGTCGACGGGGGCGAGCGACGCCTTTCCGCAGGAGAGTGCCGCGGCCGCGGCCTTGAGGTCGAGCATCGCCGTGACCGGAAGGACCGCGACCGCCAGTGGGGTCCGGGTGCCGGTCGGAGGGCGCGCGGTGGCGAGCACCAGCGTCTTGAACACCCTGGCGGCGTCGATCCCGAGTCGCTCGCCCATCACGCGGGCGGCCTCGTCGCCGAACGCCCCGGTGGTCGCGTCGTAGGTGTGCACCGCGTGGTCGACCCCGACGGACCGGAGGGCGGTGATGGCCGGGGTCGCCGCCGAGGCGGACTTCCCGTGTCCCGCGTTCTTCCCGCTCATCCTCCCGAGCCTAGTGAAGGGGCCGGCCGGAATAGCGCGCCCGTGGACGGTGTTGGTGAGAGCAGGTACCCGGGACTGTTCCCGGGATCGGGAGAGGAGGGTGCGATGCGGACCGCGGTCCTCGACGTCCCCGGCGTGCGGATAGACTCCGGGTCATCGACAGGTGAGGAGTACCGGTTGCCGACCGAGTTGCAGCCCGACGAGTCCGACCAACGCGCCGAGCAGTTCGAGGAGTTGGCGATGCCGCTCCTCGACCAGTTGTACGGTGCCGCGCTGCGGATGACCCGCAACCCGGCCGACGCGGAGGACCTGGTGCAAGAGGCGTACGCGAAGGCGTACGCGGGGTTCCACTCCTTCAGGCCCGGGACGAACTTCCGGGCCTGGATGCACCGCATCCTCACCAACGCCTACATCAACCACTACCGCAAGCGGCAGCGCCAACCCGCCCAGTACCCGACCGAGGAGATCACGGACTGGCAGCTGGCGGCGGCGGCGGAGCACACCTCCACGGGCCTGCGCTCGGCGGAGGTGGAGGCCATGGAGCTGCTACCGGACGACGAGATCCGGTCCGCGTTGGCCCAGCTCCCAGAGGAGTTCCGGATGGCGGTGTACTACGCCGACGTCCAGGACCTGCCGTACAAGGAGATCGCGGAGATCATGGACACCCCGCTGGGGACCGTGATGTCACGCCTGCACAGGGGGCGAAAGCAGCTCCGCGAGTTGCTCCGGGACGTGGCGACCGAGCGTGGCTTCGGTCGTGACAGGACGGAGGGCGCGAAGTGACGAGAGAACACGACCCGCGGTTGGAACAGATCGACTGTGACGCCGCCCGGCGCGACCTGTCCCTTCTCGTGGACCTCGAATGCGACGACGCCTGCCGGTCGAGGCTCGAGCACCACCTGGCCGGGTGCCCCCCGTGCCGTGAGCTCTTCCTGTCGGAGCGCCGGCTCAAGGCCAAGCTGTCCAGGTCATGCTGCGAGAAGGCGCCGTCGGGGCTGAGGGAACGACTCATGGTGGAGATCCGGCGCACCACGGTCACCACGACCGACGCCGACGGGACGACGGTGGTGCACCAGACGACGACCGTCCACCGGCGTGACGCGCACTGACGTCACCGGAGACGAGGAGAGGGGCGGGGGCCCCGAACGGGGCCCCCCCCCCCACCGGGGGGGGGGGGGGGGCGGCGCGGGTGGGGGGCGGGGGCGGGGGGGGGGTGGTGTTTGG
>JBKBUP010000012.1:0-7696 GCA_046289795.1 Dietzia sp. | reverse complement strand
CGCCCGCGCCCCCCCCCCCGCCCCCCCCGCCGCGCGGGGGCGGCCCCCCCCCCCCCCCCCCCCCCCCCCCCCTCACTCGGTTCTGGTGGTCCGGACTCAGCTGTTCGGACGCTTGCCGTGGTTGGCGTTCTTCTTGCGGCGATCCCGCCTCTTGCGGCCACGCTTGCCCATGGTCGCCTCCTTTCGTCGGTGTACAAGTCTCCCATGGGAACCCCCGTGTGGTTGCATTGAGGAGTCCGGGGGCCGCCGCGTGAGGAAAGCAGAGGAACATCCGTATGACTGAACAGGTCCGTGCCGAGATGGTCGCGAACGTCATGGAGGTCGTCGCAGCCGTCGGCACAGAGGTCGCCGAGGGCGACACGATCGTGCTCCTCGAGTCGATGAAGATGGAGATCCCGGTGCTGTGCGAGACGGCCGGGACCGTCACCGAGGTGGCCGTCGCCCCCGGGGACGTCATCCAGGCCGGCGACCTCATCGCCGTCATCGGCTGACGATCGGGCAGACGACGAAGGCCGGTTCCTCTCCCTGGTGGGAGGAGGAACCGGCCTTCGTCGTTGTCGTCAGATCGGTCGTCCGGTCTGGTCGCGATCAGATCGCGGTGGATCAGACCGTGCTAGATCAGACCGTGTCAGATCAGACCCTGTCGGATCAGACCGCGGTGCGGGTGCGGGCGCGGCGACGCTTGAGAGCGCGACGCTCGTCCTCGCTCATCCCGCCCCAGACGCCGGCGTCCTGGCCGGACTCGAGGGCCCAGGCGAGACACTCGGAGGTGACGGGGCAACGGTTGCAGACGATCTTCGCCTCGGCGATCTGCGCGAGGGCGGGTCCGGAATTGCCGACGGGGAAGAACAGCTCGGGATCCTCGTCGCGGCAGATGGCCTTGTGGCGCCAGTCCATGGGAACTCCTTACGGTTACGAGACCGTGGTCGGGTGAAACCGGACACGAGAAGACGCCGCCGACGCGCCGATCTGCGAGAATCGGCGCGAGGACGTACGTGTTCGGTCACATCCGGCGATGTGGTGGGGGGTGTACCCTCTCCGCGGGCTCGCTCCGTGCGGAGCAGCTCCCGGTTAAGGCTAGGCAAACTGTGTGCGTCTGCGCTGTTACGAATGATGGTGCCACGATTCCATGACAAGTCAACCCTCTCGTGCGCTGATGTGGCAAAGGTCACCCCGGTTGTCAAATCGAACCGAAACCCCACACCAGAGGCTGTAATGGGTTATTCGGAGTCCAGTCCACAAGGGTGGTTCGGGCCATCGTGACCCCGCGACATAGGCTGTGGAGGTGAACGTGAGCCGACCTGACGACCAACGTCCCCCGGTGGATCACCTGGATCCCCGCACCTCGATCCCCACTCCCGTGCGGCTGGCCGGGTGGATCTCCTCCGCGCAGGGACTCATCGGCGTGGGCGTGGCAGTGGCCCTCGCCATCCGGGCGGCGGGGGGCCATCGCGAGGAGACCGTGGTCATCAGTGGCTACGGGACCGCGGTGTGGTTCGCGATCCTCGGTGGCGGTCTGCTCGCGGCCGGTATCGGTCTGTTGCGGGGTCGCCGCTGGGGCCGGGGACTCGTGGTGATCGCGGAGCTGTTGCTGCTGTTCGTGGCCTGGTACGTGGGGGTGGGCTCGGACCAGTATCTGGCGGGGCTGATCCTCGCCGTGGTGTGCGCCGTCGCGTTGGTCTCGTTGTTCCGCAGGGACGCGATCGAGTGGTACGCCGTCTGACCTCCTCGGCGAGGGCCTTCCTGACGCGGGCTTTCCCGACGCCTACTCTCCCGACGCCCACTCTCTCGGCGACGGCTCACCCCGCATCGGCCCCGGCCGGTCAGGTCACCATCTTGTATGCGCGGATCTCTCCCGCGTCGCGTTCGTAGAGGATGTCGCCGATCTGGGCGAGCCCCGTGACGCCCTCTCCGCGTGTCGCCGTCCCGGGGAGGCGCCGGGCCTCCCGCCCGGTGTCGTGGTCCAGGAGCGCGAGCCCGCCGGCGACCGGCACGAGTACCCACTCGCCGATCGCATGTGCCTCGGGGTCGGGGGACCAGCCCCCGGTGAGACCCGGCCCGGTCGAGCCCCCGAGTGTCCATGAGTGCACCCCGGTCGGCCCGTCGAAGGCGTGCGTGGAACGCCCGTCGAACCACCGGACCTGATCGCTGTCACCGGAGACCGACTCGTGTGATGGTGGCACTGCCGGCTCGCCGTCGAGGACGAGGACGGTCGAGTGCTCGGTGGGGGAGCTGAACCTCTCGACGGTCCAGTCGGGGCCCTGGTTCCGGAGTGCGAGTACCCCCTGCTCGGTCACCTCGATGATCCACAGGCCGTCGGCGCCCGTCGGGTCCGAGGCGATCTCTTCCGGTGTGCGGTTGTCCTCGGGGACCGTCTTCGAGAGTGTCAGCCTGACGGAGTCCTCCCCGGGACAGCGCTCGGTCACCGCGAAGCGCTCATCGGTGAGACCGGCGGTCCCGAGGGTGCACCCGGTGCGGGGCTGCATCCCCGCCTCCTGTGGTGCGTCCACGGCCCCGTACTCGACGGTCCGGACCAGGTCGTCGCGCCAGATCTCCAGCCTCTCCGGGCTGAACGCGAGAACGTGCTTCCACGTGCCGGCGAGTTCCATCGAGTCCGGGAACGCGCTCTGCCTGGTGCTCTCGTACTCCTGCCGGGTCGGGTCGAGGGACGTCACGTCACTGCACCCCGAGGCGCCGTCGAACGCGGCCACGAGTCGGTCGGAGTAGAACGCCCCGGCACAGAACCGGCCGGCGTGCGTGTAGGACCATCTCTCCTCGCCGGATCCCGCGTCCCGGCCGACGAGCGCTCCGTCGGCGGAGACGGTGACGAGGTTGCCCTTGGTGGTGAGTGGGGGCCCGGCTCCGGCGGAGTCGTGTGTCCAGAGCGGTTGCAGCGACGCGGGCGGCTCGGTGGCCGGGCCGTACTCGGGCTGCTCCGCCTCCGCGGTACGCAGCTCCGACCGGGCCGCGCTGCCGGAGAAGAGCACGGCGACCGCCACCAGCACCATGACCACGGTGATGACCCCGGCGGTGACGAGGTCCCGTCGCGTCCTGCGTTCGGGGGGGACGTCGACGAACGGCAGACGGCGGCGGCCGGAACCGCTCCTGAGTGTGCGCACGTGCCTTCCAGGGGGTGGAGGTCGGGTCAGTCCCGGCCGGCGGAGTCGGAAGACGACGAGGGGCGACGACGGCGACGCCGACGCCGCGGGGCACCGTCCCCGGAGGGCGCGGGCTCGGAGCCGGGGTCAGCACCGGAGGCGGCGTCGGTGCCCGCCTCGGTGGTGGCCTCGGCGGCGGCATCGGAGGCAGGGGACTGCGCCTGGGGTGAGGAACCACCGGTCCGGGTGCGACGGCGAGGAGCGCCGGATCTGCCCCCGGGTTCGCGTCCGGATCCGCGGGAATCGCGGTCGGCCGGGCGACGACCGGAACCGGTCCCTGTCGCGGCACCGACACGTCCGCCCGCGGTCTCGGGGATCCCCAGCTCGGCGCGCAGGTGGGGGGATGTCGAGTAGGTCTCGGCGGGCTCGCCGTGGCCCAGACCGAGAGCCTTGTCGATGAGACCCCAGCGGGGCAGGTCGTCCCAGTCCACGAGGGTCACCGCGACGCCCTTGCGCCCGGCCCGACCGGTACGGCCGATCCGGTGGACGTAGGTCTTCTCGTCCTCCGGGCACTGGTAGTTGATGACGTGGGTGACGTCGTCGACGTCGATACCTCGCGCCGCGACATCGGTCGCCACGAGGACGTCGACGTCCCCGGAACGGAACGCCTTCAACGACTTCTCGCGCGCGCCCTGGCCCAGGTCGCCGTGGATCGCACCCACGCTGAAGCCTCGCTCGGCCAGGTCGTCGGCCAGCTTCTGGGCCGTGCGCTTGGTGCGGCAGAAGACCATCGTGGCGCCGCGCCCGTCGGCCTGCAGGATCCGCGAGACCACCTCGGGCTTGTCCATGGAGTGCGCCCGGTAGACGTACTGGGTGGTGTTCTCGTGTGTGGCGCCGGAGTCGGCGGCCTCCGCCCGGATATGCGTGGGCTTGGTGAGGAACGTGCGCGCCAGGGTGATGATCGGTCCCGGCATCGTGGCCGAGAAGAGCATGGTCTGCCGCTGGTCCGGGACCATCCTGAGCAGCTTCTCGATGTCCGGCAGGAAGCCCAGATCGAGCATCTCGTCGGCCTCGTCGAGGACCAGGACCTCGACCTTGCCGAGCACCAACTTCGACTGGTTGGCCAGGTCGAGCAGACGGCCGGGGGTGCCCACCACCACGTCGACGCCCTTCTCCAGGGCGTCGGTCTGCTGCTCGTAGGGGGTGCCGCCGTAGATGGCGAGCACCTTGAGCGGGCGGGTCCCCGACCCGCCGGGGGCGGTGAGCCCCGTGGCGGCGATCTTGAGGTCCTGGGTGACCTGGACGCACAGCTCACGGGTGGGGACGATGATGAGGGCCCGCGGGGTGCCGTCGAGCTCCCGGGTCACCTCGCCCGTCGAGATGCGGTGCAGGAGGGGGACGCCGAATCCGTAGGTCTTGCCCATACCCGTACGGGCCTGGCCGATGAGATCCGAACCCGCCAGCGCCAGCGGGAGGGTGAGCTCCTGGATGGCGAAGGTGTGGGTGATGCCGCGCTCACCGAGCGCGGTGACGATCTCGGGACGGACGCCGAGTTCGGCGAAGCTGGGGGAGGAGTCGGAGGACGGGGCGTCGACGACGGCGGTCGTCGTGGCCATGCCGTCGACTTCACTGATGGTCACGTCTGTAGTGGACAGGGCGGTGCCTTTCTCGTCTCGCGCGCGGGCGGTCGGGCCTCCGATGGTCGGCCTCGGCGAGCAGGGCGCGCACATTTCCACGCGGATCTTCAGGTGCGCAGGTCCGACCTGCGGACCGGCGCGGGTGTGATCCACGTGCGCCCACCCTATCCCGTGACGCCCCGGTACACAGGGTCCGGGCTAGCCTGGGTCCCACGTATCACCGACGACGGCGTGACATGCGCCGACGATGAGAAGGGCAGGCACCGTGGAGGTCAAGATCGGCATCGCCGACAGTAATCGCGAACTCGTGTTCAAGACCGGGATGAACCCGGAGGACGTGCAGGCTCGCGTCGAGGCCGCTCTCACCGCGGAGAGCAAGGCGGTGTTGGAGCTGGACGACGAGAAGGGCCGTCGCTATCTCGTGTCGACCGACCGGGTCGCGTACGTCGAGATCGGGGAGTCGGCCCGCCGCGCGGTGGGTTTCCTCTCCTAGGACTCCTGACCGGCCCGGTCCCCGCCCTGACGAGGGATCTTCGACAGTCCGCCCCAGCACAGGGTGACCGTCGTGGAGACGGCGTCGGCGCGGGAGATCGGTCGGCCCGCGTCGAGCCAGTGCCCGGCGCTGACGCGGCTCGCTCCCACGAGGCCCACGGCGAGTAGCCGGGATCGGTGCGCGTCGAGCCCGGAGTCACCACGGACCAGGTCGTGGACGGCGTCGATGCAGCCGTCGGTCGCGCGGTCGAGCTCGCGCCGGACGTCGTCGTCCCCGGACTCGGAGGTGAACACCAGCCGGAATCCGCGGGTGTCGGAATCGGCGTACGCGAAGAACGTGTCCACCGCGGCCTCGACGCGACGCCGGTTGTCCGAGGTCGAGTCGAGCGCGGCCCGGATGCGACCGAGCAGCTCGTCCACGTGATGGCGCAGGACCTCGATGTACAGGTCGCGCTTGGAATCGAAATGCTGGTAGAGCACAGGCTTGGAGACACCGGCGAGGACGGCGATGTCGTCCATCCCGGAGGCGTGGAACCCCTGGTCCACGAACACGGTCCCGGCGGCGTCGAGGAGCTGTCGGCGTCGGGCGCCGCGGGGCAAACGCGTCGCCCTGGCACGCCCCGGAGCCGTCGGGGACGGTCCGCCCGGGCTTGTCATCTTCTGGCTCCTGTCCTCCCGGACTGCGAGTCGACAGTCGACCGGGCCAGACGGACAATACCCGCACCGGCGGAGAGCCGGAGAAGGCGACCACCTCCGGATGTGGGATCGTGGAGGCCTTGACTCGAGCCTGACCGGAGCGGACTTGGAGGTGCGCGGATGAGCGACGGCCGTCGCCGGACGTCGGACGGTGTCGACGTCGGGTCCACTTCGCGGGGTGACACTCCGGGCCACGGTGGGGACCGCTCTCCGTACTACCCTCCGCACGGTGAGCCGCTGCGCGCGCCCTGGGATCCGGAGGAGGAGACGACCCCCGGCCGGCGCCGCTCGGTCCCCGGCGGGAGGGACCATCTGCGCAAGCAGAGCCCGGTCGGCCGGTTCTTCACCACGTGGGGCTGGCGGGCGTACGCGATCCCCGTGCTGGTGGTGCTCACCGCGCTCGTGATCGCCGATTCCGTGACCACACCCGGTCCGGACGAGGCCGGGTCCGCGAACGAGGCGGGGGAGACGCCCGCGATCGTCGAGGGGCCGCTCCGGGGAGAAGTGCCCCCGAGCGGGCAGCTGCCGGAGGGGGGTCCCTTCGCCGAGGCCGGCGCGGGGGAGTTCCGGATCGTGCCCGGGGGAACCGACCGCGTCGGGCGACCCACCGCCGAGCAGTTCACCTACACCGTCGAGGTCGAGGACGGCGTCGACACGACCGATTTCGGTGGCGACGACTCGGTGGCCCGGATGGTCGACGCGACGTTGGCCAACCCCAAGAGCTGGACCGCCGACGGGGCGGTGGCGTTCCAGCGGACGTCCCGGGACGAGCCCGCGTTCCGGGTGACTCTCGCCAGTCCCCTCACGGTCCGCGAGAACTGCGGATACGAGATCGAGCTCGAGACCAGCTGCTACAACCCGTCCGCCGGCCGGGTCTACCTCAACCTCGCGCGATGGATCCGGGGCGCCCGGTCCTTCCAGGGGGACATCGGGTCCTACCGCCAGTACCTCGTCAACCATGAGGTCGGCCACGCGATCGGCTACCCGGACCACGAGCCGTGCCCGGCGGACGGGGTCCTGGCGCCGATCATGATGCAGCAGACCTTCGGGGTCTCCAACAGCGAGATCTTCCGTCTCGACCCCGAGGGTGTGGTCCCGGACAACGACGACACCTGTCGGTACAACGCGTGGCCGTTCCCCGACGGTCCACCGGTGGTGCCGTGAACCCCCTGACCGGGGACCCGGCCGGGACGCTTCCCCCACTGGTGGATCCGGTGCCCGATCTCTCGGCGGAGGAGCGCGCGCGCTATTCGCGCCACCTCCTGCTGGGTGCCATCGGTGACGAGGGGCAGCGTCGCCTGCGCGCCGCGTCGGTGTTCGTCGTGGGGGCGGGGGGTCTGGGCGCGCCGGTGCTCATGTACCTCGCCGCTGCGGGTGTCGGGCGGATCACCGTGATCGACGACGACGAGGTGGACCTCGGCAACCTGCAGCGCCAGGTGATCCACTCGGTCCCGGCCATCGGCCGTCCCAAGGTCGAGTCGGCCCGGGAGCGGCTGGCCGAACTGGCGCCCGGGGTCAGCGTCGAGGCGGTCCACGCCCGGCTCGACGCGCTGAACATCGGCGCGCTCCTCGAGGGTCACGACCTGGTGATGGACGGCAGCGACAACTTCTCCACGCGCTACCTCGTCTCCGACGCGTGCGAGATCGCCGGGATCCCGGTCATCTGGGGGACGATCGACCGCTTCCGGGCCCAGCTCGCCGTCTTCTGGTCGCGCCCGCCCGCGCCAGTGGACGCCGTCACCCTCCGTGACCTCTACCCGGCCCCGCCGCCGC
>JBKBUP010000128.1:0-7982 GCA_046289795.1 Dietzia sp. | reverse complement strand
GGGTTCGAACCCGGTCCTGTCCGGGTGGTCGACGTCGCCGCCACGGTCCCCGGAGCGATCGCCGCGGACCTCGCGCTCATGGGGCCCAGTGGCGTCCACCTGGACCGGACCGGGGTCGAGAAGGTCATCGGGACGGGAGACCGTCCGGTCCGCGTACACGTGGAGGTGCGGACCTTCCGCAGGTCTCTACAGGAGTGAGGCGTACATCGCGTGGGTCTGCTCGGCGATGGCCTCCCACGCGAACCGGGTCCTGGCCCGCTCCTGACCCGCGCGGCCGAACCGGGCGGCCTTCTCGGGATCAGCCACCAGGTCGTTGACCGCGGCCGCGAGACCGGCCTCGAAGGCGTCCGGGTCCGACTCGTCGTAGTGGACGAGTGTGCCCGTCTCGCCGTCGACGACCACCTCCGGGATCCCTCCGACGTCGGAGGCCACGACGGCGGTGTCACACGCCATGGCCTCGAGGTTGACGATGCCGAGTGGTTCGTACACGGACGGGCACGCGAACACCGTGGCGGCGGAGAGGATCTCGATGACCTCCTCGCGCGGCAACATGTCACGGAGCCAGAAGACGCCGTCGCGAGTGGACTGCAGCTCGGCGACCAGGCCCTCCATCTCGGCCGCGATCTCCGGGGTGTCCGGCGCGCCGGCGCACAGCACGAGCTGGGCGTCCGGGTGGAAGTCGCGGGCGGCGCGCACCAGGTGGGGCACACCCTTCTGTCGTGTGATGCGACCGACGAACGCGACGATCGGGCGGTCCGGGTCGACTCCGTGCCGACGGACCACGGAGTCCTCTCCGGTGAACGTCTCGACCGGTGACCACACCGAGGTGTCGATGCCGTTGAGGATCACGTGGATCCGGCCCGGGTCGATCTCCGGGTAGACGCGCAGGATCTCGTCCTTCATCCGCGCACTCACCGCGACCACGGCGTCCGCGTTGGCGAAGGCGTTGCGCTCGGACCACGACGAGACGCGGTAGCCGCCACCGAGCTGCTCCGCCTTCCAGGGGCGGCTGGGTTCGAGCGAGTGCGCGGACACCACGTGGGGGATGCCGTAGAGCTCTCCGGCGAGATGGCCGGCCAGGCCCGCGTACCAGGTGTGGGAGTGGACGATGTCCGCCCCCTCCGCCGCCACACTCATGCGCAGGCCCGCCGACAGGGTCCGGATCGCCGGGTTGGCGTCCTCGCCCAGCTCCGGATCGGGCCGGAACGCCCGGGCGGTGTCCCGGTCCGCGCCCATACACAGGACGTCGACCTCGCACAGCGGCCGCAGTGTGGCCACCAGTTCGGTCACGTGGACTCCCGCCCCGCCGTAGACCTCAGGCGGGTACTCCCTCGTCATCATCGCTACTCGCACACGGGTCAACCTAGCCGCCCCGGGCGTCCCCTGGACCGTTGCGGGTGAACCCCGCCCGACCACGGGGTGTCCGTTCGGGGCGGCACGGGGGCAAGTCCCGCGATGGTCCGTGACCGCGGCCCGGAAGTCGTTACGGTGGGGGAGTGAGGAACCAGCCGCACGTCCTAGCAATCGTTCTCGCCGGTGGCGAGGGCAAGCGACTCTTCCCGCACACGGCGGACCGCGCCAAACCGGCGGTGCCGTTCGGGGGGTCGTACCGACTGATCGATTTCGTCCTGAGCAACCTCGTCAACGCGGGGTTCATGCGGATCTGCGTCCTCACGCAGTACAAGTCGCACTCCCTCGACCGGCACATCTCGCAGGTGTGGCACATGAGCGGGATGGGGGGCGAGTACATCACCCCCGTCCCCGCGCAGCAGCGGCTCGGACCGCGGTGGTACACCGGTTCGGCGGACGCGATACTGCAGTCGCTGAACCTGGTCTACGACGAGAAGCCGGACCACATCGTCGTCTTCGGCGCGGACCACGTGTACCGCATGGACCCCCGCCAGATGCTCGACCACCACATCGCCACGGGGGCCGCTGTCACCGTGGCCGGGATCCGCGTCCCGCGCAGCGAGGCCTTCGCCTTCGGCTGCATCGACGCCGGGGACGACGACCTGATCCGCGACTGGGTCGAGAAGCCCTCCGACCCGCCGGGGACGCCGGACGACCCGGATGCGACGTTCGCCTCGATGGGCAACTACATCTTCACCACCGACGCACTCGTCACGGCGCTCAAGGCGGACGCGGAGAAGCCGGATTCCACCCACGACATGGGCGGGGACATCATCCCGGCGCTGGTGGAGCAGGAGCGCGCGTACGTGTACGACTTCGCCCGCAACCAGGTCCCGGGCGAGACGGAGCGCGACCGGGGGTACTGGCGCGACGTGGGGACCATCGACGCGTTCTATGACGCGCACGTGGACCTGGTCTCCGTCCACCCGGTCTTCAACCTCTACAACAACCTCTGGCCCATCCGGACCCAGCAGGACAACCTGCCGCCCGCCAAGTTCGTCAACGGTGGCATGTCCCAGGAGTCGATGGTCGGTGCCGGGACGATCATCTCGGCGGCCACCGTGCGCAACTCGGTGGTCTCGAACAACGTCGTCGTCGAAGACGGTGCCGTGGTGGAGGGAAGCGTCCTCATGCCCGGCGTGAGGATCGGACGGGGCGCAGTGGTGCGCAAGGCGATCGTCGACAAGAACTGCCACATCGGTGCCGGCGACGTGATCGGCGTGGACCACGAGCGCGACCGCCTGCGGTTCCCGATCAGCTCGGGCGGGGTGGTGAGCGTGGCCAAGAACTCCGTCACGTCGCTACCCGGCTGAGCCGGAGCCGGACCCGGGTTCAGCGCACGACCGAGTTCAGAGCGCGACCACGGTCAGTCCGCCGCCGACGGGCAGGACCGTGACGTGCGCGTGCGCGGGGAGTTCCGCGTCGTCGGGCAGCGGCGCGTGCTCGCCGATCAGGACCAGCGCGCCGCCGGAACGGAGCAGTTGGTGAGCCCGGGAGACGACCCGGGAGACCGAGTGATCCGGGACGTCGGCGACGAGCAGGTCGTAGGCGCCGTCCGCGAGCTTGTCGGCCACCTCCAGGGGCCGTGCCGCGATGTAGCGGGCGGCTGACGCGGGGTGTCCGGCGGCGCGCAGGGCGGACCGGGCGGCGTCCAGATGATGAGGGTCATCGGTGATGCAGGTGACCACGGCTCCGGATCCCGGCCCGGCTGCAGCCAGGATCGCCAGGGCGGGGACTCCGGGAGCGGGCGAGATGCAGACCGCGGTACGGGCCCCCGTCAGCCGGGCCACCAACCGGATCGCCTCGGCGGTCAGCGCGTCCGGCGAGGCGGCCCCCAGTTCGGCCGCGTCCGCACGGGCGGGAGCGTAGAGCGAGTCGTCGACCAGGGCTGCGCTGCGGCGCGCGAGGTCGGCGAGCCGGGAACGGTCGGTGGCGGGGACGTCTGTCGAATCGGACACCCGAGCAGCGTATCGCCGCGCACGCGGACGGCGCGTCCAACGCGCGGTGATCGGATCGGTATGAGACTCTCAGGCGGATCTCAGTACGGATATACCGTTAGGACAGCCCGATGCGAGAGGGTGGGCACACGCCGCCCCACGAGGGGGCGACGGAACACCGCGCGGACGCCTTCCGAGGATCCCGCGCCGGAAGGCGGCGGCAGCGCATGTACTCGCAGACGGTGCACGGCACTTCTCTCGCTCCCGGGAGTGACAGCGGCGAGGCGATCGGAACCGCCCGGTTCGACGCGAGTGGTGACGCCGCCGACATGCCCTCCTGGTCGCAGCTCGTCGCACAACACGGGGACAGGGTGTACCGACTCGCCTTCCGTCTCTGCGGCAATGCCCACGATGCGGAGGACATCACCCAGGAGGCGTTCATCCGGGTGTTCCGCTCCCTCGACAAGTACAAGCCCGGCACCTTCGAGGGGTGGATGCACCGCATCGTCACCAACCTCTTCCTCGACATGGCGCGCCGTCGGTCGCGCATCCGCTTCGAGGCGCTCCCGGACGACGCCGAGCGGGTGCCCGGACGCGAGCGCAGCCCGGAGCAGGTCCTGTCCGAGGAGACGTTCGACCCGGTCCTGCAGACCGCCCTGGCCAATCTCTCGCCGGAGTTCCGCGCGGCCGTGGTGCTGTGCGACATCGAAGATCTCAGTTACGAGGAGGTCGGTCGGATCCTCGGCGTGAAGATGGGGACGGTCCGCAGCCGCATCCACCGGGGACGCTCCGCGTTGCGCGCCGAGCTCGAGGCCGCCGGCGTGACCGGGGTGCACCAGAGCATCGACTGATCCCCCTCGGACACCCGGGAACCACAGGCGCATCCTGTGCGTTGATCACCGCGTAGGAGCACGACGGGCGCCCCGAGGGCAGACGGATGAGGAGGGGCGAGGGTGGATCGACACCATTCCGGACGTGAGTCCGCTCCCGAGTTCCGGCTGTCGCGGGACTCGGTCCGTGAGGTCGCCGGGCGTACACCACCTCCCCGTACCGAACCCCGCTTCCTCTCCACCGACCACCTCTCCACCGAAGCGGCGGCTGCATACGTGGACGGCTGTCTGCCGCCTGCGGGCCAGGTCCGCGCGGATTCCCATCTCGCCCTGTGCCCGCAGTGTCGCCGCGAGGTGACCGAGCAGCAGGACGCACGGCGTGCTCTCCGTGGTTCCGGACCGATCCACATGCCCGGGGACCTGCGGGAGCGCCTGCGCCTCCTCGGGGAGGGTGCAGCCCCTGAACCCCCACAGGACCCGGCGCCCCCGTCGGGGAACCGGTGGTCGAGGCTCCTGCGCCGCCTGCGTTCATCCGGCCGTTAGGCTGGTGCGCGTGGAGGATGAGACTGGTGTGCCGGAACCGGCGGGGCGGGGCGTGGATCCCGACCGACCGCTTCGCGAACCGGCCCCGATCCACAGGCCTGTCGTAGACGAGGCCTCCGTCGAACGCTTCTCCCGTCCCGACGGGGTGACCGGGGGATCCGACCCGCGGCGTCACTCCGTCCCGGAGGACCAGTCCAGCCCGGCGCGCGACCGCGACGCAGACCCCGCACTGGCGGCGGCGTTCGGTCCGTCCCGGGGCGCCGGCGGCGGTATCGAGCGGCATCCGGCGTGGCAGGACCAGGTCGAGGTGCCGCCACCCGCGCAGCCCGACCCCTGGCGTGATCCCCACGCGCCGGTCGGGTTCGGTTCCCCCGCAGTGCAGGCGGAGGAAGAGCCCGGACCGGAGGACCTGTCCGGTGCGAACGTCCCCCCGCCGCCCAGGCTCTCGCTCTCCGAGGCACTGTTCGAACGGCGGTTGAGCAGGCAGGCACTCGCCGGAGCAGCGGCGGCCGTCGCCGTCATCGCGCTCGTGGGAGGGGGGATCGGTGCGGTCGTGGCCGATTCCGCCCGCGTCCTCACCACGTCGACGGTCCGGATCGCCGATGCCCCGGCGAACGTCATCCGGCCCGACAATCCTGTCGGTGAGGTCGCGCAGCGGGTCCAGCCCGCGGTGGTCAACATCCAGGTATCGACACCCTCGGCACGGGGCGAGGGCTCCGGGATCGTCATAGATCCGCAGGGATACATCGTCACCAACAATCACGTCGTCACCATGGACGGGGCCGCCGACAGTGCCGACATCGACGTCGCCTTCCCGGACGGGTCCAGAGCCTCGGCCGAGCTGGTCGGCCGAGACCCGGCGACCGACCTCGCGGTGCTCAAGGTGGAGGACGTCCAGAACCTGACGGTGGCGACACTCGGTGATTCAGACCGGGTCGAGGTAGGCGAGCAGGTGGTGGCCATCGGCTCACCGCTCGGGTTGGCCCGGACGGTCACCGAGGGCATAGTCTCCGCGACCCAGCGGCCGATCGCGCTGGGGGAGTCGACGTCCGACGGGGACGTGGTGATCGACGCCATCCAGACGGACGCGGCCATCAACCCCGGCAACTCGGGAGGTCCGCTCATCGACGCCAGCGGGGCGGTGATCGGGATCAACACCTCGATCTTCACCCAGACCGGCGGGTCGATCGGGCTCGGGTTCGCGATTCCCGTCAACGACGTGCGCGCCATCGCGACCTCACTCATGACCGACGGGTCCGTACGGCACGCCACCATCGGTGTGAACGCACGCAAGGCGGACAACGGCAACGTGGAGGGCGCGGAGCTCGTCAACGTTCGCGAGGAATCCCCCGCGCAGGAGGCGGGACTTCGGGAAGGCGACGTGGTGACGAGGATCGGGGAACGCCGTGTGCGTTCCTCCGACGAGCTCGTCGTGGCGGTCCGACGAGCCGGCGCGGACGTCGACGTCCCGGTCGAGGTCATCCGCGACGGTGCCCGGATCGAGGTGACCGTCCGCCCTGTACTCGGGTGACCCGGTCGGGCTGACGGTGATCCGTCACGCGAGGTCGTGGTGCCGGTCGGCGCCGCGACGACGTATCCTCGGAGGCGATGTTCACTAACGTGGGTTGGTCCGAGCTCCTGGTGCTCGGCGTGATCGCGCTCGTGGTCCTGGGACCCGAGCGGTTACCCGAGGCCGCCCGCTGGCTCGCCTCCGCGATCCGCAAGGTCAAGGACTTCGCGGGGACCGCCCAGCAGCAACTCCGCGACGACTACGGGACCGAGTTCGATGAGTTCCGGGAGCCGCTCAAGCAACTGAGCGACCTGAGGGGAATGAGTCCCCGCGCGATGGTGACCAAGCACCTCCTGGACGGAGACGACTCCCTGTTCACGGGGGACTTCGGCGCAGCCGCACCCGCGGGAGGAGCTACGGCGACCGGACCACAGTCGACCGGAACACAGTCGACGGGAACACAGTCGACCGGAGCACAGGCGACGGGACTACAGTCGACCGGACCGGGACTGCCGGCGGCCGGCCCGGCGTCCTCGCCCGCACCCGCCCCGACGCGGCCGGGAACGACACCGGTGTGGGACACGGACGCCACCTAGACGGATCCGAACCCGTCCACTGGTGCGCGGGTCCACTGGTGGCGCGAGGGTCACCCGAGCCGGGCGGTCACAGGTGGCGCGTGGTGTCGATTCCGAGGTTCATCCCCGCCAGGCCGCGCGGCCGGACGGCGAGGCCGTCCGCGATCTCCCGGAACGCCCGACCGGACGGCGAATCCGGCTCCGCCAGCACGATCGGGGTCCCCTCGTCGCCGTGCTCCCGGACCGCCTGCTCGAGCGGAACCTGACCCAGGAGCTTGACCGGCGCACCCACCGAGCGTGAGAGATTCGCCGCGACCTCGGCGCCGCCTCCGGTGCCGAAGACATCCATGCGGGTGCCGTCGGGGAGTTCGAGCCACGACATGTTCTCGATGACCCCCGCGATCCGCTGACGGGTCTGGAGGGCGATCGAACCCGCCCGCTCGGCAACCTCGGCCGCGGCCTGCTGTGGGGTGGTCACGACGAGGATCTCCGCCGACGGGATGAGCTGGGCGATCGAGATGGCCACGTCGCCCGTTCCGGGCGGCAGGTCCATGAGCAGAACGTCGAGGTCACCCCAGTACACGTCGGCCAGGAACTGCTGGAGTGCACGGTGGAGCATGGGGCCACGCCACACCACGGGGGTGTTGCCCTTGGTGAACTGGGCGATCGAGATGACCTTGACGTCGTGTGCGACCGGCGGGAGGATCATCTGCTCGACCTGGGTGGGTCGGGCGTCGGTGCCGAGCATCCGGGGGATGGAGTGTCCGTAGATGTCCGCGTCGAGGACACCGACGGACAGTCCCCGGGACGCGAGCGCGACGGCGAGGTTGACCGTGGCGGTGGACTTGCCGACGCCACCCTTGCCAGAGGCGACCGCGTACACCCGGGTGAGGTTCCCCGGCTGGGCGAACGGGATGACGGGCTCGGCCGCGTCGCCCCTCAGGTGCTTGCGCAACTCCGTACGCTGCTCGTCGTTCATCACGTCGAGTTCGACGGTGACCTCGCCCACGCCGGGGACGTCTGACACCGCGGAGCGGACCCGGTCGGTGATCGTGTCCCGCATCGGGCACGTGGCCACCGTCAGGTAGATACCTATCCCGACGCGGCCGGTCCGGTCGTCGATATCGACGCCCTTGATCATGCCGAGCTCCGTGAGCGGCTTTCGGATCTCCGGGTC
>JBKBUP010000127.1:0-8003 GCA_046289795.1 Dietzia sp. | reverse complement strand
AGGGTGCGCGAGATCGACTCGTCCCGCTCGTCTGCCATCGACACACCCGAGGCCGCCCAGCGGTCGACGATCTCGCGGTGCCAGTCCACGTCGAACCACTCGACGACCGAGGCCGCGATCGTCGCTCCGACGCCGTCGGTCTCCGCCAGCTCCTCCTCGGAGGCGGCGCGGATGGCGTCCATGGTGCCGAACCGGGTGGCCAACGCCCGCGCAGCCGTCGGCCCGACGTGGCGGATCGACAGTGCCACCAGCACCCGCCACAGCGGCCGGTCCATCGCGGTCTCGAGATTGGTCAGCAGCTTGCGGCCGTTCTCGGTGAGCACCGTGCGCTCGGGTTCCGCCCCCTCCTCGACCTGCTTGCGGGTCGCCTTGTCCAGCCGGGTGTAGAGGGAGGTGCGGAGGAGGTCGGCCTCGGTGAGGTCGAACAGGCCGGCCTCGTTGTCCAGCACCCCGCTGGCGAGCAGGTCCGAGGATCCCTCGTAGCCGAGCGCCTCGATGTCGAGCGCGTTGCGAGACGACAGGTAGAACAGCCGCTCACGGAGCTGGGCGGGGCAGGACCGCTGGTTGGGGCAGCGCCAGTCGGCGTCACCCTCCTTCGCCGGCGCCAGGACGGTCTCGCACTCGGGGCAGCGCTCGGGGAAGACGAACTCGCGCTCGGTTCCGTCCCGGCGCTCCACCACCGGGCCGAGGACCTCCGGGATGACGTCGCCGGCCTTGCGGATCACCACGGTGTCACCGATCAGCACACCCTTGCGCCTGACCTCGGTCTGGTTGTGCAGGGTAGCGAGCGAGACCGTGGAGCCCGCGACCAGCACCGGCTCCATGTGGGCGAACGGGGTGACCCGCCCCGTACGACCCACCGAGACGCGGATGTCGAGCAGTTCGGTCATCACCTCTTCCGGCGGGTACTTGTAGGCGATCGCCCACCGTGGGGCACGGGAGGTCTGCCCGAGCCGACGCTGGACGGCCCGGTCGTCGATCTTGACCACGAGGCCGTCGATCTCGTGCTCGGGGTCGCCCCGGTGTTCGCCCCAGTACCGCATCCGCTCGAGGACCTCGTCGACGCCGGTCGCCGGGGCGGTGTGCGGAGAGACGGGCAGGCCCCAGTCCGCGAGGGCGAGATAGACGTCGTGGAGGCTGTCGAAGGTCACGCCCTCGACCGCGCCGAGACCGTGGCAGTACATCCCGAGGCGTCGCTGGGAGGTGATCGCCGGGTTCTTCTGGCGCAGTGACCCGGCGGCGCTGTTGCGGGGATTGGCGAACGGTGGCTTTCCCTCGGCCACGAGCCTCGCGTTGAGTTCGGCGAAGTCCTCGAGCCGGAAGAACACCTCACCCCTGACCTCGAGCAACGCTGGGACGGGGCGGTCCTCCGACGGGGTGAGCGTGACCGGGATGTCGTCGATCGTCCGGGCGTTGAGCGTCACGTCCTCGCCGGTGCGGCCGTCTCCGCGGGTGGCCGCGCTGACCAGCCTCCCCTCGCGGTAGACCAGGTCCAGCGCAACCCCGTCGATCTTGACCTCGCACAGGAACCGCAGGTCCTCCGCCGGGATGTGCGCCTGCTCGACCGCGGAGGTCACCCACGCGCGCAGCTCCTCCTCGGAGAACACGTTGTCCAGGCTCGTCATCCGCTGGAGATGCTCCACCGGCGCGAAGTCGGTCGAGAAACCACCGCCGACCAGCTGCGTCGGTGAGTCCGCGGTCCGGAGCCCGGGGTGTTGTTCCTCGAGCGCCTCCAGGTCGTGGAACAACCTGTCGAACTCGGCGTCGGAGACGACAGGTGCGTCCTTGACGTAGTAGCGGAACTGGTGGTCCCGCACCGTCTCCGCGAGTTCGGTCCAGACCTGTCGTACGTCCGGGGGGATGTCCCCGGTACCGAGGGGCTCGCTGCTTCGACTCGCTTGGCTCACGAGGACAGGGTAATGCGACACGTGCCCGGGATGTCGGGACGCTGGCCTACGGTGACCGCATGAACCCAGAGATCACGACCCCTGTCTCCATCGACCGGAACCGGCTGTTGGCCTTCGACCTCGAGACCACCGGGCCCGATCCCCGTACCGCGCACGTCGTCACCTCGGCTCTCGTCGCCATCGACGGGCCCCTCAAGGTGGAGCTCAACTGGATGGCCGATCCGGGCATAGACATCCCGGAGGGCGCCACGGCGGTCCACGGCATCACCACCGCCCGGGCGAGGGAGCTCGGACGGCCGCATGCGGAGGTCGTGGCCGAGACCATAGCGGGCGTCCGGACGGGCTGGCGGGAGGGGAGGACCCTGGTGGTGTTCAACGCCGCGTACGACCTAACCATCCTCAGGAGATGGGACCCCTCGTTCGAGGTGCTCGGCCCGGTGCTCGACCCGTACGTGGTCGACCGCGCGACCGACCCGTACCGCCGGGGGAAGCGCACCCTCGAGGCCATGTGCGCTCACCACGGCGTGCGGTTGGACGGTGCGCACGAGGCCGCCGCCGATGCGCTCGCGGCGGCCCGCCTGGCGTGGAAACTACTCGGTTCGCTCCCCGACCTGGCCGGCGCGGACTGGCGCGCGGTCAATGCACAGCAGGCGCTCTGGCACGAGACGCGGCAGCGCGACTTCGCCGCCTATCTCGAGAAGTCGGGTAAGGACGCCTCCGATGTCAGCACGGAGTGGCCGATCGCCGTCGCCTAGACCGACCAGACCAGACCGGGCCTGACCGGGCCGACCTACTCGGCCAGCCGCGGTGCGGCCTCGGCCACCCGCCGCACCGAGGCGAGTGCCTCCACCGGGGAGACCAGACCCGAGGTCATGTCGTCGACCGTCGGTGTGAGGACCAGCTGACCCAGCCCCGCGTGGCGGGGCGCGCTCAGGCGCTCGAGCAGAGCGAGGATCGCGGACACGCTACGTTCGACCTCCGGACCGGAGCGGGGCGGCCGTCTAGTCCCCGGTAGTCCCTCCAACTGGAGGATCCGCCCGCCGCCCAGCACGGTCCCCGCGGCGTCGAGCGCTGCATGGGAGCGACCCGAGTGGAGCAACTCCGCCGGCACACAGAGCCCGTCGAGCGGGGTCTCACCGCGCGGCGCCTCCGAGACCGCGGACCACCTCGGCGGCGCCTCCGGTCCGGTACCGGCGGGTACGCGGATCACCACCTCGGCCACCCCGTTGCGGCGGAGGACGTCGGCGAAGCGGCACAGGGACAGGGACAGCCGGTCCTCCGGCACAGCGGCGATCGGGTCGAAGCGGCTGGGTCCGGTGACCGTGCCGGCCGTGACATGCCAGAGCATCGGCTCGTCGAGCAGGATCCGCGTGCCGGCCCCCAGTCGTCCCGCCAGCCGGGTGACGCGGTCGGCCACCCCCTCGGCGAGCGCCTCCGCGATATCCCTGCGGGCCCCGCGATCGGTCAGGACCGGCAGACCACCGGGCAACTCGAGTTGCGCGGCGAGTGACCACGGGCCCAGCACCCGGACCACGAGGCGCCGGTCCGCGGGGGCCCGGTCGTCCTCGGGGTCCCTGACCAGTTCATCGGCCTCCTCCAGCGCATCGAGGTCACGGTCGAGGAGGTCGGAGGCCGTGCGGGCGAGACGCCCGGGAGAACCCGCGAGCCGCCAGCCCCGCGTGGAGACGTCGACCGGGAGGTCCGCGAGCATGGCGAGGGTCCTGCCCACCTGATCGGCGCCGAGTCCCCGGTCGGACAGCTCGGGCAGGAACGGCGTGCTGTGACACTCACCCAGCACGACCCGTGCCGACTCCCGGGGATCCGCTCCCGGCATCGGGCCGGGGCCGGTGTGTCCCGGCTCGACGGCGCTCACGGAGTGCCCGCGACCGGGACGGCCGCGGTGATCGTGCCGCTGCCCAGGACTCGGTCGCCACCGGGTTCGGGTCGGTAGAGCACGGCCGCCTGGCCCGGGGCCACGCCGCGCACGGGCTCGTCGAGGGTGATCTCCAGTCGGGCGTCCGGCCCGTCTCCCACCCTCCTGACATGCCCCGGTGTCGCTTCGCCGTGGGCGCGGATCTGTATCTGACACGCGGTCTCGCGGACGTCGTCGTCGACCAGCCAGTAGGGCGAGGTGGCGGTCATCGCCCGGGAGAGCAGGTGGTCCGAACCCCCGACCGTCACGGTGCCCGTGCCGGCGTCGATGGACGTGACGTACCGGGGGCGGCCGTCGGCCGCCGGGCCCGGCAGGCCGAGTCCCTTGCGCTGACCGATCGTGAACCCGTACACGCCGTCGTGTCGACCGAGTTCATCACCGGTGTCGGCGTCGACCACGGCACCTGGACGCAGGCCGATCCGCGCACCGAGGAAGGCGCGGGTGTCTCCGGAGGGGATGAAGCAGATGTCGTGGCTGTCGGGCTTGGTCGCCACGGGTAGACCCGCCGCCTCCGCCTCGGCACGGACCTCGGACTTGAGCGAGTCCCCCAGCGGGAACATCGAGTGCGCGAGCTGCTGCGGGGTGAGCACGCCGAGGACGTACGACTGGTCCTTACCGGGATCGACCGCGCGGCGCAGGACGGGACGCCGCTGACCGGCGTCCGTCTCCTCGGTGGCCAGGCGGGCGTAGTGCCCGGTGGCCACCGCGTCGAACCCGAGCGCCATCCCCCGATCCAGTAGGGCCTCGAACTTGATCCGCTCGTTGCAGCGAAGGCACGGGTTGGGCGTCTCGCCGCGCGAGTACGACTCCACGAAGTCGTCGATCACGTCCGCCCGGAACCGCTCGGCGAAATCCCAGACGTAGAACGGGATGCCCAACAGATCGGCCACCCGACGTGCGTCACCGGCGTCCTCGCGCGAACAGCAACCGCGGGAGCCGGTCCGCAGGGTCGCCGGGTCCGCACTCAGTGCCAGGTGGACCCCCACCACCTCGTGTCCGGCGGCCACGGCGCGGGCAGCGGCGACCGCGGAGTCCACTCCCCCGCTCATCGCGGCGAGGACCCTCATGACGCGGTCGCCCCGGTTCGGATCAACCCGAGCCCCGCGACGCGGGCCCGTTCGGCGGCGGGGGCCAGCGCGGCGATGGCGGCGTCCACGTCGTCCTCCGTGGTGGTGTACCCCAGGCTCAGTCGGAGACTGCTCCTCGCCGCGGCGTCGCCCGCGCCCAGCGCGAGGAGCACGTGGCTGGGTTCGGCAACCCCCGCCGTGCACGCCGAACCGGTCGAGCACTCGATCCCCGCGGCGTCGAGCAGCAGGATGAGTGACTCCCCGGAACACCCCGGGAAGGTGAGATTGGCGATCCCCGGGAGCCGGTCCCCGCCGCCGTTGGCGATCGCGTCCGGGACCTCGGTGAGGACTCCGGCGACCAGACGGTCCCGCAGGCGCCCCAGGCGCCGCGCCTCGGCGTCCATGTCGCGGACGGCCTCATCCAGGGCCGCGGCCATCGCGACGACGCCCGGGACGTCGACCGAACCCGACCTGAGATCCCGCTCCTGCCCGCCGCCGAAGCCAACCGGGAGACACTCGGCGCCGCGGTCGATGATCAGCGCGCCGACGCCCAGCGGTCCGCCGAACTTGTGCGCGGACAGGCTCAGCGAGGTGACGCCCAGGGCGCTGAAGTCCACCGGGACGTGCCCGACGGCCTGCACGGCGTCGGTGTGGACCGCGGCACCGACGGCCCTGGCGGCCTCGGCCACCGCGGCGACGTCGGTGAGGGTGCCGATCTCGTTGTTGCCGAACATGGCGGCGACGAGGGCGAGCCGCGGACCCACCTCGTCGACCAGCCGGCGGACCGACTCGGGCGTGACGGCCCCGCGCCGGTCCACGGGCAGGACGCGGACGTCCATGCCACCGCCGCGTCCCGTGGCCAGGTGCGCCGCCGAGTCCAGGACCGAGTGGTGCTCGGTCGCACCGACGGCCACGACGTCACCGCTCGAGGCGGCCGCCTGGCCCAGCACCGCGAGGTTGTCGGATTCGGTCCCTCCGGAGGTGAACACGACCTCGGAGGGCCTGCACCCGAGGTGCGCGGCGAGGGATTCGCGGGCTTCTTCCAGCCGACGACGGGCGCGGCGTCCCGCGCCGTGGAGCGAGGAGGCGTTGCCTACGGTCGCGGCAGCCTCGGCGTAGGCGGCGATCGCCGACGGACGCATCGGAGTGGTCGCGGCGTGGTCGAGATAGTGCGCGGTGCGGATCGTGAGCATGACGTCGGCAAGAATACGCCCGAACGCACCGGACCCCGGCACCGCAGGGGTGCCGGGGTCCGGTCGACGCTGGAAGACGCTGCTCGCGTCTCGCTCACTTACGGGCGTTGATGGCCTCGGTGAGCTGCGGGGCGACGTTGAACAGATCGCCGACGATGCCGTAGTCCGCGATCTCGAAGATCGGGGCCTCCTCGTCCTTGTTGACGGCGACGATCGTCTTGGACGTCTGCATGCCGGCACGGTGCTGGATGGCGCCCGAGATACCGAGGGCGATGTACAGCTGCGGCGACACGGTCTTGCCGGTCTGGCCCACCTGGAACTGGCCCGGGTAGTACCCCGAGTCGACGGCGGCGCGCGAGGCACCGACCGCGCCCTTGAGCGAGTCGGCCAGCGGCTCGACGACCTCTTCGAACTTCTCGGCCGAACCCACGCCGCGACCACCTGCGACGACGACGGTCGCCTCGGTGAGCTCCGGACGGTCGCCACCGACGATCGGGTTGCGGGAGATGACCTTGGCGGCGTTCTCGGGCTCGGGGACGTCGACCTCGACGACCTCACCGGCACCGGCGGACGGAGCGGCCTCGACGGCGCCCGGACGCAGGGTGTAGACGGGCGTGTCGCCGGAGACGGTCGCCTCGACGGTGAAGGCGCCACCGAAGATCGAGTGGACGGCCGAACCGTCGGACTTGATCTCGACGACGTCACAGAGGGTGCCGGAACCGGTGCGGGCCGCGAGGCGACCCGCCACCTCCTTGCCCTCGAACGTGGCGGCCAGGACGATCGCCGCGGCCCCCTGCTCGGCGAGTCCGGCGAGGACGTCGACCTTGGGGGTGACGAGGTAGTTCTGGACCGCGTCTCCCTCGGCGACGTAGATCTTCTCCGCGCCGGCCGCCTTGAGGGCGTCGGTGAGCGCTGCGGCGGTGCCGGTCTCACCGAACACGACGGCGGACGGCTCTCCGAGCGCGCGTGCGGCGGTCAGCAGCTCGAGGGTGACCTTCTTGAGTTCGCCGTCGACGTGCTCGACCGCGACGAGGACTTCAGCCATGGTGGATTCTCCTTGAAAAAGACTGGTGGGAGTCGGTCGGGGTGAGCGCGATCAGATGAGCTTCTGCGCCACGAGGTACTTGGCGACCTCGTTGCCGCCCTCACCCTCGTCGTTGAACTTCTCGCCGGCGCTGCGCGGCGGCTTGGGGACGGACGAGGTGACGGTGGACGCCGCGTTCTCCTTGCCCACCTGGCCGGCCTCGACGTTGGTGTCGGCCAGCGTCAGGAGCTGGACCGGCTTCTTCTTGGCGGCCATGATGCCCTTGAAGGAGGGGAAACGCGGCTCGTTGATCTTCTCGCCCACGGAGACGACGCAGGGCAGCGAGGCCTCGACCTCGAAGATGCCCTCGTCCGTCTCCCGCTCGCCCTTGACGGTTCCGCCGGAGACCTCGAGGGTGCGCATGTGGGTGAGCTGCGGAAGGCCCAGGTACTCGGCGATGATGGCCGGGACGCTACCCATGCGGCCGTCGGTTGCCTCGTTGCCACAGATGACCAGTTCGGTTCCCTCGATGGTGCCCAGGACGTTGGCGATCACCCACGCGGTCTGGACCACGTCCGAGCCGTGGAGCGCCTCGTCGTTGAGGTGGACGGCCTTGTCGGCGCCCATCGACAGGGCCTTGCGGATCGCCTCGGTGGCGCGGTCGGGACCGGCGGTCAGGACGGTCACCTCGCCGCCCTCGGCCTCCTTGATCTGGAGAGCCTGCTCAACGGCCTTCTCATTGATCTCGTCCAGGACCGCGTCCGCGGCCTCTCGGTCCAGGGTGAAGTCCCCATCGGAGAGCTTGCGCTCCGAGTAGGTGTCCGGAACCTGCTTGATCAGTACGACGATGTTCGTCATGGGCCTGCGTCGACCTCCTGC
>JBKBUP010000126.1:0-8036 GCA_046289795.1 Dietzia sp. | reverse complement strand
AGATCCCCGGCGTCCAGGCGGTCGAGGTCGACCTGGAGTCGGGCCGCCTCGTCGTCGTCGCCCCCGACCCCGTCGACCCCGCGCTCGTCCGCGCGGCCGTGGACGACGCCGGGTACACCCTCGACGCCGCGGAATGAGCTGAGCGCGCCATGACCGACACCGATATCGCCAGCCAACCGCCGACCACCTTCGTCGACCTGCAGATCGAGGGCATGACGTGCGCGTCGTGCGCCAACCGGATCGAGCGCAAGCTCAACAAGCTGGACGGCGTCACGGCCGAGGTCAACTACGCCACCGAGAAGGCGCGCGTGGAGTTCGCCCCGGGAGTGGAATCGCAGCTCCTGCTGGACACCGTGGCGCAGGCCGGTTACTCGGCGCACCTGCCACGTTCTCGCCACAGCCGGCCCCGCACGCCCGCGCGCGACGCCGCAGAGGCGACGGGCAACGCGGGCAACGCCACCGACGACTCCGCGGGCGTGGACAGGGTCGAGAGCCTCCGTCAGCGGGTGATCATCTCCGCCGTGCTGTCGGTGCCGGTGATCGCGATGGCCATGGTCCCGGCCTGG
This sequence comes from Dietzia sp., assembly GCA_046289795.1. Classification (GTDB taxonomy): domain Bacteria; phylum Actinomycetota; class Actinomycetes; order Mycobacteriales; family Mycobacteriaceae; genus Dietzia. The sequence goes on along the minus strand of JBKBUP010000126.1, from coordinate 7,470 downwards.
CAGTTCACCTACTGGCAGTGGCTCTCGCTCACGCTCGCCGCGCCGGTCGTGGTGTGGGGTGGGTGGCCGTTCCACCGGGCGGCGTGGATCAACATCCGGCACGGCGCGTTCACCATGGACACCCTCGTGTCGATCGGCACGTCCGCCGCCTTCGTCTGGTCGCTGTACGCGCTGTTCTTCGGCCACGCGGGCATGCCGGGGATGTCGCACGGGTTCGAGTTCTCGCTCTCGCCCAGCGACGGGGCCGGTGACATCTACCTCGAGGCCGCGGCCGGCGTCACCACGTTCGTGCTGCTCGGGCGCTACATCGAGGCGCGGTCCAAGCGATCGGCGGGCGCGGCGCTGCGAGCGCTCCTCGAGATCGGCGCCAAAGACGTGGCGGTGCTGCGCGGCGGTGTCGAGACCCGGATCCCGGTGGAGGACCTGCAGGTCGAGGACGAGTTCGTCGTACGGCCCGGCGAGAAGATCGCCACCGACGGGCAGATCGTCGACGGCGCCTCAGCCGTGGACACCGCCATGGTCACCGGGGAGTCCGTGCCGACCGAGGTCTCCGCCGGCGACGCCGTGGTGGGCGGGACCGTCAACACCAGTGGCCGGCTGATCGTGCGCGCCACCCGCGTCGGCTCCGACACCCAGCTCGCGCAGATGGCGCAGATGGTCGAGGACGCGCAATCCGGCAAGGCCGCGGCCCAGCGTCTGGCCGACCGCATCTCCGGCGTGTTCGTCCCCGCGGTCCTGGTGCTGGCGGTGGCGACGTTCGCCTACTGGATGATCACCGGCTCCGGCACCTCCATGGCGTTCACTGCCGCGGTCGCGGTGCTGATCATCGCCTGCCCGTGCGCACTGGGCCTGGCCACGCCCATGGCCCTGATGGTGGGGACGGGCCGGGGTGCGCAGCTGGGCATCCTCATCAAGGGGCCCGAGGTCCTGGAGTCCACCCGCCGCGTGGACACGATCGTGTTGGACAAGACGGGCACCGTCACCACCGGTTCGCACGCGCTCGTCTCCGTCACGAAGGCCGACGGCGAGGACGAGGCGCAGTTGCTGAGCCTGGCCGGAGCGGTCGAGGACGCCTCCGAGCACCCCATCGCCCGGGCGATCGCCGCCGGCGCCCGCGAACGGGTCGGTGATCTGCCTGACGTGCGTGGCTTCCGCAACACCGAAGGGTTGGGCGTGTCGGGAGAGGTCGTTGTTGACGACGACGACGAGGTGGTCGTGGTGGGCCGTCCGGCCCTGCTCGCGGACCGTTCCTTGCCTCTGCCACCCGAGCTCGAGCGGGCCGTCGACCGGGCCTCCGAGCGCGGCCAGACCGCGGTCGCGGTGGGGTGGGGCGGCCGGGCCCGCGGCGTCCTGGTGGTGGCGGACCAGATCAAGGAGTCCTCCGCCGAGGCGATCCGCCGTTTCCGAGACCTGGGTCTGACCCCGGTCCTGCTCACCGGCGACAACGCCAGGGTGGCCGCGTCGGTGGCCGCGCAGGTGGGGATCGATCCCGGCCCGGACTCGGTGATCTCCGAGGTGATGCCGGCCGACAAGGTCGAGGTGATCCGCCGACTGCAGTCCGAGGGCCGGGTCGTGGCCATGGTCGGCGACGGCGTCAACGACGCGGCCGCACTGGCCACCGCCGACCTCGGCCTGGCGATCGGCACGGGCACCGACGCGGCGATCGAGGCCTCCGACCTCACGCTGGTCCGCGGTGACCTGCGTTCTGCCGCCGATGCGATCCGGCTGTCCCGCCGGACGCTGGGCACCATCAAGGGCAATCTGTTCTGGGCGTTCGCCTACAACGTCGCCGCGCTCCCGCTGGCTGCGGCGGGGATGCTCAATCCGATGATCGCGGGTGCGGCCATGGCGTTCTCCTCGGTGTTCGTGGTGCTCAACAGCCTCCGGTTGCGCCGGTTCCGCGCCGCGGCCTGACCCGCCGGCCTCCACCGCCGGCCTCCACCGCCGGCCTCCACCGCCCCCCCGAATCCGCTACTCTCCTGCGCGGCTCGCTACCCGGAATCGGCTAGCGAACTGCACAGGGGAGTAGCGGATTTCGGGCATTTGGCGGTGATGCAGGTCGCGGGGAGAAACCGCGGTTGCGCCTCCGATGAGCCTGGGTACGGTGACGGCCACAACGCCGACAAGGAGGTCCCCTGATGACCGCACAGAACGCGCCCACGCAGACCGAGACCACACAGGCCGCGCCCACACGGACCATGCCCATACGCGGCCGCGCGCGCAGGAGCACCACGTTCGTCGCTCTGACCGCCGCCGCCCTGCTGGCCGCCGCGTGCGGTACCGGGGAGGATTCGCCCGCCGCCGAGGGCAACGCAACTCCCCAGGAGGACACCGCCACGACCGCGGCCGCGGGAACCGCAGGTGAGGAGCAGGGCGGACAGGCCTTCGCCACCGCCGAGCTCACGGACCCGGAGGGCGGATCGCTCGGCACGGTGGAGTTCGTCGAGGCCGAGGGCGGCACGCTGGTCACCGTCGAGGCCACCGGGCTGCAGCCCGGCTTCCACGGCCTGCACATCCACACCACCGGCCTGTGCGAGCCGGACAGCGCCAACCCCAACGATCCCGAGGAGCGCGGGGCGTTCCTCTCGGCCGGCGGGCATCTGGCCGGGCCGGACGGTGAGGCCGGCCATCCCGAACACGCGGGGGACCTGCCGCCGCTGTACGTCGCCGGCGACGGGACCGCCCGCATCACCACCCTCACCGACCGGCTGGACCGGGAGCTGCTGCTGGACGACGACGGCTCCGCCGTGATGATCCACGAGAACTCGGACAACCTCGCCAACATCCCGGAGCGCTACGCGCCGGAGGGGCCCGACGAGGACACGCAGATGGCAGGCGACGGGGGCAGCCGCATCGCCTGCGGGGTCGTCCTCGGCTGAGCAGGCCGCGACAGCCCGCCGCGACAGCCCGCCGCGACAGCCCGCCGCGACACTTGACCGGACAGCTGTCCGGTCAAGTGTCCGGTAAGCCCCCGACCAGGCGGCACGCTCTGGTAGCGTCCGCCGCGAACGGGCGCGCACCACCGCGTGACGCCTCAGGTCGGGAGGGGACACATGGCCATCCGGGTCGCACAGATCGCCACGGGCAACGCCGGGGCGATAGCCCTGCGCCAACTCATCGAGGACCCGCGCTTCGAGCTCGTGGGCGTCTGGGTGCACTCCGAGGAGAAGGCGGGGAAGGACGCGGGTGAACTCGCCGGTCTCGAGGTGACCACCGGCGTCGCCGCCACCACGAGCTCGGCAGACATCATCGCCGCGAGGCCCGACTGCGTGGTCTACTGCGCGATGAGCGACAACCGGCCGGTCGAGGCCGCGCGCGACATCCGCGAGTACCTCTCCGCCGGGATCAACGTGGCCGGCACCGCGCCCACCCCGCTCATCAACCCCGCCGCCGGGATCCCCGACAGCGCCCGCGCCAAGCTCGAGGCCGCGGCCCTGGAAGGCGGGGCCACCCTCTTCGTCACCGGCGTGGATCCGGGCTTCACCAACGACCTGCTGCCGCTCGCGATCACCGGGACCTGCCGCGAGGTGCGTCAGGTCCGCTGCACCGAGTTCTCCGACTACGCCACCTACGACTCCACCGAGTCGATGGTCGACGTGATGGGGTTCGGCACCCCGCTCGACCAGACACCGCTGCTCTTCCTGCCCGGTGTGCTGACCGCGGGCTGGGGTGCGTCGATCCACCTGCTCGCCGCCGGGCTGGGCGTGGAGGTGGACGAGATCACCGAACACGTCGAGCGCGAACCCGCGCCGGAGACCTACGAGGTCGCGGCCTGCACCATCGCCGAGGGCACCCAGGCGGGGTTCCGCTTCCAGATCACCGGGATGGTGGCGGGCGAGCCCGTCATCGTGGTCGAACACGTCACCCGCACCCGGGAGGACCTGCGGCCGGACTGGCCGTACGCGGTCCAGGAGGGGCACTCGTACCGTGTCGAGGTCATCGGCGAGCCGTCGTACGTCCTCGACCTGGCCGCGCAGAGCGCGGACGGCGACCACAACTATTCGGCGATCCTCGCCGGCGTCGGCAGGGTCGTCAACGCCGTTCCCGCCGTCGTGGCCGCCGCGCCGGGACTGACCACCACGTTGGAGATGCCGCTCACCGGAGCGCCGGGCATCGTCGGCACGCGTTGACGCCGCCAGCCCGTAGTCACACCACAGCTGTTCACGAGTAGAGGGAGTCGTCATGGGTCGGGTCGAGGGCAAGGTCGCCATCATCACGGGCGCCGCACGGGGGATGGGCGAGGGTGATGCGCGCCGGCTCGTCGAGGAGGGCGCCAGGGTCGTGCTCACCGACGTGCTCGACGAGCAGGGCGAGGCCGTGGCGGCAGAACTGGGGGAGAACGCGCGCTACCGCCACCTCGATGTATCCGCGCCCGAGCAGTGGAAGGCCGTCGTCGAGGAGACGGTCGCCGACTGGGGCGGGGTGGACGTCCTGGTCAACAACGCCGGGATCGCCAACGGTGCCGAGCTGCACAAGTTCCGGCACGACAAGTGGCAGCAGATCCTCGACGTGAATCTCACGGGGACCTTCTACGGGTGCCAGGCGGTCACCGAGACGATGATCGCCGCCGGCCGGGGCTCGATCATCAACGTGTCCTCGATCGAGGGGATGCGCGGCACCCCGTGGGCGCACGGATACGTGGCCGCCAAGTGGGCGGTCCGCGGGCTCACCAAGTCGGTCGCGCTCGAGCTCGCCCCGCACGGCATCCGCTGCAACTCACTGCACCCGGGCCTCGTCCGCACCCCCATCACCGAGGGAATCCCGGACGACATGATCCCCATCCCCCTGGGCCGCCTCGGCACGGTCGAGGACGTGGCCAACTTCGTCCTGTTCCTGGCCTCGGACGAGTCCTCCTACGCCACCGCCACCGAGTTCGTGGTGGACGGCGGCACCATCAACGGGATCCCGCACAAGCAGCTGTAGAGCTACTCGACCCCGGCAACCTATTTCGACCGCGGCAGCCGACCCATCGCGTAGAACTCCGGGTTGGGCCGCATGTCGGTGGCATTGGCCAGCCGGTTGCTCAGCCCGAACAGCGCGGCGATCGCGGCGATGTCCCACGCGTCCTCGTCGTCGAGGCCGTGCTCGTGCAGTGCGGCGAAATCGGGGCCGCCCAGCTCATCCGAGCTGAGATTGACCTTGGTGGCGAAGTCGCAGATCGCGCGCTCGCGCGGGGTCAGATCGGCCTTGTGATGGCTCACGGCCAGCTGGTCGGAGATGTACGGGTCCTTCTTGACGATCCGCAGGATCGCCCCGTGCGCCACCACGCAGAACTGACATTTGTTCTGCCCGGAGACGGTCACGATGATCATCTCCTTGTCCGCCTTGGACATGTTCGAGCCCTCGCGGTCCATCAGCGCGTCGTGGTAGGCGAAGAACGCCCGCCACTCCGCGGGTCGGCGTCCGAACATCAGGAACACCTCGGGGACGAACCCGGCCTTCTCCTGTTCCGCGAGGATGCGTTCCCGCAGGTCGTCGGGCAGATCGGCGAGTTCGGCGAGAGGGAAGCGGTCGGACATGTGCATCTCCGTGGGCGCGGGGCACCCAGGTGGGGCGCCGGTCTGAGGGACTGAAGGACTGACGGGCTGAGGAACTGAGGAGCTGTCCAGAGGCTATGCCGCGGCGCCCGCCGCCGGATCAGGATCGCGCCGCGGACCCCCACGTGTGTACGCGCTCGATCTCCACCCAGGCGTCCACCCGGGGACGATCGCGGACGTGGTATTCGCCGCCCGTGTAGTGCCGGGACAGCGCGTCGATGCCGGACAGGTCCGGGTCTTCGGTGATCTCGGTGATCCGTCCCTGGATGCTCACGTGTGAGTACCAGTCGTCGGCGTCCAGGACGGACAGCGCAACCCGCGGGTCGCGCCGCAGGTGCTGCAGCCGGACGCGGCCGGCGTCCAGGTTGAGGTGGATCCGGTCGTCGACCAGCCGGTACCAGGTGGGCACGGTCACCGGCGAGCCGTCCCTGCGCAGCGTCGCCATGACGCACGGGTTCGGTGCGGCGAGCAGGCGGCGCAGGTCGTCGGTCAACGGGGAGTCGTTCTGGGTGGAATCGGACACGGGTGAATCAGACACGGGTGAATCGGACACGGCGGGGATCCTCTCGTCGGGGGCGGGGTACGCCAGTCCAGTGTGCGCGTCATCGCGCCGAGCGGTGGCGCTATACCCCCGAGGGTTTTACGGTGCGGTGTGTACCTGCTTCCCACGGAAACGGACACACGACATGCTCCTCGAACGCATCTATGACACCGACCTCGCGCAGGCCAGCTACTTCATCGGCTGCCAGAGCAGCGGGGAGGCGATCGTCGTGGACCCCCGTCGTGACCTCGAGCCGTACTTCGAGATGGCCGAGCAGCACAGCATGAAGATCGTCAAGGTCACCGAGACGCACATCCACGCCGACTACCTGTCCGGCACCCGCGAGCTGGCCGCCGCCACCGGCGCGACCACCTACCTCTCGGGCGAGGGCGGCGACGACTGGAGCTACGGCTTCGACGGCGAACTGCTCCGCGACGGCGACACCATCGAACTGGGCAACATCGCTATCAGGGCCGTGCACACCCCGGGCCACACACCTGAGCACCTGATGTTCCTCATCACCGACGGCGCGTTCGCCGACGAACCCGGATACGCCCTCACCGGCGACTTCGTCTTCTGCGGGGACCTGGGCCGACCGGACCTGCTCGACGAGGCGGCCGGCGGCGAGGACACCCGCCACGAGGGCGCGGCGCAGCTCTTCGCCACCCTGCGCGACCACTTCCTCACCCTGCCGGACCACGTCCAGGTGTTCCCGGCGCACGGCGCGGGTTCGGCTTGCGGCAAGTCCCTCGGCGCCCTGCCCTCGAGCTCGGTGGGCTACGAGCGGAAGTTCGCCTGGTGGCCGGAGTACGTGGAGAACGACGACGAGGAGGGCTTCGTCTCCGAGCTACTCGACGGCCAGCCCGACGCGCCGGCCTACTTCGGGCGGATGAAGCGCGAGAACCGGGACGGCCCCTCCGTCCTGGGATATCCGCTCGCGGAGCTGCCCGAACTGCCGGCGGAGAAGGTGGCCTCCGGGATCGAGGCGGACCAGCTCGTCGTCGTCGACCCCCGCTCCGCCGACGAGGTCCACGAGGGCACCGTCACGGGCGCCGTCAACCTCCCCGCCGGTCAGGCGGGGACGTACGCGGGCTGGGCGATCGACCCCGAACAGGACACCCGCGGGCTCGTCATGCTGGCCTCCGACCGCGAGGCGGCGGAGAACCTGCGCCGACACGTCATGCGGGTCGGGATCGACTCCACCGCCGGGTACGCCACCTCGCGCGACGGCCTGCCGGCGTTCGTCCCGGAGACGGTCGAACCGGGGGGACTCGACGGCCGTGAACCCGCGATGGTGCTGGATGTCCGCGCCGCCACGGAATACGACGAGGGCCATATCCCCGACGCCACGCAGGTGCACGGCGGTCAGGTGATGTGGGAGCGCGACAGGCT